>NZ_JADBHL010000001.1:0-74269 GCF_014892235.1 Sneathia sp. DSM 16631 | reverse complement strand
GCATATATAGGTACTGCTCTAACATTAGGAAGTATTTTAGGTAACTACATAGGTGCACAAATTTGTCAAAATATTTCTATTTTTGCACTATTGGTTATAAGCACAATAATTTCAATGTTAGGTAGCATATTAATAATTAAATGTGCTAAAAAGTGAGGTAATAATGAACAAAAAATATTATGGGATTTTTCTTGCTGCTTTTAGCTCTACTCTATGGGGTATAGGTGGTAATTTTACTCAATATATATTTAATAATTCTAATTTTAACTATATCTCTCTTGTAGCTGTTAGAATGCTAGTTGCAGGTATTTTATTCATACTTTATGGTGCGTATAAAGATGGAATAAATAAGGCATATGATATGGTTAATAATAGATACAAATTCTTTGATCTTTTGATTTACTCAATATTCGGTATGCTGGGTGTACAACTACCTTTTTTTGCAACAATACAATATAGTTCAGCACCTTTTGCAACATTAATGCAATTTGGTGCTCCAATATTAGTAATCATATTTGTTTGTTTAAAATACAAAAAAAAGCCTCAAATATCTGAGGTTATTTGTACCCTCCTTATACTCCTTGGTGTATTTTTCGTTGTAACTAATGGTAGTACAAAGCAATTATCTATAGACCCACGAGCAATATTATGGGGACTTATTACTTCATTTGGTTATGCTTTCTACATCATAGATGCAAAAAAATTCTTTAGATGGCCTACATCATTTTTAATGGGATTTAGTATGATAATAGGTTCGATATTACTACTACCTTTCTACAACGTACTAATAGCATTATCATATTTTAAAGATTTAAAGATATTATTTGCATTCTTAGTTGTAATAATTATCGGTACTGTTATACCTTTTTATCTACTAATAGAAAGCTCAAGATATATAAAGCCTACACTTACTTGTATGTTAGCTGTATTTGAACCAGTAGTGTCACTTTTAATTGCAATCAATTTTATGGGAGAAGTTTTTGGAATATTTCAATTATTTGGAATTGTAATTATCCTACTATCTATCATAGTTGTAAGTAAATATTCAAAGAATTAATAAATGCCTTATGGCATTTTTTTTTAAATTTCCCCTTTACATATTTTTCATTTAGTGCTATTCTATGATGTAAAAAATTTAAGAGGGAGAGATTTATGAAAATTGGATTTAGTCACGAAAAGTATCTTACAGAACAATCAAAATACATTCTAGAACGTGTAAATGAGTATGACAAGCTATACATTGAATTTGGAGGTAAATTATTCTCTGACTTACACGCAAAAAGAATATTGCCTGGTTTTAAAAAAGATGCTAAAGTTGAACTTTTAAAAAAATTAAAGGATAAATTGGAAGTTGTTATTTGTGTTTATTCTGGTGATATCGAAAGAAATAAATTAAGAGGAGATTTAGGTATCACTTACGACACTGAAGTTTTAAGAATCATTGACAAGTTAAACTCAAACGAACTTAAAGTTAATAGTGTTGTAATAACACGTTATGAAGGACAACCATCTGCTAAAATATTCAAGCAAAAGCTTGAAAGTAGAGGTATAAAAGTTTATCTATTTGAACCTACTATGGGATACCCAAATGACATTGATGTTATCGTTAGTGACGAAGGATTTGGAAAAAGACCATATATTGAAACAACAAGACCTATAGTTGTAGTTACTGCTCCAGGACCTGGTTCTGGTAAACTTGCAACTTGCCTATCTCAACTATACAATGAACACAAAAGAGGCGTAAATGTTGGATATGCTAAATTTGAAACTTTCCCTGTGTGGAATTTACCATTAAAACACCCTGTTAATATTGCATACGAAGCAGCAACAGTGGATTTAAAAGACGTTAATATGATAGATCCATTCCACTTAAATGCTTACGGTATTAACGCTGTAAATTACAATAGAGACATCGAAGCATTCCCTATTTTAAAGAGAATAATTGAAAAAATTAAAGGATATGCAGTGTATAAGTCTCCTACTGATATGGGTGTTAATAGACTTGCAACTGGTATAATTGACGATGAAGTTGTAAGAAAAGCTTCTTGCGATGAAATTATTCGTAGAATGTTTAAGACTGCTTGTGAATACAAGAAGGGTTATGTAGATTTAGAAACTTCAAATCGTGCTAAGATGATAATGGAAGAACTAAATCTAAAAGAAACTGATAGAAACTGTGTAGTACCTGCTAGACAAAAAGCAAGTATTTCAGGTATGCCATCAATGGCAATTGAATTAGATGATGGAGTAATTATTTGTGGTAGAAAAACAGATACTATGGATTCAGCAGCTAGTGCTATACTAAACTCACTAAAACATCTTGCAAAAATTACTGATAATATTCACTTAATTTCACCAAGTGTTTTAACTCCAATGCTAGATTTAAAAGAAAAATTAGGATATGAAAGTCCTATACTTACTGTTGAAGAAGTACTATATGCACTATCAATATCTGCAGCAACTAACCCAACAGCTGGGCTTGCACTAACTATGTTAGATAGACTAAAAAATGCTCAAGCACATTCAACAACATTATTAAATTCAAAAGATGAACAAATATTCACAAAACTTGAAATAGATGTTACTTGTGATCCTGTATTTGCATCAGATAAATTATATTACTAAAAAAAAGCTCTTTATTGAGCTTTTTATTTTGGTAAATTTACTTTGTATTTAATGATAAGCAACCTGATTATTAGGATCAATAGGAATATTACTATGTCGCTAATAAAGATACGTGGTAGGTAGTAATATATGATAGAGCCAAAAAAACATAAAAATGCATATACGTCTTCTTTTAGAATTATAGGAATTTCACCTACTAATATATCCCTTATTACTCCACCACCTACTCCTGTTATAGTTGCAAATATTGAAACTGATAGTACAGAAACATTTGCATTAATTGCAATTTTTGCACCAATAATAGTGAATATTGATAGTCCTATTGCATCCATAACTAATAGTTCCTTAAAAAATGATCTCTTTTTATTCTTATACTTTTTTAAAAATAGGAATAGTACTATAGCAGTAATAGTCGCAACTACTATATCCTGTGTATTCGTTAGTACATATGGCACCTTATTAACCAAAACATCACGTATTATTCCACCACCAACAGCTGTCATAACTGCTAAAACTATTATACCCAATATATCTAACTTATGTTTCATCCCCTTTATTACACCAGAAGCTGCAAAGGCAATGACTCCTATCAAATTAGCTATATATGTAAAATTTTCAATAAACATAACCCTTAAAACTCCGTACTAATATTATCTGAAACAAACCTAAGTATCCTATTTTTTGATATACTGTGTTTTCTCATTCTAAAGAATACCTTTGCCATTACTTCAACATCATATAGGCTATTATGTAACTTATCTTCTTCTAATGGAACTTTGTAATACTCAGCACATTCTAATAACTTAGGCCATTTAAATCCTCTATTACCCATTATTCTTACTATATCAATATTTTCTATCATAGTATCAAATTGATACTTTAACTTAAATGGTAAAAAATCTCTATCAAAACGTATATTATGTGCAACATAATGATCTGCACCTTGGCAAAATTCAACAAATGATTGTATGTCTTCATTAAATGTCTTAGGATATTTTACACTTGATAGACTTCTTCTTCTCTCAATTTCTTCATCATCTAGACCATTTACCCTAATAGCACCCTCGTTAATTGGTTCTCCAGGATTACGGTAATAGAATCTATTAAATTCTCCTACCTTATACATCTCTAAATTTTCTGTATTAAAACTCATTTTCATTGCTGACATAGACAATACTGATGATCCTTTTAAGCCATTAGTTTCAACATCAAAAAATATTATCTTCTTATTCATTTTCACTCCATATCTTTAATCTTTATCCAGTTTTAAAACTGCTAAAAATGCTTCCTGAGGTATTTCAACATTACCTATAGCTTTCATTCTCTTCTTACCTTCTTTTTGTTTTTCAAGAAGTTTTTTCTTTCTAGTAATATCTCCACCATAACATTTAGCTAATACATTTTTTCTTAAAGCCTTTATTGTTTCTCTTGCAATAATTTTACCACCTAGTGCTGCTTGTATTGGTATTTCAAATTGTTGTCTAGGTATTACATCTTTTAATCTCTCAGCAATAGCACGTCCTCTTGTATATGCATTATCTTGGTGAGCTATGAAACAAAAGGCATCTATTAGTTCACCTGAAACTAATATATCTACTTTAACAAGGTCAGATTCCCTATAACCTACTAGCTCATATTCAAATGAAGCATATCCTTTAGTTCTTGATTTTAATTTATCGTAAAAGTCTATCACTATTTCTGCTAATGGTAATTCATATTCTATCATAACACGTGTTTCATCTAAATAGTTCATATTTTTAAATGTTCCACGTTTTTCTTGGCATAATTCCATAACATTACCAACAAAGTCCTTAGGTACTATTATTGTCCCCTTTATATACGGTTCTTCTATATATTTTCTACCTTCAGGAAATTCTGCAGGGTTATCTATCATTACTGTTTTACCATTTTCAGGTGTTACATAGTATTGTACTGATGGTGCTGTTGAAATTAAGTCTATAGAAAATTCTCTTCTCAATCTTTCAACAACAATTTCCATATGTAAAAGTCCTAGAAAACCACATCTAAATCCAAAGCCTAAGGCAAGGGAAGTTTCTGGTTGATATGTTAGTGATGCATCATTTAGTTGTAATTTTTCTAATGCTTCTCTTAAATCATTGTAATCATCTGTTGATATTGGATAAATACCAGCAAACACCATACTTTGTGCAGGTCTATATCCTTCTAGAGGATATCTTGCTGGATTTTCTACTGTTGTTATGGTATCTCCTACTTGAGTATCCTTTATAGATTTTATCCCTGTTACTATATACCCAACTGAACCTACAGTTAATTCTTCAACTTCTTTCATCTTTGGAGTAAATACACCAATTTCCAATACTTCAAATTCTTTTTCAGTTGACATTACTTTTATTCTATCACCTTTATGTATTTTACCATCAACCATTCTAATATTAGTTATTACCCCTCTAAAATCATCATAGTGTGAATCAAATATTAGTGCCTTTGTAGGACCATCTTCTTTACCACTTGGACAAGGTAAGACATTTACAATTTTTTCTAATAGTTCATCCACTCCTTGACCAGTCTTAGCTGAAGTTAAAACAGCATCACTTGTGTCAAGTCCGATAATATCTTCTATTTCTTTTAAGACCTTAGGTACGTCTGCTGACGGCAAGTCTATCTTATTAACCACTGGTAATATTTCTAAGTCATTTTCTAATGCTAGATATACATTAGCAAGAGTCTGTGCTTCTATTCCTTGTGCAGCATCTACTATTAATATTGCTCCATCACAAGCAGCTAATGATCTTGAAACTTCGTATATAAAGTCAACATGGCCTGGTGTGTCAATTAAATTTAATTCATATGTATTACCATCTTTTGCCTTATACTCCAATGTTACAGCTTGTGCTTTTATTGTTATTCCTTTTTCTCTTTCTAAATCCATACTATCTAAAAGTTGATCTTTCATTTCTCTTTTAGATACAGCCCCAGTTTTTTCCATAAGTCTATCTGCTAATGTAGACTTACCATGATCAATATGAGCGATTATAGAAAAATTCCTTTTAAATCTTTTATCTTTCATTGTTTCTCCCACTTCTTTTATATGTAAATTATACCAAATAAGCTAATAAAAATCTATCATTTTTAAATTTTATATAGTATAATATTGATAATGGAAGGGGGTAAAAAATGCTTATAGCTTTATTGATAATAATCATATTATTATTACTATATGTACTATATCTAAAAAATCGTTTTGTTACATTAGATAATTTAAATAAAGAAGCTTGGAGTAATGTTAAAATATATCTACAAAAAAGATTAGATTTAATTCCTAATCTTGTTAATACAGTTAAGGGTTATGCAAAGCATGAAAAAGATACACTTGATGCTGTAATATCTGCTAGATCAAAATTACTTAATATTGATATGTCTAATGTAGAAAACATTTCTAAGGTATTAGAAGCTGAAAATACTATTACTAAGACACTTAGAAGTCTTATGATGCTAAATGAATCATATCCTGAACTAAAAGCAGATACTTCATTTTTAAAATTACAAGATGAACTAAGTGATATAGAAGAACAAATACTTGCAACTAGAAAATATTATAACGCAACATGTAGAACACTAAATATATTTGTTCAATCATTCCCAAATGCACTTTTCTTTAATATTTTGAAATTTAGAAATGCAAAACTATTTGAAACAGATGATAAGGTAAATGAAGTGCCTAAAGTTGAATTTTAAATAAAAAAGCTGAGTTTTTTCGCTCAGCTTTTTATTATAGATAACTCATAGGATTTACAATGTTAACACCATGTCTAACTTCAAAGTAAAGTGTTGGTTTCTTAGTTTCAGAATCTCTTCCTAAAGTTCCTATACTTTGTCCTTTACGAACAGCTTCATTTCTTGATACCCTTATAGATGCTAAATTACCATAAACTGTAATTAGTGAACCGTGGCTTATTATTACAACTCTTCCTAATCCTCCAAGACTTCCTGAATATATTACAGTTCCAGTATCAGCAGCAGATACAGATTGACCTAATGTACCTAATATTTCTATACCTTTACTCTTTAATCCTTGAACTTTTTCAGTACCAAATCCTACAACTACCCTACCTCTAATAGGATAAATTAATGATCCAGTTCCTTTTACAACATTTATTGGTTCTTGTGAAACATTTATATTTTCGTGTTTAGCAGAACCTTGTTGTTGTTTACGACGTAATGCTAATTGTCTTTGTCTTTCAAGTTGTTGTTGTCTTATTGCATTTTGTCGTATAATTGCATTAATTTGTGCTTCTAATCTATTTCTTTCAGAAGCTAATTTACTATTATTTTTTTCAATAGTAATATTTTCTTTTCTCAACTTATTTTGTAAGTCTCTTAATTCAGCTACTGCTTTATTCTTTCTTGCAACAGCAGTATTAAGTTCTTTCTTCTTATTTTCTAAATCATTTCTAGCACTCATAACTTTAGTAGCTTCAGATTGATTCTTTTGTTTTATTCCTTCAACCTTAATCTTATCTTGTTCTACACCTTTTTTATATGTCTCTATGCCTTTTATTTTATTGATTTGTAGGTCTAGTATAGCATGTGCATCGTGTCTTAATTTATCACGTCTTGCACCAACTAAACCACTATTTTGATTAATATTTCTTGCTCTTCTAATTAAATCATAATTTCTTATCTTTGTGTTATATTCATCTTTATTAACTTTTATTTCAGCATTACTACTTTGAATTTTAGAAATTGATGCTTTAATATCTTTTTCATTAGCTCCAATTGCTTTTAATAGTTCTATATATCTTTGTTCTAGAATATTATATTCTTTTTGTAGCTTGTTAATTTGAAAATTCAAGTCATTGATTTCTGATTGTAAACTTGCTTGTGTTCTTTTAGTAACAACAATTTGTCTATTGTTTTTTATAATAAGATTTCTATTTTGTGTAACTTGTCTATTTATTTGTGCTATTCTTCTTTTATTCTTATCAATACGAGCATCTGAAAATGTCATATATGGTATAGAGAGTGCTAATGAAAGAAGTAATACACTACACTTCCCAGTTATTTTCATTTTCGTCTTCTCCTATCATTTCATCTTCATCTTCAGATTCGATTTCTTCTTTTTCATCAACATTTTCACTATTCTTTATTTCTTCTATTTCATTTTTTTCTTCTACTTCTTCTTTATCAATAATCTTTTCTAGTGAAGATATCTTGAAGTATCTATTCATTGCAAAGAATGAAATAAATAGTGATATTATTACTGCAACTACGAATAGTATTGCTGCAACAATTACTTCATCAATAATTGAAGTTGTTGCTGAATATCCTGGCAATATTTGCTTAATATTATTAACCAACAATTGTCTTATACCTTGATATATTCCAAAACTTAATATTGTTGATACAAATATTGTTGTAATACTTTCAAAGAAAAATTTCTTTTTTAATTTTCTTGGTTTTACACCATCTTCTAGTAATTCATGTATTTCTTTTTTTCTACTTTTTATTGAAAGACCTACAATGTTGTATATCATAAATAGTCCAACTACTATACATACACTAGAAGCCTTAATTGTCAATGAATCTATACCTTTTGCGAAATTAAGTGATTGTTCCAATGCTTTTGTTCTAAAGTCAATTGCTGATATTTCAGGCATATTTAATAGGCTAGATTTTAATTGGTCTAACTTAACTGACTTATTAATATATACAAAGAAAGCATCACTTAATGGATTTTCTTCCTCATTAACTGCAACCCCTAATTCCTTTACAGCTGCTTTTAATGCTATTTCTTTAGATTCATATCTTACTGATGAAACACCTGGCAATTCTACTAATTTTTTAGAAAGCTCATTTTTAGTATTTTCATCTAAATCATTTAAATAAACTATTACTTGATTTGTACTTACTTGTGTAGAGCTATATTCTTGTAGATTTAATAATCCAAAAGATATGAACTCAATAACAATAAATACAATTGTAAGTGTTATAATAGCAGATAAAAAAGTACCTTTATCTGTTAATTTTTTTGTATATTTCTTATTATCTTGCATTTCAACTCCTTACATATTTTTAAGAACAATTTCTACTATATCCTTTGCTCTTAACTTATACTTATCTAACATTTCGTTACCTTCACCACTTTGTCCAAATACATCATTTACACCATGTCTAATTACCTTAGTTGGATGTACTTCAGATAGGTATTCTGCTACTGCACCACCTAGTCCACCTATTATTGAATGTTCTTCAGAAGTTACAATGAACTTACATTCTTTTGCAGCCTTTAATACAGTTTCATTATCTAATGGCTTTATTGTAGACATATTTATTACTCTAGCATTTATACCTTTTTCTTTTAATGTCTTTGCTGCTTCTAATGCTTCATAAACTAAAAGCCCTGTTGCTATTAATGCTACATCATTACCTTGTGTTAGTGTCACAGCCTTACCTATTTCAAACTTATAGTCTTCATCAAATATTATCGGAACTGGTAATCTTCCTAATCTTACATATACTGGACCTTTATACTCAGCAACTGCAAATATCATCTTTTCAGTTTCTACTGCATCTGCTGGTGATAATACTACCATACCTGGTAATACTCTCATTAGTGCTATATCTTCTATTGATTGGTGTGACCCTCCATCTTCACCTAGTGATACTCCTGCGTGTGTAGGACATATCTTTACGTTTAAGTGTGGATACGCTATACTATTTCTTATTTGATCAAATGCTCTTCCAGCTGCAAATACTGCAAATGTTGATGCAAATGGTATCTTACCTGTTGTTGCTATTCCTGCAGCAGTTGCCATCATATTTGCTTCTGCAATTCCCATATTCAAATGTCTATTAGGAAATTCTTTTTGGAAAAAAGTTGTCATAGTTGATTTTGTTAAATCTGCATCTAATACTACCACATCTTTATTAATCTTACCTAATTTTACTAACGCTTCACCATACGCTAATCTAGTCGCCTTTTTTTCCATTTTTCTACCTCCTAGTCTAATTCTTTCATTGCTTGTTCATACTCTTGTAAATTTGGAGCTTTTCCATGCCATCCATAGTTACCTTCCATAAATGAAACTCCCTTACCTTTAATAGTATTAGCAACTATTGCAGTAGGTTTACCTTTAATACTTCTTGCTTCTTTTAAAGCTTCTTTTATTTGGTCAAAGTCATGTCCATTAATTTCTATTACATGCCAACCAAATGCTACAAACTTATCTTTTATTGATATTAAATTCATAACATCTTTAACATTACCATCTATTTGTAAGCCATTTGAGTCTATTATTGCAACTAAATTATCTAACTTGTAGTGTGCTGCTGCCATAGCTGCTTCATAACATTGTCCTTCTTGTAATTCTCCATCTCCCATTATTGCATACACTCTAAAGTCTGGACCAAATATTTTTGATGATAATGCCATACCATTTGCAGCAGATAATCCTTGTCCTAGTGAACCTGTAGACATTTCAATTGAAGGTATCTTTTTTAAATCTGGATGTCCTTGTAATGGTGAACCAAATTTTCTTAATTGTGTAATTAAGCTTTTATCAAGAAAACCTTTTTCCATTAATGTAGAATATAGAGCAGGGGCTGCATGCCCTTTACTTAATACCAATCTATCTCTGTTAGGCATTTTAACATCATTTACATTTACATTCATTTCATCAAAGTATAGGACTGCTAATATATCAGCTATAGATAATGAACCACCTGGGTGGCCAGATTTTGCGTGATATATCATTTCAACTATATCTCTTCTAATTTTTTTAGCAACTTTTGCTAATTCGCTATTTTCCATAAAAACCTCCACTTATATTTCCTTCTTTTTTAATAAATAAAAGATTATTGATACTACTAACATAATTATGGCAACAAATAGGCTTATTAACACCCCTTCTTTGGTAGCATTTTTTAGCCCTTGGTTATTAATCGCACTTCCATATACAATAGTTGAAACTGAAATAATTGCCTCAACCATAAACGCTAATTTCAAGAAAAAGCCTTGTATACCAAATAGTAATCCTTCAACAGAAATACCTGATTTTTCACTTATTTGTGTTGAAATTTCACTTAACATTGCTGGTGGGAATATGAAAGCTGCCCCACTTATGCCCGCACCTATTATAGCACAAAAAACATAAATTAGTATAATATTTGCATTATTGTAAAATATCATACCCATTGTTCCAACTATTATTGTAATAATATCTATTATCATTATTTTTTTAAAACCATAAATTTTTGTAACCTTATTTGTAATCGGAAAGAATACTGCTGATGTTAAAAATATTACTGCTGAGACTATAGTTACAAAACTTGCATCTTTATGTAATATTAGACTTACATAATATGCTAAACTACCACGTATAATATTAAAAGCACTGAAGAAGAAAAATAGTCCTAAGAAATATTTTAAAACTTCTACTTTCATAATTTCATTCATTGTTTTTCTAAAGCTAGAACCCTTAGATAAATATTCTTTTCTTGCTATTTTGTTTTCACCTAAGAACAATGAACATACATATATTCCTACTAATGATGCTATAGAAAATACTATTATCATCACTCTAAATCCCTTAGTCGCATCACCTAAGTTTTTTGTTAATTTAGCTAATATTATTCCTGAAAATACTAGTGGTATTGCTGTAAATACTAATCTAAATACTGATTGCACTGTTGATAAATTTATTCTTTCATCCTTATTATGTGCAAGATCTGGTATAAGGGAATTGTATGGACCTCCTACTAATGTATATGCAACAAAGTATATAGAACCTATTATTGCAAAGTATATGAATCTAGAAAATGCTGTATCCCCTTGTGGATAAAAGAATAATATCATTGATATTGCTAGTGGTATACCACCTAATATCATGAAAAATGATCTTCTACCTAGTCTTGATCTATTATGATCAGATAAGTAACCAACAACAGGATCTGTTATTGCATCAACCAGTCTCATAATTATGAAGCCAAAGACTATATATCTTGCTGGCATTATTGGACTTAATCCAACATTTTTTGGGGGTAAATAAAAATACTTTAGCCATTGAACAAACAATTGGTCAAGCATAAAATATGAAACTCCTAAGCCATATAGGATATATGTTTTCTTTGTTAATTTATTCATATTTTCTCACTTTCTAAAAACTTTTTAATAGTTTGTGTATATTCTTCCTTGTATTCTAAATAAATTCTGACATGTTGTCCTTTTCTGAATGCTTTAAATCTAGTTTCTTTTTTCTTATCATCCTGCAAGTCATTGTACTCTTTTTCTACTATCTTAAACGGTGTAACCCTGTCTTTTTGTGATTGTATTATTAACGTAGGTACAAAGCCTAATAGACATGATAATTTTAACTTATCCAAATTATTTTCTACAATTTTATTTAACGTTAAAAATGCGGGAAGTAAAAATATCTTTGGAATCTTAATATTCTTGATTCTTGCATGATAAAGTATAATCTTTTTAATATTTGAAATAGGACTATCCAATATCATCTTGTCTATTTTTATCCCGTCTTCTTTTAATTTATCTCTATACAATGATTGTGCAATAGCAACTCCCATTGCACCTTGTGAAAAGCCATATAAGACAAAATTATTTAACCCAAATTTTTGCTTTAACATTTTCATAGTGCTATACACATCTTTAGCAAAAAAATACCCAAATGCAGTTTTTGACTCATCAGACTTACCTGAATTTCTTAAATCGGGTATGAAAATATTGTATTTTTTTTCGCTATCTATGTCTAAAAATATTTGTAAAAATTTAAGACAAAATATTCTGTTATTATTTCTTCCATGTACTAATATAATAGTATTATTTTTATCTTCATTTCTTTTAATTAACCAACCATAAAGTGTCTTATTATCAATAGAAGTATACTTTACCTCTTCATACTCCATGCCAAAAACTATGGGTGAAAATTTACCTGATATCATTCTATTTTTACTCTTCATAACATCTTTCAATGACTGATCCAATGTTTTTCTTTTGTAGTTTAATATTTTATTTAATATATACATTTCATTCACTTTCATTATAGACGGTATTAGTAAAATGGTAAGAACCTAACAAATATTCATAAAGTGCATAAAATTTTTCTTCACCTTCTAAATATTTGTAATTTACACAAATATTTGGAATGTTTTTTATATATTTTGCACCTTTCTTATTGATTCCAATAACCTTAATTTGCTTTATCTCTTCTTCCTTATCAATATCATCTTTTTTTATATCCAACACTATATTTAAAATCAACCTTTTTACTCTATTGATAGAAATATTTCTAGAAGACATAAGTTCTAAAAACTTATTATATGTATCTGCCTTTTTTATTTCTTTTTTCATTTTATTTAATATCTCAGTATTTAAATCATATATATTATAGATAACTCTAGTCTGTAATATATATTTAAATAATGAATATAGCTTATTCTCATAATTCAAATTGTATTTATATGTATTCTCATATGGTAAATACTTATCAACATTTTCATTATTTCGTATTTTTTTTCTGATATTTGTTGCTGAGCTTATATTCCCACACACTTTTTCTTCGTTATACTGTACATCTTTTCGTTTTATAATATACGGAGTATAACATAGATTATATTTCTTTATAGCCCTTAAATATTCCATTGCTAATATATTATTTGACTTATACAAATAGCTTAAATCACCTAATGCTAACTCACATGACTTGTTATATGAAAATCCACTTTTTAAATGGTCTTTTAATATGCTATTTTCTAACCTATCCATCATAGTATATATACTAGATAAATCACCAGTTTCTGCACCAAATACTTGATAGTTTACTTTTAATTTATCTAATAATCTACAAGCATAAGTACAAAATACCTCTGCATTTTGTATAGCAAATTTTGTAGGTATAGCAACAACAACATCGTATCCCATATCTAAAGCTATCTTTGCCTTATCTTTTTGATTTAAAATGCTAAGTTCTCCTCTTTGCACAAAATCTGGTGAAATAACGGCAATTTTAATATCTGCTTTAATATTATCAACTTGATACTTATGTCCATAATGAAATGGATTAAACTCTGCAACAACTCCACAGACTATCATAAGATTTCAAGTTCTTTCTTGTTCTTGTATTTTTCACAAATTCTTGCTACCTTATATGCCTTATTCTTACTTAAGTTTTTAACTTCTTCTAATTCCGTTATTGATGCAGCAAATATTCCTCGTATATTACCGAATTTTTCAATAATATTTTCAGTATCCTTCTTTGTTAGATTCATTATATTACTTAGTAATCTATACCCTTTAGCTGATAAGGTATCTTCTAGCATCCATTCTTTTGTGTTATACCCTAATAATTGTACTATATATTCATCATTTGTAAGTTCTGGCTTATCTAATTTAAGGACTTTTTCAAATATCTTTTCTGGTTTATCTTTGCTATTGCTATAATCCTTAATTAAATTTAAGAAATTATTCTTATGACCCAACATAATTTCTGTATGTTGTAGTTGTATAGTCTTACTTTCTGTACCTAATTCTAATATATATTGATTAATCTTGTTTTCCATATTAAATAACAATATGAAAAATCTAATTACACGCACAACATCTTCTAAAGTTACCAAATTTTCATATTCTAAATGGTTCATGCTTATTAAATATTTATTAATTATGCTAGAATATTTTTCAAGTGACATAATTGCAAGTGAGGCTTTGATTAATAGGTCTCCTATTGAATCAAGTGAATATTTAAATTTATCCTTATATATTGTAACCTTATTACGTCTTTCTGATATTGTTATTACAATATTACCTGTTTGCATTGCCATTCTATGAGCTGTTCTATGTCTTGTACCACTTTCATCAGTAAATAGTGTATGATCTGGTTGCAATTGTAAATTAGCACCATATATCTTCTTTACATCTCTTGATACTAAAACAGCACCATCCATTTTAGCTAACTCGTATAATTTTTGTGGTGTGAAATCAGTAAATAATGAGAAGCCACCTTCCATTAAATCATTTATTTCTTTAGGTTCACAAAGTATTATTAAAGCCCCTAGTGAAGCCTCTTGTATTCTATCTATAGCATTTCTTAAAGGTTTACCTGGTGCTATAATACCAAATATTTGTTTCAAAACTTCATCTTCCATTAATTAATCCTTTCCACCAACTCGCTAATATTATCAATAAAACTAAGTTTTATTTTAAATTTCTCTTTTTTTAAATCTTCTTCTTGTACCTTAGGTAAGTATATACCAGTAAATCCAAGTTTTTCTAATTCTTTAACTCTCTTTTTAATAAATGAAACTGCTCTTAATTCTCCTCTTAGTCCTAATTCACCTAATACAGCAATCTTAGCACTTATAGGGATAGACTTAACAGATGATATTAATGATAATATTATCGCTAAATCACTTGCCCTTTCCTTTATTTCTATACCTCCAGGTATATTAATATATACATCATTTAAGTTAAAGTCCATATTCATATGCTTTGATAATATGGCTAGTAATATTTCTATCCTATTTTTATCTATACCTTGTATAATTCTTTTAGGATATCCATATATTGCCTTATTAACTAAACTTTGAACTTCAAACAAGACAACACGGCTTCCTTCTATACTTGCTACTATAGTACTACCGATATTCTTTTCATCTCTATCAGATACGAAAAATAGGGATGGATTCTTTACTTCTTCAACACTTTGTTCTTTTATTTCGAATATTGATATTTCATTTGTTGATCCATATCTATTTTTTGTAGTTCTAACAATTCTATATGTATTATTTTCACTACCTTCAAAACTTATAACACAATCAACCATGTGTTCTAGTAGTTTTGGACCTGCAAGCTTACCATCTTTTGTTACATGACCCACAATAAATAGTGAAATTTCATTCTCTTTTGCTAATTCAATTAACTTTAAGGCACATTCCCTTATTTGACTAACACTAGATGGTATTGAATTAATATTTTCGCTATATAGAGTTTGTATAGAATCAATTACTACTATCTTAGCCTTTGTTTTCTTTATAGAATCAATAATATACTCTAGTCTTGTGTCACTTAAAACACTTAAATTATTAGAATCTACATTTATTCTAACTGCTCTTTGCTTTATTTGTTTTTGTGATTCTTCACCAGAAATATATAATGCTACATTATCTTTTGAATATTCATTTAATAAACTAAGTAAAAAAGTTGATTTACCTATTCCAGGTTCTCCAGTTATTAAAACAACCTCAGACTTTGTTAATCCTCCACCTAGAACTCTATCAAACTCACTAAAATTAGTCGTATATCTAAATTCAGTATTTAACTTTATATCCGTTATTCTCTTAACTTCTTTTGAGAATTTATCATCTACTACTAAATCCTTCATAGATACTTCTTCTTCTATTGTCCCCCAAGTATTACAATTAGGACAACGCCCTACCCATTTAACTGGTTTATACAGGCATGCTGAACAAATATACGTTATTTTAGTTTTTCCCATTTATTTCATCAACCCTTTTAATTAATTTTTTTTCTACATAATCTGTAACAAAGTAATCTAGTTTACCATGATGTATAGCTATTTCTCTTACGACACTAGAACTTAAATAAAGGTATTTTCTTGAAGCATTTAAAAATATTGTTTCAAATTTTTTCTTAGTTAAGAGATTGTTTGTAAGATTTAATTGCACTTCATACTCATAATCAGAAACTGCTCTTAAGCCTCTAATTAATACATCAATATTTTCTTTTTCTATTAAATCTACCAATAATCCATTAAATGAAATTATCCTTATCTTACAGTCCTTTATATCCAATTCAGAAATACTATTTTTCAATAAATCTATTTTTTCATCTACACTAAACCATGAATTAGACTTACTTACATTATGTAATACAGCAACTACTAATTCTTCTGTTAGTTTACTTGCTCTTTGTATAATATCTAGGTGACCCTTTGTAACTGGATCAAAACTACCTGGATATATTGCTTTTTTTATCATTTTTTGCCTCTCATGCTACTTAATGCTTGCTTTGCTGCAGCCTTTTCAGCACTCTTTCTATTCTTTGCAACCCCTTCACCAACGGTCTTACCATTAACAGTTACAATTACTGTAAATACTTTATCATGATCTGGTCCTGTTGCACTTATTATCTCATATTCTGGCGTAACTTTGTATATAGACTGTATGTATTCTTGTAATTCTGTCTTGTAATCTAAAATACCTTCTATACTATCTAAATGTTTTAAAGTCTTAACTAAATATTCTAATGCAACTTTTTTGGTAACATAGTAATCACCTGAATCTAAGAATATTGCACCTATTAACGCTTCAAAAGCATCACCTAGTATAGACTTTCTTTTTCTGCCTCCAGTAGCGTTTTCACCATTACTTAAAAAAAGGTATTCTCCTAATTGAATTTCATTTGCTATAGTTGAAAAAGCATTTTCACTTATTAGTTGACTTTTAATCTTAGACATATCCCCTTCTTTTAACTGAGGATATTTTGCAACTATGTATTCTGTTGATATTAAGTCTAGAACTGAATCTCCTAAAAATTCTAGTCTTTCATTATCATGCATACCATACATATCATGTTCATTAGCATATGATCTATGCGTTAATGCCTGAATCAAAAGTCTTTCGTCTTTAAAATGGTACTTAATTGTATTCATTAATTTAACTATATCTTTATTCAACTCTTTCACTACCTTTTATTATTCTTTTCTAAAAGATCAATAATATCTTGTATTGTTTCTACTTTATTTAAATCTTCCTTACTAAATTCTAAATTAAACTTATTTTCCACTGCAGAAACTATTTCGGCAACATCTAAAGAATCTGCACCTAAATCATCTATTAATTTACTTTCAAGTTTTATATCTTTTTCATCAATATCTAACTGTTCTAAAAGAATTTCTTTTATTTCTTCAAACATACTTTTTTTTGTATGATAACTCATACACTCCTTTCTTAATTTCAGACTTTTTTTCTCTTAAATTATATCAATTTATTTGGTTTTTTTCAATATAAAAATGGGCATTAAAGCCCATTCCTATTTAAATAAGTAGTTTACTTCATTGTACCAAAATAGTAAATCTAACCTATCCATTGATATATCTATTTTACTTGAGTATTTTCTCATTTTCTCTTCTATATCCATATATTTTTTTGGTGTTAAAGTCTTAGGAATCTCATCTATTATTTCTAACTTCAATAAATTTCTTAAAATATGTCTGTCAAGTATAGCAATATTTTCTCCAAAACCTAAATTACGTAAGACATGACTTGCTTCTTTATACCCAAATCCGTCTATATTTTTAACTAACCATTCACGTATCTTGAATACATCATTACCATTAAATATTATCTTTTTTGCTTCTAAACTACCATTTATACTTAATTTTTCTCTAAGACTAACTAATCTTTTTGCCTTAGTCTTTTTAAACCTTATACTATTTAAATAGTTTTCTAATGTATCACTATCAGCTGTAAATAACAAATCATTTTCCTTTAGAGTTTGTATAATTTTCCATGCATTTAGTGCTTTTGATTGTGGTGTTAATATACAAAATGCAATTTCAGCAAAAAAGTCTTTATTATCATAATTAAATGCTTCTTTGTATTCATCAATCTTTTTATCAATTTCTTCCTTTATACTCTCGTATAATTTTTCTATTTCCATTTGACCTCTAATAAAATTCTTCTAATTGTTCTGGTGTCATAGTTAGCACTTCATCATGAGTATGTCCACTTACTATAGCACGTATTTCAGAACCAGTAACTGTTTCTTTTTCTAGTAATAGTAAGGCAATTTCATCTAATTTTTCCTTATTTTCTGTCAACAATTCTTTTGTCTTTTCATATTGCTTAGTTAGTAATTGTTTTACCTTTTCATCTAATAATTCTTTTGTCTTTTCACTATTAGAATCAATAAATGCATACTCTTCTTGTCTGCTTTGTTCATAGTTAATAGGTCCCATTTCTTTATCAAGTCCATAACTTTGAACAAATAGTCTTGCATAGTGTGTTGCATGTTGTATATCTGAATATGCTCCAGTACCTATATCATCCATACCTAACAATTCTCCAACTCTTCCACCAAATGCAACCATTATATCTGCTAATATACCCTTACTTCTCATATTTAATGTTTCATTAGGTAGTCTCATTGTATATCCACCTGCATCACCACGTGGTATTATTGTTACCTTATGTACTTTATCTGTATCTGGTAATAGACTTGCAACTAATGCATGTCCACCTTCATGGTACGCTAACATTCTCTTATCTTTAGGAGTAATAATCTTACTCTTTTGACCAAGACCCATTCCTATCTTATCAACAGCTTCATCTAAGTCTTTCATAAGAATTTCTGTTCTATTTTCTCTTGCAGCACAAATTGCAGCTTCATTTAAAATATTTTCAAGGTCAGCACCAACAAATCCTGGTGTTATTTTAGCAATATCTTCTAATTTAACATCACTTGCTATCTTTTTGTTTCTTGCATGAACCTTTAATATTGCTAGTCTTCCTTTTACATCTGGTGCACTAACAGCTATTCTTCTATCAAATCTTCCTGATCTAAGTAAGGCACTATCTAGTATGTCGTCCCTATTTGTTGCTGCTATTACAATTATCTTTTCATCTGTTTCAAATCCATCCATTTCAACAAGTAGTTGGTTTAATGTTTGTTCTCTTTCATCATTACCACCATTTCTACCTGTTCCTCTTTTTCTACCTATTGCATCTATTTCATCTATGAAGATTATTGAAGGTCTTTCTTTCTTTGCTTCTTCAAATAGGTCTCTAACCCTTGAAGCCCCAACCCCAACATACATTTCAACAAATTCAGAACCTGAAATATTGAAAAATGATGCTCCAGATTCACCAGCCACTGCTTTTGCTAATAGGGTCTTACCTGTACCTGGTTGACCTAATAGTAAAACACCTTTAGGTACTCTAGCTCCTGCTTGCAAGAACTTTGTTGGATCTTTTAAGAATTGTACTACTTCTTCTAGCTCTTCTTTAACTTCATCAAGACCTGCTACATCTGAAAATTTAACATTTGGTTTTTCTTTTAATTTTGATTTACTCTTTCCAAAATTAAGTGGATTTATTCCTCCACCAGAACCACCTAACATTCTTCTTGATAAGAATAAAAATAGTAGTATTAATACAAACAATGGAGCAATACTTAATACTAATTGCATTATCATTGATTTAGTAGCAGTATTTTCAACTTTAACATCTATATCATTTGAAGAATTTACAAGATTCATTATTGTATTATCATTACCTAGTCTACTTGTAATTTTCTTAGTTTCATATACAACTTTTGAACCCTTTACTTTTCCGTATAATAGGTCTTCTTTTTCAGAAATTTCTTTAATATCTTTTGTCTTAATCTTATTAACAAATTCTGTATATGATACTTGTTGTATGTCTTGTGATCCATTATTACTAATTGTAAAACGATAGATTCCATATATTATTGCAAGAATTATCAAGAAGAATATTGGGCTTCCTATAGGTGGTTTTCTTCTGCCACGTCTTTCTCTTAATTCTTCTACTTTTTTTCTAAATAGCTCTTCGTCATCGTCCTTTTTATCATTCTTCTTTTTTTCTTCATCTTCGATATCGTCGTATAATTTAAACATTATTCTCCCTTCTTAATTGCAATGTAATTTTGTTCTTTTGTTGCTATACCACTTATTTTTTTGCTGTGTCTTATATCTGCAACTAAAATTATCTCATCATTAGCCAAAACTAATGGCAATAAATCCCTAGTATATTTATCAATTTTTTTATCAATAAAAAGTTTTTTTAGCTTTATATTATCTATATAATCGCCATCTTTTCTGTTTCGTATTTCTAATAAATCAACGTTCAGTATATTATATATTTTATACCCCATTTTTTCAAGTTGATTTTTTTTATCACTAAAATTAGAAAAATATATGCTATATCCATTAACATTTATATCTTCATTTAATTTCAAAATATATCTAAAACTTTTTTTAGTTTCACGTTTCTTTATACCATAAAAATTATATGACTTATACCAAATATATTCCTTATCTAAACTTATTATCGCACCATTTTTGTCTCTTATATCATATATTTCATCTATCTTATTCTTACTGTATTTTATATTCTTCTCATCTAAAGTCTTTTTTATATATCTTTTAACTTCATTATCCTCATTTAGTAGGGTTATAAACCGTGAAATATTGTCAAGGTAACCCTCATTTATTTCTTTCATTATGGGCATCATTTTATTTCTAATAATATTACGAGAGTAATCATTAGTTAGATTAGTATAATCAATTCTATATGAAATGTTATTAACCTTTAAATACTCTAATATTTCTTCTTTACTAATACCTAATATGGGTCGTATAATATGGCCTCTTTTTTTCGGTATACCTTTTAGACCATCTAGACCAGTACCTCTTAGCAGTCTAAATATTACTGTTTCTACATTATCATTCATATTATGCCCTGTTGCAATATATGTATACCCATTTTCTATCCTACATTTTTCTAGTGCTTCATATCTTTTTTCTCTGGCACTATTTTCATTAAATTTTTCTAAATTTAAGTTCATAATGTAGTAAGGAACTTTTTCTCTATCACTAAATTCTTTCAAAAATTCTATATCTTTATCTACGTCATTTCTTAAATTATGGTTTACATAACAAAGACCTAGCTCATTATTTTCTCTTTTTAAGTAATGATATAGATATACAGAATCGGGTCCTGTAGAAAATGCAATTAGTATCTTACTCATTAATATATCCTTTTTAATTCAACATTAGTATAGTAGTGCTTTAAAATCTGTACATAATCGTATCCTCTTTTTGCAAGATTATTTGCACCAACTTGAGACATACCTACACAGTGTCCATAACCCTCACCATTAATATATACAACTCCATCTATTAATTTAACTGTATATCTTGGGCTTCTTAAATGCATTTTTAATTTAAATTGTTTTTTAGTTAAAATCATATCATCTAAGTAAACTAGATTATCAACATCCTCTATATTCTCAGTCTCACTATTTAAAATATTTTTTAAATCTTCAAGATTTATACTTCTTTTCCAAATTTCTTCTTGGCTATAGTCATCAACACTTTGTAAATATGGATAATCTTTACCAAAATAGTCTATAGCAGCCAAAGTTTTTGAACCACAACTTGCTGTATACAATGCATCTATAGGATTATCGTTGTATGTTAAAATTATTCCTCTTGTTGAATCTACAGCTCTTCTTACCTTTTCATTTTCTTGTTTAATTCCGTTATATGCTTGCGATCTTTGGTCATCAAACATATCATAATTTCTGCTACCATTGTTACTTAGTAATCTATTAACTGCATATGTTCTTGCTGCAACTGCTTGTGCTTTTAATGCTTCAATATTAAATCTTCTGGGCATTTCACTTGCAACTACTGAGTATAGGTAGTCTTCTAGTCTAACTTCATTAATTCTATCATTACCATCAAAATAAATATCGCCCCTGTAGTTACTTGAATTAGTACTTAATTTAATCTTAACAACAGGGTTATCTCCTACATTTCTTCTGTATATAGGTCTTGTTATATGTTCAATTTCAGTACAACTGATTAATAAAAATGTAATTAATATACATATTATCTTTTTCATTTCAAATGTCCACTTTCTTTTCTTTTATTTAGATGTTCTTCATGCGTCATAGAATAATATGTCTTATTTTTATACATAAAGAAGTATAAGTCATTAAAATCTTTCTCAGGATTAATTGCTGCGTCTATACTTTTTTCTCCTGGATTACATATAGGGCTTGGAGTTAAACCTCTATGCTTATATGTATTGTATTCTGAATCATTAGTCTTTAAATCATTCTTTGTTACATCTCTTTTTAATTCATACCTTAGTGTTGCATCAGATTGCAATGGCATAGAAATTTTTAGCCTATTTTTAAACACTGCAGACACCTTAGGTCTATCCTCATCATTATTTGCTTCTTTTTCTACTATAGATGCCAAAGTTAATATATTAAACATCTGATCCTTATCATACTTATTAACTGGATATTCTTGTAGAAAAGTATTAAGTATCTTATCCAATATTTCCTTAGGACTTTCACCTTTGGCAATAAAGTATGTTTGAGGTAATAAATATCCTTCAAAATTATCAGTATGCTTATAGTAAAAATTATACCCCTTCATAGATTCTAGCATTTCTTTTTTAGTTGCTAAACCTAATTGCTCTATTCTATCTAAAACCTCATCTGTTGTAAATCCTTCTGGTATTGTTAAAACAATTTGAGTACTTCTTGAATTTATTAATTGTTCTATTATTTCAAATTTACTAATGTTTTTACTAAATAGGTAATAACCATTTTTTATCTTTCTATCATTTAAAGTTAGTCTAAAATATATTTTATCAAACACATTGTATTTAAGACCTAACTTTTTATATATTTCATTTGGTTTATCACCTTTAGTTATTATGACTTCTTTATTCTTAACATTCTGCTTTTGCAGTACAAAATTATGAGTAAAACCAATGAAAAATAGAATGATAAAAAGCATAATAATCTTTACTACATTTAGAATTTTATTCATTTTGTTCCTTTCTATTGTTTATTAAATATTTAAAGAAACCATATTTAATCTCTTCAGAAAATACTATGCGAATTATTGCAGCAATTATCGGACCATATAGGAAGCCTAAAACTCCAAATATTTTGAATCCTGAATACATTGCTATCAATGTAATAAGAGGATGCATACCTGCACCTTTACTTATTAACTTAGGTTCTGAATACTGTCTAACTAGGAATATTATAATATATAGAACTAAAAGACTCAATGCTAAAATATAGTTATTGACTACAAATACTTCTACTAATACCCATGGTATTAAAACTGACCCTGCACCTAATATAGGGAGTGCATCTATTGCTGCTATTATTATTGATACAATTAAAACATATTTAACATCTTTACAATACATACTTACTATATTAAGTCCTACCAGTAACTCTATAAAGCATAGAGTTATCAGTATACACTGTGCTCTTAAGTAATTAAACACTAATCTTAATATATCTTTTTTTATCTTATTTCCTATCTTTAACCATGAATATGGAAATTGTTCTGTTAGGAATTTTACTATTATATTTTTATCATTTATTATTATAAACGAAGATAAGATTGTTACTATAATAAACACAACTAATCTTGGTAACATCTTCAACATATTTATGCTTGAATTCAATAAGTTTAAAATAGTTCCATTAAAATATTTTAACACCTTACTTACTAACTCATCAATTAAATTTTCTGAATAATCTGGTAATTTTGAAACATATTTTTCATATTTATCCAGTGCATGAGTTACATGTGCTAGAATGTAGTCTTGATTTTTAATTAATGTACTAAACAAATTATATGCTTCTAAAAATATCTTAACTAGTATAAGTGATACTATTATAAACACAAACACATAAAACGACAGTAGCACTATAGATTTTGTAAACTTATTCTTATTACTCATTCTATTAACAATAGGACTTAACATTCTAACAATAACCGCAGCTATCACAAAGGGTAATAAAAAAATCAATACTTTAAATATTAATATCAATAAAATTAGTACTGATACAACATATATTATTGGTGTTAATCTTTTTATATCAAAATTATACATAATATTACTCTCCTAAAATTGGTTTTAAAAATTTAGCTGTATATGATTGTTCACACTTAATAATCTCTTCTGGTGTCCCTTTGCAGACAATTTCTCCACCATTTATTCCACCATTTGGACCTATGTCTATAATATAGTCTGCTGACTTTATAACATCTAAATTATGCTCTATAACTACTACCGTATTTTTCTTTTCAACTAGCTTATTTAACACTAGTAGTAGTTTTCGTATATCCTCAAAATGTAAACCTGTTGTTGGTTCATCTAATATATATATAGTATCTCCATTACTTATTTTAGATAATTCACTAGATAACTTTATTCTTTGTGCTTCACCACCTGATAATGTTGTTGCACTTTGACCAAGACTAATGTAGTCCATACCAACTTCAATCAATGTTTCTAATTTTCTTTTTAATGAGGGTATCTTTTCAAAAAAATCATAAGCTTCTAGTACACTCATATCTAAAACTTCTGAAATATTTTTATCCTTGTATTTAACTTCCAGTGTTTCACTATTGTATCTTTTACCCTTACAAACTTCACATTCCACATAAACATCAGGTAAAAAATTCATCTCTATTTTTACAATACCAGCACCAGAGCAAGCTTCACATCTACCGCCTTTTACATTAAAAGAAAATCTTCCCTTATCGTAACCTCTTATCATTGCATCTTTTGTTTTTGAGAACAAATCACGTATATCATCAAAAATTTTTGTATATGTAGCTGTATTTGATCTAGGTGTTCTACCTATAGGACTTTGGTCTATATTTATAACTTTTTTCACTCCATTAAGACCTATTAGCTTACCATACTCTAATGGATATTGTTTTGAGATATTTAATTCATTACATAGTGCTGGATAAAGTGTTTGATTTATTAACGTACTCTTTCCACTACCAGATACTCCTGTCACAACAGTAAATACTCCTTTAGGAATTTTAACGGATATATTTTTCAAATTATTACCACAACAATTTGTAATTTCAAAAAATTCCTTACTTTTTCTTCTTTTTTTTGGTACTACTATTTCAATTTCTTTATTCAAATACTTACCTGTAAGTGAATTTACATTTTTTCTAACCTCATCTGGTGTACCTTTTGCAACAACACTTCCACCATACTTACCTGCATTAGGTCCTATATCTATTAAATAATCACATTCTCTCATAGTTTGTTCATCATGTTCTACCACTATGACACTATTACCCAAATTCTTTAATTCTTTTAAAGTATTTAGTAGTCTTTCATTATCTCTTTGATGTAAGCCTATACTTGGTTCATCTAATACATAAATAACTCCTGTTAATTTTGAACCTATTTGTGTTGCAAGCCTTATTCTTTGTGACTCACCACCAGATAAGCTTTTTGTATTTCTTGATAAACTTAGGTAATCAAGTCCTACACTTATCATAAAGTCTAATCTTTGTCTTATCTCTTTTAGTATTTCTTTTGCTATTTTTTCTTCCTTTTCTGTTAAAACTAAACTGTCAAAGAATTTTTTAGCTTCTATTATACTAATTTTAGATATATCTATTATAGACTTATCATTTATCGTAATATTTAACACTACATTTTTTAGTCTATTACCATGACAAGAACTACATACTTTTTCTACCATATATTTGTTTTCTAGCTCTTCTCTTATTGAATCACTAAATGAATCCTTGTATCTTTTTTTAGCAAGTCCCACTATACCATCAAAAGTCTTATTCCCATCATAGCTATATTCCTTTGTATTTATACTAAATTTAAACTCTTTTTCATCACCATATAGTATTAAATCCTTTTGTTTTTTAGTTAAGTCCTTAAATGGTTTTGTTGTATCTATTGAATGAGCATTTAAAAAATCAAGGAACAACTTGTATGTCCATGATTTTTTTGAATTACCACCACAAATGTATAAAGCTCCATCATCAATAGATAAATCCTTATTTAAAACCAATCTATTCTCATCTATTATTAAAGCAGACCCTAGACCATTACACTCTTCACAAGCACCAAATGGAGCATTAAATGAAAATAGTCTTGGGACTATACTTGGAAATTCTATTTGCTCATGTTCACTACAACTAAAGTTTTCAGAGTATGAATACATCTTATCATCTATCTTAACAAAACAATGTCCACTAGATAATTTTGTTGCATTTTCTATTGCTTCTGTAATTCTAGTCTTTGTTTCATCATTAGAACTATTCATTTTAATTCTATCCATTATCGCAAAAATATTATGACGCTTATTCTTATCAAGCTCTATACTATCATCTAAATCATACATAACATCATCAACAATTACTCTTTGTAGTCCTTGTTTTTGTAGATTAATAAATAGATTTTTAAAACTACCTTTTTTATCCTTTACAATAGGTGACATAAATATTATCTTCATGCCATTTTTTGCCTTTTTGTATATATCAATTACAATCTCTTCAATAGATTGCTTACTAACCTTCTTACCACAAATAGGACAATGAGCTATCCCTATATGTGCCCATAATAGTCTCATATAGTCATAAATTTCTGTCATTGTACCAACTGTTGATCTAGGATTTTTTGATACACTTTTTTGTTCTATAGATATTGCAGGTGATAAACCCTCTATACTATCTAGTTCAGGTTTTTTCATTTGCCCTATAAACTGTCTTGCATATGCTGATAGACTTTCTACATATCTTCTTTGACCTTCAGAATATATGGTATCAAAAGCAAGTGAAGACTTACCACTACCTGATACACCTGTTATTACAACAAGCTTATTCTTAGGTATATCAAGTGAAATATTTTTTAAATTATGTTCTCTAGCTCCCCTAATCTTTATATATTCCATATCTTCCTCCATCTTTTCATTATACCATATCAACTATTGTTTTGCTAGGTAATGAATTTAAGATCACCTTACCGTATCTCATATTTTTAACCCTATTATCTAATATTATTACCTCTCCATTATCAGTTTTACTTCTAATTAATCTCCCTACTCCTTGCTTTAATTTAATAATCGCTTGAGGTAATTGAAAACTCATAAATGGATTTTGCCCTTTATTCTTAATATCTTCTATTAACGCTTCATTTACTGGATCATCTGGAACAAAAAAAGGTATTTTAACAATTACAATATTTTTTAATTTATCTCCCTTTACGTCTACACCTTCCCAGAAGCTATCTGTTCCCAATAGGACAGATCTTGTATTTTTAAATTCTTCTATCATTTTTTTTCTTGATAATTGACCTTGTATAAGGATATTGTATCCCTTTACTTTTAGACCTTTACTAATAGTATCAACTTGCTTGTATGAGGTACAAAGTACAAAAGTACCCTCTTTTTTTTCTTCCAAGTACTTATTCAAAAACTCTATCGTATAGTTTAAATATTCTATACTATTTGGATTATACCCATTATTTGATAAGAAAATTTTCATATTCTTGTCATAATCAAATGGTGATGTTACAAATTCCTTACCAAAATTTTCTAATCCTAGTCTATTTGATATGTATGTAAAATCTTTACCTATACGTAATGTCGCAGAAGTCATTATTACACTTCTATCCTCATATATTTTTTTAATAACATCAGAAATATCTAATGGTGTCTTTTTTATCTCTACATCATGTGTTACAGGATTTAATTTTATCCAGTCTACTGCATTTACAGTCTTTTCATTTAATAGCTCATTAATAAATAGAACAGCTTCTTTTAAACGAGTATAGTATAGTGTAAATTCTTGTTTTGCTTCTTCATCTACATCGGATAAAAGAAGTTTTTTTGATACTTCTTCAAATAGCTTAAATTTTTCTACTATTCTTTCCAAATTTTCTACATACTTCTTTTTATCTGAAAGCTTATCTATTCTCATACTAAGTACATTTTTTTCTACTAGATTTAATCTAATTACTGAAAATAGGTTCATAAAGGCATCATATATTCCGTTTATACTATCTGTAAACTCAAGATATACACCTTCTACACTTGAGAACTTTTTAAATATACCTGTATTTGTTCTTCTATTAAATATCATCCCTATATTCTGCCCTATCTCTTTAGACCCTATATTCTTCTCAAAATAGTTTCTTGCTATTGATTCAATATTATGTGCTTCATCTAATATTAAAACATCAAAATCAGGTAAAACCTTATCGTATTTAAAGTGCGAGAATAAAAGGGCATGATTTACTATTAATATCTCAGCATTTTGTATATTTTCTTTTGCCTTGTAATAGAAACATTTTTTATCCCTTGCACAACCTGCCCCAACACAGTAATCTTTATCTGATTTAACCATGTCCCATACTGTAGGATCAACATAAAAATCTATTTCAGACTTATCCCCAGTTTTTGTATGTTTGTACCAAGATATTAGATTATCATCACGACAATTTCTATTAAGTCTATTGCCACAAATATAGTTTCCTCTTCCTTTTACTAGTCTATACTTTATCTTTTCATTTAATATTTTTTCCAGTAAAGGTAAGTCTTTTTCTATTAATTGTTCTTGTAAATTTATTGTATTTGTTGACACTACAACCTTTGTATTAGTTTTTTTTGCGTGAAGTACTGCTGGTAATAGATAAGCTAAACTCTTACCTATACCAGTTCCCGCCTCAATTATACATGATTTCCTATTTTCTATTGCTTCTTGTATAATTTTTGCCATTTTTTCCTGACCTTCTCTTTTCTCAAAGCCATATTCATTTATCATTTTTTCAAAATATTCATTCATGAATTAAATACATTTCTCCTTTTTCACAGTAGATATATGCCCTATCATCTTTTACTATATTACTTGCAAGCCCTATAGACTTATCTATATCTACCCCATCTAAATTATACACAAAACCTTTTAAATCTAGTTTTTCTAAATCAGTTATTGGAATTATTGAAAATGTTTTACCAGAAAGATTATTAATTACTTCTGTACTTTTATCTAGTTTAATATATCTCATATATTCAAAATTTTCAGTTAAAAACACCATATTCTTATTACTTTGTAACTTCAAAATATTTGATAATGTCATATCTACCCTATTACCTGTTGCACCTACTACTAATACAGGTGTAACTCTTTTTTCCTTATCTATTCTTTTTTTATCCTTAAATCTAGTAGTAACATCTGAAATATCCTCTTTTTCTATATACATAAGTGCTAGTTCAAAGTCTGTATAATCCTTTTCCCTTATACTACGTATAAGCTCAACTCCCTTATACGCCTCTAACACTTCTTTTTCTACTGAATCCATATCCCCTATAATCAAATCTGGAGTTAAATTCATTTTAAAACAAGTGTTTGTTCCACCATCAGCACATATTATTCTTTTATCCTTTACTATTTCTTTCAATTTATCTAAATTTTTAGGATAAACACCATTTAAAAATACAACATAAGTAATTTCCATCTTTTCTCCTTTTGTATCCACATCATACTCTAAAAATTATATCATTTTGTGAGTAATTATACAATTTTTTACATTGCTTTTTACACCATATTGCCGTATACTTAAACAAGAAAAAAATAGAGGTGTGATATATGTTTGAAGAACTTTTTAACAGAAAAAATATTAGAAGAAATGATATACGAAATCTTTTACCTAAAAAATTACCACTACTTATTCATGTGGCTGGAACAAATGGTAAAGGTTCAACTTGTTCATACTTAGAATGTGTTCTAATGCAAAAATACAAGGTTGGAAAATTTACTTCTCCTCATTTATTAGACGTTAGTGAGAGAATAACTATAGATCAAATACCCATAACACATGAAAATTTAAAAACTGCCTATGACAAGTTAAAACATCTTGATCTTGGTTTTTTTGACTTTTTATTCGTAATTGCTTTAAACTACTTTGTTGAAAACAATGTGGATATAGCAATAATAGAGGTAGGAATAGGTGGTAGATTTGATGTTACAAATGAAATTATGTATAACTATGCCTTAATTACAAATGTTAGCTTAGACCACACACAAATGCTGGGTGATACTAGAGAAAAGATTGCTTGGCAAAAAGCAGGTATTGCTAAAAATAATACAAAAACATTCTATACTGATAGCATACTAAAAAGTTTTGTTGAAAAAGAAAGTAATGATACAAAGTTTTTAAAACCCGTAACAAAATTTACACTCCCTCTAAAAGGAGACTTCCAACAAAAAAACTTTGCTCTCTGTTATGAAGTATTTAAACTTTTAAATTTTAGTGATGACAAAATTAGACAAGGTCTTAAAAACTTTAAGATTATTGGTAGACAACAAAAAATACAGGAAAATATACTAGTTGATGTTTCACATAATGTTGATTCAATAAAGGCACTAATACACAATTTAAAAGGAATAAAAAACGTTAATATCTTCTTATCTGTATTACAAGATAAAGACTTAAAAACAATATATACTCTTTTAAAAAATGAGGGATATCCCATTAGCATATTTGCTATGTCCGATATTAAAAGGGGTAGAACAAAAGAAAATATATTAGAAACACTTGGAGATGTGAATATATCAGATAATTTAACACCAAAAAAAGACATGTTCAATGTCTATTGCGGTTCATTTTACTTCATACAAAAAGTTATGGAAAAATTAAATAAGTGAGACTATATAGTCTCACTTATACTATTTTTTATCAACATAACTAAATGGAGCTTTGTATGGTTTACCTTCAGCTTTCTTATCAACATGTGTAATAACTTTAGCTTGCATATCTCTTGCGATATTTAATGTCTTATTTACTAAATCATTTGAATATTTAGTTGAATAATCAGAAGCAGCCTTTGAACCTTTTGTTTTGTAGATATATAGCAACTTCTTTTCTACATTTTTTTCATCTTTAATTACGCCATCTTCATAATTATTCCAATATTCTTTAATACCATTACCAACATTTTTTCTATCTGACTTACCTAGGGTATTTAATAGTTTAAATGTCCAGTAATATGACTTATTATTAGCAACTTGAGTTCTAACTCTCAATGCCTTATTTGTTTGTGATATATTTCCAAAATATGGTAAGTATGGTGAATGTTCAACAGTACCCATAGCTAGCCACATAATTCCTCCAATTTTACTTGGTATGTTCTTTTTAATTTGGAATATATGTGATTCAAGGTTTTTATCTATTCCTATAGGTCTATATACTTTAATATCTGTAAATTCTGTACCATCATATCTATCACGTAGTACATTCATAACATCTTTTAATCCTATCTTTCTTTCAGGTGTTCTAAATAGTTCATATGTATCATTTACGTTATACTTTACCTTATCAGTTGGATTAAATCTTCTTTGTCCTTCATATACTCTAATTTGGTTATAGTTATTTAATTTATCACGATAAGTCATAGCAAGATGGAATTTACCATCTTTTTCTTTTAATAAATTATTCTTTTTAGCAAGATTTATTAAATCTTTTGAATAAATAGTATCTTTTGAGTTAAGATCTATATTACCTAACATAAATGCATTGGCAATAACTGCATATTTATCTTGTGGAACTCTTACAGCTGCGTATTGGTGTCCTGTATAGATTTCCATATACCAAATATCATTTTTGTCAGCAACGTAGATTATATTTCCTTCTCCAGCACCCTTTTTGTCTATAATATCAGCTATAATTTGGACACCTTGTTTTGCATTTTTAGCTTGCATTAATATTAATGATGCCATATCAGGTTCAGTAATTCCACCTTTTACATATGGATCAAATTTTAATATTTCATCATTAGCATTTGCTGATAAAGTTGTAGAAGTACATACACCTAATTCATTAAATCCTGCTTCCCCAAATACACCAGCATCTTGTCCAGCATCTGGTAATATTGTGTATTTTAATGTTTTATGTGGCATTTCAATACTAAATCCTGTATCTGGATTTTTAAATATTGCTTTTTTGCTATTAACTTTTCTTTTAATAACAAAGAAAGTCTTTGGATTTGCTGCTGAACCGAAATCTTCATTTCTAGCCATTAGCATTGATCCATCTTGCGAAACATTTCTACCAACTAAAACACCTGTACAAGCCATAGCATCTATAGCTGAAATTAACAACATTGTTAATACAAATCCCTTTTTCATTTTTATTACCCCTTTTATTTAAAAAGAGAGAAAACATAACTGTCTTCTCTCTTACCAAAGTATATATTATTTAACTACGTACATAGCGACAGTTAAGATTACAACATTTAATACAAATATTATACCTAATAACTTCATTACCCATTTAATGTATGTTGAGAATTCTATCTTAGCAGTTGATAAACCACCCATAACAACTCCTGATGTAGGTGTTATTAAATTAATCAATCCACATGCACCTGAGAATATCATTATCATAACTTCTGGTCTGAATCCAATATTTTGAGTTAATGGAGCCATAATTGGTAATGATACTGTTGCAAGTCCTGAAGTAGATGGAATTAAGAATGATAGTATCATATATAGGATATATGATGCTGGTGCAAATACTATAGCAGGTAATCCTTTTAATAGATTAGAAGCTGTATTTAATATGTACTTATCTAAGTATGTAGCTTTCATTAATACTGAAACACCACGTGATAATGCGATAATTAATACAACTGATAATATATCTGCAGATCCTGCAAGGAATGCATCTACTGTTTCTTTTTCACTAAATCCATTTATTACTGCAATGATAAGTCCCATAAATGTGAACCACATTGACAATTCACCGAAGTACCATTCTCCTAAAGGTACACCAGTTAAGAATGATGACCATCCTTCAAATACATGGATATCGTATTTACCCCACGCAACTAATGATATTATCATAATTACAAATGTAATAGCAAATACAATTAATGTTACTCTTTGTTTTCCAGTAAATTCTACTTCATTAAAGTCAACATGTCCAAAATGTTCATTCATTGCTTCTTGTTCTCTTAATGATAAGAAAATAGAACCTTTATCTCTTTTTACTTTTTCTGCATATCTCATTACATATATAACAGCAGCAATTAAAGATGTAATCCATAAAATTACTCCTATTATCAATATATATGCATTTTCAACATGCAATCCACCATCAACTACTGTTGCCATTGCTATACCAGTTGCAAATGGGTTAATTGTTGAACCAAGACATCCAACACCAGCACCTAGTAATATTACAGCTGCACCGACCATTGAGTCAAATCCAGCAGCAACCATAGTTGAACAAATTAAAGTGTAGAATGCTATTGTTTCTTCTGCCATACCATATGTTGAACCACCAATTGAGAATAGTGTCATAAGTATTGGTATTAAAATAATTTCATTACCTTTTAATTTACGAACTAGAGCTGCAATACCAGCGTCTAATGCTTTTGTCTTTGTAACTATACCTAAAAATCCACCTAAGAATAATACGAATACGCAAACATCTATAGCGTCTTTAAATCCATTGAACGGTGACATAAATATGTCAGCAATTGTTGCACGATTTACACCAGTAACTAAAGAAGAATCATTTTCTATCATTTCAGGAGTTACTGAACCAGGTAAATGTGGTAATAGCCAAGTTAAAATTGCTAATACTACAAGTAAAATTAAGATTATTGAGTAAGCAGAAAGTGACTTACGTTCTTTTTTTGCCATAATCTTTCCCTTCTTTCGTTTTGTTATTTAATTATAGTTCCTGTTTGTCCTTTTAATGCTATTGCTGCTTTTTCTAATGATGTAATCAAAGCCTTAGCTCCATTTGATTTTCTAACGAAATCCATACAAGCTTCTACCTTTGGTAACATACTACCCTTTGCAAATTGTCCTTCTTTTATATATTTTTCTGCGTCATCTAATGTTAATTCTGACAATTCAACTTGGTCTGGTTTATTGTAATTTATACAAACCTTATCAACAGCAGTTAATATAACTAGCATATCTGCATTTAAGTCTAATGCAAGTTTTGCACTTGATCTATCCTTATCTATTACAGCGTCTACCCCTTTTAATCCATTATCAGTATTAATAACTGGTATACCACCACCACCAGTAGCGATGACAATTGTATTATCTTTAACTAATTTTTTTATAACATTCAATTCTATTATTTCCACAGGTAATGGAGATGGTACTACACGTCTATATCCTCTACCTGCATCTTCAGTAAATATGAATCCTTTTTCTTTTTCTATCTTTTCTGCTTGTTCTTTAGTATAGAACATTCCAACTGGTTTTGTTGGATGATTGAAAGCGTCATCTTTTGAATCAACTAACACTTGTGTTACAAGTGCTACTACATCTCTTTCTAACCCTTGTTTTTTCATTTCTTCTCTAATAGCTTGTTGCAAGTGATAACCAATATATCCTTGGCTCATTGCACCACATTCTGCAAATGGCATATATGGAGTACCTGCACTACCATTTGCTGCATAATCCATAGCTAAGTTTATCATTCCTACTTGGGGACCGTTTCCATGACCAACTATTATTTCATATCCCTCTTTGGCCATATCCACTATAACCTTAGCAGTACCCCTAACCAACTTTAATTGTTGATCGGGGGTATTTCCTAAGGCATTCCCTCCTAAAGCTATTACTATTCTTTTACTCATTTTATTTTAATGTTGCATACATTACAGCTTTAATTGTATGCATTCTATTTTCAGCTTCATCGAATACCTTTGATTGAGGGCTTTCAAAGACTTCGTCTGCTACTTCCATTTCTGGAATTCCATATTTTTCATATATTTGTTCACCGATAATTGTATGTCTATCGTGGAATGAAGGTAAGCAGTGTAAGAATATTGCTTCTTTACTTGCATAACTCATTGCCTTCTTATTTACTTGGTAAGGACTTAATAATTTAATTCTTTCTGCCCATACTGAATCTGGTTCTCCCATTGATACCCATATATCAGTGTAAATAATATCAGCATCTTTACATCCTTCTTCAACGCTATCAGTAAATCTAATTACTGAACCTGTCTTCTTTGCAATTTCTTTAGCTTTTTCTATTAATGAAGCTTCAGGAATTAATTCTTTTGGTCCACATGCTGTAAAGTTTAATCCCATTTTAGCACAAGCTATTAATAATGAATTTGCCACATTATTTCTAGCATCTCCCATAAATGTAAAGTTTAAACCTTTTAAGTGCCCAAAGTTTTCTTCTATTGTTAATAAATCAGCAAGCATTTGTGTTGGATGGAACATATCTGTTAATCCATTCCATACTGGTACACCTGCTTTATCAGATAATTCTTGAACTAAATCTTGTGAGAATCCTCTGTATTCTATACCATCATACATTCTTCCAAGTACTCTTGCAGTATCTGCAATACTTTCCTTTTTACCCATTTGAGATGATCCTGGTTCAAGGTATGTAACACCCATACCTAAATCATTACCAGCAACTTCAAACGCACATCTTGTACGAGTAGATGTCTTTTCAAATAATAAGGCAATGTTTTTACCTTCTAGATATTTATGAGGTGTTCTTGTCAATTTTAATTCTTTAAATTTCTTTGATAAATCTAATAAATATCTAATATCTTGACTTGTAAAATCTAATAGTTTTAAAAAACTTCTTCCTTGTAAATTCTTTGGCATTTGTTTTCTTTCCCTTCTTTTGTGTATTTAATTAATTATCTTCTCTAACAAGTGGCATACTCATACATCTAGGACCTCCACGTCCTCTTGATAATTCGGCACTTGGCATTTCGATAACATTAATTCCATGTTCTCTTAGTAACTTATTAGTAACTTCATTTCTTTCATATACTACAACAGTACCAGGTGCTATACATAATGTATTTGAACCATCGTTCCATTGTTCTCTTTCAGCAGCTATTCTGTCTCCACCACCGCAAGGGATTAAAGTAACTTTTCTTCCAACATATCTAGTTAATATATCTTCTAATTTTCCTTCTTGTGGAACAACCTTAACATCATTTCCATCTCTTGTAATTTCAAATACTTGTAATGGACCTAATATTGCAGGGTGTACACTGAATTTATCATAATCTATTTGTGTGAATACTGTATCTAAGTGCATAAATGCTCTTGATTCAGCAATTCTAAATGCTAGTATAGTCTTAATGTGAGAATTCTTTTCATCGAATAAGATATTCTTAGCAACTAAGTCTATAGCAGGAGCTTCAGTTCTTTGTGAAATTCCTATTGCTAATGTTTCATCATTAATATTTAAAACGTCTCCACCTTCAATATGGAAAGGATTTGTTCTGTCATAGAACATTGTTACCTTACCTTTGTATTCTGGATGATAGTGGAAAATATAGTATGCATATATAGTTTCTCTATTTCTTGTTACAGAGTACATTCTATTTAAGATAACACCATTTTGTACAGATGCAAATGGATCTCTTGTAAAGTATAAATTAGGCATAGGATCAAGTATTAATTCTGTTGGATCTTCAAGGTAACTTACTAAATCATGTCTTGGAATATTTAATTCTGACATATTTACACCTTCCATAGTCTTTAATACCATTTCCTTAGTATCTTTATAGCTTAAGAAGAAATCTAATAAAGCTTTTTTATAAACTTCAAGCTTTACGCCACCTTCTTCAATGAATTGTTTCAAGAATTGAACCTTTAATTCATGAGAAGTATCTAGTGTTTCTGCAACTAAATCTTCTAGATATACAACTTCTACACCATTGTCTCTCAAAATCTTAGCAAACGCATCATGTTCTGCTTGTGCCACTCTCAAGAATGGAACATCATCAAACAATAATCTTTGTAATGAATCTGGAGTAAGATTTAATAATTCTCTACCAGGTCTGTGAAGTAAAACTTTTTTAAGCTTGTTTATTTCGCTTCTAACATTTATAACCATATAATCGGCCTCCTATCAGCTTACTTTGTATAACATAGATTCCCTATGTCTACCCTTAGTATATCTTGATAAAATTTTTAATATGGAATTTTTACATAGATTTTTTTGTAAAATACGTTTAATCTCCTCATGTTGATTATAGCTTGATTTTTAATTTAAGCAAGCTTGCCATATTTTTTTGCATTTAATCTCTTCATATAGTAAAATACTTTCGAGGTGATATAATGGATATTTCATTTAGAATAGATTATACTAGATTCAACTTAAGAGCAAGAGCCATTGTAGTTAAGGATAATAAGTTACTAACAATAGATGATAAGGGATTTTACTACTACTTACCTGGTGGTAGAATAGATATAGCTGAAAATGCCAAAACAGCTTTAGTAAGAGAAATTAAAGAAGAACTTGGTTTAGATGCAAGCATTAAAAAATGTGTATATGTTCATGAAGCACTATACAATAAAAATCACGAAGTTTGTTTTTACTTTTTAGTAGATATCAAAAATTTACCCACTCATAATTTTACACATATGGAAGGTAAAAAAATAAATAAATTTTATTGGTTAGACTTAGATACTATCGATAAATACACTGTTTATCCCGTAGAAATCATAAAGCTAATAAAAGAAAATAATTTTGAAAAAAACATTATTTTTGATTAATTTTTTTAATTATGGTAAAATTTGTATAAATTGTATTTGAAAGGAGATTTATGGACTTTTTAAATATTGTAAATGCGATTTTATACTATCCCATATTAATAATCATATTGATTGCAAGTGGGCTATACTTTACTTTTAAAACTGGGGTTATTCAAATAAGCTTATTTAAAAACGCTTTCTCAGTTATAACAGAAACTCCAAAAAAAGGAGAAGTCTCATCATTTCAAGCTCTAATGGTTTCAACAGCCTCAAGAGTTGGTACAGGTAATATTGTTGGTGTTTCAAACGCAATATGCATAGGTGGATATGGTGCCATATTTTGGATGTGGATAATTGCCATAATAGGTTCATCTTCTGCGTTTATTGAATCTACACTAGCACAGATATACAAGAAGAAGGGAAAGACAAATTCATATGGTGGACCTTCATACTACATTCAAACTGGTATTGGAAGTAGAACATTAGGACTAATATTTGCTGTAAGCTTAATACTAACATATGCAGTTGGATTTAATATGTTAGCTTCATTTAATTTACAAGATTCATTTAGAGTATATAGTTTCTACAATTCAGCTACTACACCATGGATAATAGGTTTAGTTCTTGCTTTATTAGCAGGATTTTGTATATTAGGTGGAGGTAAGAGAATAATAAAAGCAACTAGTATACTTGTCCCTATAATGGGTATTGTATTTATACTTGTTTCACTAATTATTGTTCTAAAAAACTACTACCTTTTCCCTATAGTTATGAAAAAGATATTTGTAGACGCTTTTAACTTCCGTGCAATATTTGGTGGTATATCAAGTTCATGTTTAGTTGAAGGTATAAAAAGAGGACTATACTCTAATGAAGCAGGTATGGGATCTAGTCCTAACGCTGCAGCCAGTGCAAAGACTTCACACCCTGTAAAACAAGGTCTTGTTCAAATGACATCTGTATTTATTGATACTCTAGTTATTTGTTCAGCAACAGCCTTTATTTGTCTGTCATCTGGTATAAATCCTGATGCAAGTATTGCAGGTGCAAAATATGTTCAATTAGCTTTAGCAACAGTTTTTGGTTTTTATGGACATATATTCGTTACTTTCTCACTAGCACTATTTGCATTTACAACACTACTAGGTAATCTATACTATGTAGATTCTTGTATTGCATATTGTCTAAAAAAAGTTCCTTCAAAGAACTTCCAAATTGCATATAGAATACTTGCAAGTATATTTATCTTCCTTGGTTGTGGAATGAGAATGGATTTTGCATGGAATTTATCAGACTTTTTAATGGGTATTATGTGCTTAATTAATATACCTACTATACTATACTTATCTAATATTGCGTTTAAAGCATTAGATGACTATAAATCACAACTAAAAAAAGGTCTAGATCCAGTATTTATTGCAAAAAATATAGGGCTTGATGATAGTAAATTAGATTATTGGAAATAATTTGCTAAATAAAAAAAACACTATATACTCTAATTGAGGTGGTAATGTGATTAATTTAAAAGATATACAAAATGCATATGATAAAATACAAAAAAGCATCAAAAAAACTCCATTAATGGAGTGTCCCACATTAGATGAAATTACTAATAGCACTGTCTTATTAAAACTAGAAAATCTTCAAAGAACTGGATCTTTCAAAGTACGTGGTGCTATGAATAAGATTATGAATCTAACTGAAGAAGAAAAAAGTCATGGTGTTATTGCATCATCAGCTGGTAACCATGCACAAGGTGTAGCTCTAGGTGCTAAATCAATAGGTATTAACGCTACAATAGTAATGCCTGAAACAGCACCCTTATCTAAAGTTATTGCTACAAAAAATTTTGGTGCACGTGTTATACAACATGGGCAATACTATGATGAAGCTTACAACAAAGCCCTAGAAATACAAAAAAAAGAAAATTTAGTATTTTTACACCCCTTCAATGACGATTATGTTATTGCAGGTCAAGGTACTATAGGACTTGAAATATTAAATGAAGTTTCTGATATAGATGCAATATTTGTTCCTGTTGGTGGTGGTGGACTATTATCAGGTATAGCAGTTGCTGTAAAGAGTATAAATCCTAATATTAAGGTATATGGTGTAGAAGCAAATGGTGCTGCTTCTATGAAGGAATCAGTAAGTAATAAGAAAATAATACAATTAAAATCATGTCATACAATTGCAGACGGTATTGCCGTTGCAAAAGTTGGTGATAAAACATTTGAAATTGTTCAAAAATATGTGGACAAAATCATATCTGTTAGTGAAGAAGAAATAACTTCTGCAATACTATTCTTATTAGAAAAATCAAAAGTAGTCGCAGAAGGTGCAGGTGCTACATCACTAGCAGGTCTTCTATCAAATCAAGTTGATGTTAAAGGTAAAAAGGTTTGTTGTGTAATTTCTGGTGGTAACATAGATATTAATAATGTAGAAAAGATAATTAATAAGGCACAAATACTTAAAGGAAGAAGAATAGAATTTACAGTAAAATTATCTGATTCTATAGGACAAGTTAATAATGTAACTGAAATATTAAAAGAACACAAAGCAAATATACTTTATTTAAATCAAACTAGATATGATATAGATCTTGATGTTAATGAACAATTATTGAATATTGTAATAGAATGCCGTGATGAAGAACACGGAATTGCAATTCTAACTGCCCTAAAAGACAGTGAATTTAAAATTAATAGAAAATAAAGAGCTGTAAGGCTCTTTTTTTGTTATTTTTTTATTTTACTTTACTATTCGCTCAAAATATTGTAAAATATTTTTACATATTTTAAATTGGAGATGATTATGTCAAAAATAAAGGACAAACTAATTTTTAAACTTTTAATCAGTGTTGTTTTAGGTATGATAATTGGTCAATTCTCAAGCACTAAAAATATTATTCTACTTGAGACTATAAAATATATTTTAGGTCAAATCATATTCTTTACAATACCATTAATAATACTTGGATTTATAGCTCCCGCTATAGCAAAGCTAAAAAATAATGCAGGTAAGATGTTAATTGCTATGTTAAGTTTATCTTATCTATCATCAATTGGTGCAGCATTTTTTTCAATGATACTAGGGTATAGTATAATTCCATATTTATCAATAAACTCTAGTGTAAAAGGTTTAAAAACTTTACCAGAAGTATTTTTTAAACTAGACATACCACCAATTATGCCTGTAATGTCAGCTCTTATTCTGGCAATCTTTATTGGACTAGCTGTAGTATGGACTAATTCAGAAATTTTTACAAATATTCTACTAGACTTTAACAAAATAGTTTTAGCACTAGTTAATAGAATAGTAATACCAATTCTACCCATATTCATATTTTGTACATTTGCTGGTTTAGCATATGAGGGTAGTATTACAAAACAACTTCCAGTATTTATTAAAATAATAGGTATAATAATAATCTGCCATTTTGTATGGCTAAGTGTACTGTACGCAATAGGTGCTATTGTTTCTAAAAAAAATCCTTTTGATATTATACGAAACTATATCCCTGCTTACTTAACAGCAGTAGGTACTATGTCTTCTGCTGCTACATTACCAGTCGCACTAAAATGTGCTAAAAATACAAAGGTCTTAAAAAAAGATATAATTGACTTTGCAATACCACTGGGTTCAACAACACATCTTTGCGGTTCGGTTTTAACAGAGGTTTTCTTTTTGATGACAGTCTCAAGAATTCTTTATTCAAAATTGCCTAGTTTACCTACGATGATAATATTTATCATCTTACTTGGTATATTTGCAGTAGGTGCTCCTGGTGTACCTGGAGGTACAGTACTTGCATCACTAGGAATTATTGTATCAGTACTTAAATTTAATGATACAGGAATAGCTTTAATGCTTACAATATTCGCACTTCAAGACAGTTTTGGTACAGCATGTAACATCACTGGCGATGGTGCATTAGCATTAATTCTACAAGGAATATTTGAAAACAATTACAAAGTGTCGAATTAAATTTTGGCACTTTTTTATCTCTAAGTAAAATTTAGGCTTAAAAATTTTACTTAAAACTGATATACTTATTCTAAGTAAAATGATTTTTACTTAGAGAGATCTAAAAATATATAGAACAAAAAAATCTCCCATTTTTTGAGAGATTTTTTAATGCTTAATTATTTTGTTTTTTATTAAAATACATTTCATAAACTACTGGAATAAATGCTCCTATTAAGAAACATAATACAACAATAATTTTCTTATTGAATCTTCCTTTTATTCTATAATTAGTAATTCTAATAATATCACTTTGATCTTCCTTTATTTGCTTATATGTCACTAATTTAGAAATTGTTGAATCTGCCAATGCATCTCTATACTTTTCAATATCTGTCTTTGTATTAAGCTCGTTATACTGTCTATTTAAATTATCAACCATAGTTGTAAAATATTGTGTCTTCCAACTTAGTATATATTTGTTTGCCAAGTTTGCATATTCCTTAGAGAATAGTATGGCATCATCTTTTGACTTAGTTTGAAATGTTAATTTAACTGTTGAATCTTCACCAGGTTTTTCTACTAATAGACCCTTTGATAATGTGTATTCATCAGTTTGTTTAAATATCTTTTTTACTAATTTTGAATTATCTCTTAAATAATCTAAATAATTAAGTGAACTTAATATGTATTTTGCGTCTTCATTCATTTCTTTTAAATATTTATCATTTACATACATAGTTGTCTCTACCTTATATCCTCCTACAAATGATAGAGCTACATATGAAATAATTGCTAATATTAAACCTAATATGAATGATTTAAAAATTTTATTTAATTCCATTTATTACTTCCAATACTTGTTTTTCAAATGTCTTTAATTTATTTTCTGAAACTTTTTCATCTTTATCTTTTACATAAATGTATAATTTGATTTTTGGTTCAGTTCCAGATGGTCTTAATGTATACCAGCTTTCATCTTCGTATGTTACCTTAAATGCATTTGTCTTTTCATTATCAACTGGTTTAGTTTCACCAGTTTTTACATTTGTGATAACTTGTGTTTCATAGTCAGTAGTTTCGCTTACATTAACGCCTAATATTTGCTTAGGATATATATTTCTGAATTCCTTCATCATTCTAGCGATTCTCTTTTGTCCTTCTTCTCCTTCAAGTACAATAGAAACTCCCTTTTCCTTATAGTATCCGAATTCTTTAAATAAGTCTTCTAATACATCATATAGTGTCTTACCATGTTTCTTGTAATATGCTGCCATTTCAGCAAATAGAACAGCTGATGTAACACCATCTTTATCTCTTACGAATGTACCAACATTGTATCCAACACTTTCTTCATATCCTAGTACATAAGTCTTTTCATGTGTTACGGCATATCTATTTGATAATTCACAGATATTTTTAAATCCTGTTAGAACATTTATCATTTCAACACCATATTTTTCACATATAGGTCTTCCCATTTCTCCTGTAACTATTGATTTAACTATTACTGGATTTTTTGGTAAAGTTCCTTTTTCACTCATAGTTGATAATAGGTAATTAATTAATAGTACACCTGCTTGGTTACCATTAATAGGTATTATCTTACCTTTGTGAACAACTTCTATTGCTAATCTATCTGAATCTGGATCTGTTGCTATTATTATATCTCCATTTACTTTAGGACATAATTTATTTGCATATTCAAATACTTCTACAAATTCTGGATTAGGATATGCAATTGTTGGGAAATGCCCATCTGGGTTTTCTTGTTCTTTTACAACAAATACATTTTCATAACCTTTTTCAGCTAACACTGTTTTTACTGCCTTGTATCCTGCACCATTTAGTGGTGTATATACAATTCTTAAGCTCTTATCTATTTCATCATCAGTTCTTAGTGATTGTGCCTTAACATTTTCATAATATGCTCTGTCAACTTCTTCACCTATTATTGTTAACATACCAGACTTAACAGCTTCATCAAATGTTAGTGTCTTGTAATCTTTAAATATATCTAGTTGTTTTATCTTATCTAGTACTCTATTTGCAATTCTATCTTTAATTTGTGATCCTTCAGTCCAATAAACCTTATACCCATTATATATTTTTGGATTATGTGATGCAGTAATATTAACACCTGATGTACATTTTAAGTATCTTACTGCAAATGATAATTCTGGTGTTGGTCTTAGTGCTTCAAATAGGTATGTCTTTATACCTGCACTTGCCATTATTAAAGCAGCTTCTCTTGCAAATTCTGGTGACATAATTCTACAATCATGTGCGAATACTATACCCTTCTTTTTTGCTTCTTCACCTTCTTCAATAATTACTTCTGCTAATGCTCTTGTTGCTCTTGCTATAACTAATCTATTCATTCTATTAGTTCCAGCACCTAACTTACCTCTTAATCCAGCTGTACCAAATTCTAGTTCTTTATAAAATCTATCTTTGATTTCAGAATCATTTCCTTTAATTTCTTCTAATTGTTTTCTTAAATCTGCATCTAAATTTTCGTGATTTAACCATTCTTGGTACTTTTCGATATAGCTCATATTTTCCTCCTAATCATTATCTAACAATAACTATTACAGGTTCTATAGGCACTCTATGTCCAGCCTTATTCTTTGATTTTACTCCTAGCCACTCATAAAGAATCTTAACTACCTCATCCTTGTTTCTCACACATTTATGTGATAATGGATAGGTACCAAGTTTACTCTCTGTTATCTTTTTTCTTTGAGTTCTAGTTTCTTTAGGTTCGTATAAAGATGGAATGCCATGTAGATATGCTCCACCTGTAAATCTTATCGCATATCTTGCATCACCTATAACCTTAGTAGTATCAATATCTGATGTATATGTCATTACTGGTTTGGATATTGCAACTAAGAAATTCCCTAAAGGTGTTTCAAATCCATATTTTGAATTTTTACCAGTCGTAATTAACCCATTAATTATTACTCTAAAGTTACCTGTTTCGTTATCTTTCATAAGTGCAAAAATATTTTGATTTTTTTTATCAATAAATATGTATTTAGTGATAAATTTACCATCTAGCTCTAATTTTTTTAAGTTTTTCTTGTATTTTTTGTTCAAAATTAGCTCTGGATAAGTTTGCACCTTAATATTATACCCTTTTTTTTCTTCAGAATCAATAGATAAGATGGTCCTATCTTGTAAATTATAGTGGTCTTTTGTACCTACTTCGTATGCTGTTATACTCTGATTTGAACCATTTCCATACTTGTCTTTTTTAAGACCACTAGAATAACTCAAGGGTGCATAACAGTCAATAAAATATATTTTATCAATATCTTTGTACAAAAACTCTTCTAGTTTTTCTATTTCTTCTATGGCTTTTTCATAATTAAATTCACGCTTCAAAACGTTTTTCTCATTAACAAAACCAACTGTTTTGTTTATCTTTACTTCATACCATTTTGAATGTTTTGTACTTACTTTAGCAATAATTTGTATATTCTTATTCCCACCTACTGTAAGTAGAGTCTTAGACCTATTGTTAGGCTCTTTTTTTACGCTTACTGCTCTTTTAGTAAAAACATAATGTGAAAATTTTGGTGAATACTTATTATATCCTTCTTCGAACTCTAAATTAGATTTATTGGGCTCTTCATATTTTTCTATATATTTATACTCCACAGAAAATGTATAAACTGATAGAAAAATTAAAAATAAAATCCTTTTCATTATATATCAACAGACACTATAATCGATTCTCCAACTTCTTTATTCATTGTAACACCGTATAGTCTATCTGCTCCTTTCATAGTTTCCTTATTATGTGTAATCATAATAAATTGCGAGTATGTAAACTTATTTAATAATTCAACTAATTTTTTTGTATTTTGCTCATCAAGTGCAGCTTCTACTTCATCAAAGAAAGTAAATGGAGATGGCTTATACATAAATATTGAGATTATAAACGCAACTGCTAGCATAGATTTTTCACCACCAGATAACAAACTCAATGTTTGCTCAGGCTTATTCCTATACTTTACGCTCAATTCTAACCCTGTTTCTATAAGATTATCTTCATCTTGTATTTTTAGCACACCTTTTGCACCATGTAATAACTCACGACACATATATGTAAAGTTTTTACCTATTTCTTCTATGGCATTTTTAAACTTGTATACTATATCACCATCAATATCGTCTATTAATTTTAATACTGATTCTTCTGCTCTTAATAAGTCAAATTTATCATTTCGCATTTTTTCAAATCTAGCATTTTCTTCTTCATATTCTTTTATTGATCCTAGATTAACATCCCCTAATTCTTGTCTTGATTTTTCATTTATGCTAATTTTTCTCTCAAACATCTTAACTTTTAATAAATCAACATCTTCTTCATACTCTTCATTAGATTTAATATCTTCACTAAATTCTTCTAATTTACTTAGCATATTAGTATATTTTTCTAATTCAGTATTATCCTTTTCTATTTTATCTAGTAAATTCCCATATTCATTTTTTCTAGTATTTTGCTCTATTTCACATTTAGATTTTTGCTCTATAAGTTCCTTATACTCACTAGACTTATCAATATTTTCCTTTGTTAATCTATTGATCTCTTCTTTTGATTTCACATCACTTTCTTGAATTTCTACTATTTTTCCCTTTATACTTTCTAGCTCTTCCTCAAGATTATGATAATTTTCTTCTTTCTTGTCTAAAAAATCAGCTAATTCTCTGTATTCTTCATTGCTTTTCTCTAACTTAGCATAAACTTCATTGTATTTTGCTAATATATTATTATACTTCTCATTTTCAACAGCTAAGTCTATTCTTAAACTTTCTAGCTTCTTTTTCTCTACATCTGTATTTTGTAATGTTTCTAATTGACTTTTTAAAGTCTTTTCATTTTCATCATTTACTACAATAGCCATATTAATATCATGTATCAACTTATCATTTTCATTAATATCTTTTTCTTTTTGAGTTATGAAGTCATTGTTTTCATTTATCTCATAGCTATATGTCGTAATTTCTCTTAGTATTGACTTTTTGTTGTGTGAATAATTTTCATAGACTGTTCTTTTTTCATCTATTAGTGAATTTAATCTTTCAACTTCCTTATTAACCACAAGTATTTCATTTGTTTTTTGATTAAGTTTTTTTTCTATGCTTTCTTTTTCTTCCTTGTATGTGTTTAATAGACTAGTTCTTTTTAATGTTTCATCTACTTTTTTTGTAATATATCCTCCAGTTATTCTACCAGTAGACGATATTACATCTCCAGCTAAACTTACTATTCTATCTTTAAAGGTTTTAGATAATTCTATACCCTCTTTTAAGTCATCAACTATTACAGCATTAGAAAATACGTGCTCTATAACCCTATCTATTTTAGGATTACCCGTCTTATTCTTCACCAAATTTCTAGCAAAGTTGTACTTTCCATTATTCAAGTTCTTCTTAGAAAGATTTTGTATAGGTAAAAATGATGCTACACCCACCTTATTACCCTTTAATATATCTACATATTTACGTGCAACCTCACTATTTTCAACTACTATATCATTTAGACTATACCCTGCAATAGTTGTTATCGCTAAATGGTATTTTTCATCCACTTCTATCATATTGACTAAGGGTCCATAAACTAAATTATCATCCTTTGACTTATTACAAACAAATTGTATAGCATTATTCATTAATTTAAAATTATTAATACTATTATTCAACACATCATATTTTGTTCTAATTTCTTCTAACTTTGTATGTATTGCATTTCTTTCATTGTTTAACTTAGAATATTCTTCTTTTTTTAATGAATACTCTTCTTTTAATGAATTAAATTCTTTCTCATCAAATGATGTAGATTCTAAGCTTTTTAATTTTAAATCAGCCTGTTCTTTTTCTTTTGTTACTTGCTCTAACTTAGATTTTGCATATTTTATTCTTTTTTTTGCATCCTCAGTTGTCATATTAATTTTTAACTTGTCTACTTCATAATTCTTCCTATTATCCTCACACCCCCTTATTTCCTCTTCAATTCTAAGCTTTTTGTCTGTCTTAGACTTCAATATTTTCTCTATATCTAATATATTTTCTTTTTTTACATCGATATCTGCCTTACTTTTCACTAATTTTTCTCTATTCTCCTCAACAATTTTGGAAACTTCCTCTTTGTCTTGTATAAGCTTTTGCTTTTCTTTTTCTTTAGCATTAACTTCAGAAGTGAAATTAGCTTTTTTAGTAATTAACTCAACTTGCTTATCACTTAAATCCTTAAGTTTTTCATTGTTTTCATCACTAGAATTAAGCAGTTCATTTAATCTTGCATTTATTATCTTTTTTTCATCGTTATTCTTTTGTATTTTATCAGTATACTCCTGTATACTTTCTTCACTTTTCTTTATACTTTCTTCTATATTAACTTTCTTTACATTAAAGTCTTCAATCTCGCTTTTAAATTGATTAGTATAGTAAGTGTATGACATATATTTTAAAGTGTTAATCTTTTTTGTAAATGCTCTATACTGTCTTGCCTTTGTAGATTGTGTCTTTAATTCTTCAACTCTTTTTTCTAAGTCTTTTTCTACAAACTCTATCTTTTCTAATTCATTTTTAACACTTTCAAATTTCTTTAAAGTTAAATCTTTTTCAACTTTAGCCTTCTTTATACCTGCTGCTTCATCAATAATATTTCTTAATTCAACAGATGATGATGATATTATACGCTCAACCTTACCTTGACCTATTACTGAATAAGCTTGCTTACCTATACCTGTATCCATAAGTAGATTATTAATATCTTTTAGTCTAGTTCTTTTACCGTTTAAACTATAGATATTCTCACCATTCCTATTTATACTTCTTGTTATCACCAATTCATCAGCATCGTAGTCTATATACTTATCTGAATTATCTATATACAAACTAACAGTGGCACTAGATCTTGCTTTTTTGTTTTTACCACCCGAAAAGATAACATCTTGACCATCTTTTGCACGTATAGACTTGTAGCTTTGTTCACCTAGAACCCATAATACGGCATCTAATATGTTGCTCTTTCCACTACCATTAGGTCCAACTATAGCTGTTATCCCTTTTGTAAAGTCAAGGTTAACCTTATTAGAAAATGATTTAAACCCATTTATCTCTATACCTTTTAAATACATCCTAAACTCCCAGCATATTCATTTAAACCACTTTGTATATCATAATGTGTTTCAAATGAAGTTTTTGATTTTAACAAGTCATTAGATAGTCTACTATCCCTAATATCTCCAAGTCTTTTTTCTCTATGTATTGCATCTTTCTTGTATGAAAATGCTTTTTTCATTGCAGAAAACAATTCATTTATACTAGTCTTTCCATTATTTGATACATTAAATGTTTCATTTTTTACATTTTCTACACCTACTAAATAGTTAGCATTAGCTACATCTTTTACATAAATGAAGTCTCTTGTTTGTTCTCCATCACCATCTATATATATATCTTTATTGTTCTTCATTGCATCACTAAATATTGCAACTACTCCTGCTTCACCAAGGCAAGATTGTCTTGGACCAAAAACATTTGAGTATCTTAATATTACATATTGTAGATTAAATAAATCGTGGTATAGTCTTACATATTTTTCACTAGTCATCTTAGTTAGACCATAAAATGATAAGGCTTGTAACTCATCTGTTTCATATGAAACACTACTTTTAGGAACTCCATATACTGCAGCAGATGATGCTGTTATGAATTTTTTAACATTTGTCTTAACACAGCATTCTAACACATTAACTAATCCCATTATATTAATATCTGCATCATTATATGGATCTTTAATAGAACAACCAACACTTATCTGTGCAGCTTCATTGTATACTATATCTGGTTTTTCCATTTTAAAGATATCAATAAGATTCTTGTCACGAATGTCTTGTTTATAGAATTTAACATTTGAAAGTCCTTTAATATTATCTAAAGTACCAGAACTTAGATTGTCTACTACTACAACTTCGTGTCCCTTCTCAACAAATTTTTCAACTATATGTGAGCCAATAAATCCTGCTCCTCCTGTTACTAATACTTTCATATTTTTCCTTTCTATATTCATCACGCAGTGCGTATAAACCACTTTTTTTAATAACTAAATGTATATATATTATACAATATTTTTAATCATTTATCTATCAACAATATATATTTAATCACTAAAAAAGAGCACATCATATGCGTGCTCCTTATTATTACCATTCGTATCTAATATTTAAATTTGTTTTTATTGATGTACTTTCATATGCTGAGTTCTTAACAGTAACTGGTACTCCAACTGATCCAGATAAAGTTAATCCATTTACTGGTACGTATTTTACACTTACCTTTGGTGTTAATACAAACTTAACATCTTCAACTTTTTCTTTTGTTTTAAACTTAACATTTGCATCCAATTCAGGACTTACTGTGAATTTATCTGTAGCATTGAAATCATATTTAGCATTTGCACCAAATTCAAATAATCCAATGTTGTTATTTCCAACTTTTAATCCTGATAATGTTGCATTAGCTTTTAAAGTTAATTTATCTATACCTGTATACTTAACATCTGCCATTACACCATAATTTAAATAATTAACATCTTTTGTTTTTTCATACCCATGTCCAACAAATCCAGTTATATTAAGTGTTTTTCTATAATTCAACCCTAATGAATACATATGTATGTATGTTAATGGTGATACATTCCATTTAGGATTAACAAAAGATAATAGGTCTTTATTACCTAAATATTCATTCTTAAAGTCTATTTCTCCATTAAATTGATATTTAAATCTAAACTTACCAATTAAGTCTAAATCATTGCTTACTGCATACTTACCATCTAATTTTGCAGAAACATACTTCATAGCATCTTCACCTTTGTATGAGTGTTGTACTGAAAGCCCACCTGATAATACATCCGATACTCCAAAGTATGCAGTATGTGTAGACTTAATTAATGTAGCAAAATCTTTAGTAAATTCTACATTACCTTTAATATATGTATTAGAGAAAGGCACATTTAAAACAGAGTTAACACCAAACACAGCACCTTCTGTCTTATAGCTTAAGTCTCCTTCTAAATCAATACCACCATTATCTTGGTATACTTCGATTTGATTTTTAATAGCATTTTTTTCAGTAATTTTCAAATTATTAGCTTCAAGTGCAGCTTTTGCTTTTGTAATAGCTTTATTGGCTTCATTGATATTTTTATTACGTTTTTCTATTTCTTCTTTATTTTGTTCAATTTGTTTATTTATAGACTTTAATGTTTCATCAATTTTTTCTATTTCTCTTTCAAATTTTGCTTTTTCCGTTTCAAAATTTTCAATATTTTTCTCAAGTGGTTCAAGTGCTTTTTTCTTATTTTCCTCTCTTTTTTTAATTTCTGATTCAGGTAATTTTTCAGGTAATTTTTGTTTTTTTGCATTCTCTAACGCTTGATTCGCTTGTTCCTCTATTTTATCCTTTGCAGCTCTTTCTTTTTCTAACTTTTCATCATTTTCTTTTTTATTTTTTTCTATTTTAGTTTTTTCTGCAGTATTTTGTTTTATTTTTTCTTGTAATTCAGTATCTTTTTTTGTTAATTCTTTAACTTTCTCCTTATCCTTTATATCATCATTCTCTGCATTTTTTTGGTCTTGTATTAGTTTTTCTTTTTCTTTTTTTAGTTGTTGTATTTCTTCTTTTAGTTTGCTTACTTGTTCCATTTCTTTTCCTGATTCTTCAGCATGGAATTTTGGCTTGATTGTTGCTTTTACGTATGAGTTTATTCCTGTTTCTTTTTTAGATAGGTCGTATTTTATCCATACACTTGAATGATTTAAAAAGTTTTTAGGTGTTGTATTATTTAATTGTAGGTCCTTAAATTTAAAATCTCCTCCAAAGCTTAGGTTAGTCCTCGCTACATTTACTTGTGTTTTAATACCTAATTCTTTCGCAGTGAATGTTGCGTCAGTATTTTTTTTAAAATTGGCTTCATTTTCATTGTACGCTTCTACAAAACCGTTAGTTTTTGAAAAAGTCGCAACAGATGAAATCATTGTCAACAATATTAATGTCTTTTTCACTATAAAATTCTCCTTTTCTTTTTTTATTTTTAATTTTGTCAAGACTATTCTACACAGAAAACGAGTAAAAAAAAAGGCTTTCCTAAGTTGAAGTTAATTTGTTTTTTAACTTCTTTTAGGTTAGCCTTATTTTTCACTGTATTTTATACGTTTTTTTAGCTATTAACTTTTTTAACTATCTTCCTTTACCGAATAACACTATCTTTACAGTATCAAGTATTATTAATACATCAAGTATTAATGAATAGTTTTTTATATAATACAAATCATATTGCAATTTTCTATATGAATCCTCTATACTAGCACCATATGGATATTTAACTTGTGCCCAACCAGTTAAACCTGGCTTTACTATATGTCTTAAATTGTAATATGGTATTTCTTTTTCTAAAGTATTGATAAAGAACTGTCTTTCTGGTCTTGGACCTACAAAGCTCATTTGTCCTACTATTACATTGTATAGTTGAGGTAATTCATCTATTCTTGTCTTTCTCATAATATTACCAAACTTTGTTATTCTATCATCATGTTCTGATGCCCATTTAGGCCCGTCTTTTTCTGAATCTGTTCTCATAGATCTAAACTTAAATATCTTAAATGGCTTATTATTCTCACCTATTCTTTCTTGTGAGTATATTACAGGCCCACGTGACTCTAACTTTATTATCACAGCTGAAATCAACATTATCGGTAGAGCAGGTATAAGGATAATGATAGCAAAACAGATATCAAATATTCTCTTAATATTCTTCTTTATACTATCTTGATAAGAACTAAAACCACTTTCTACCATAAAGTACTTCTTACTAAGTCTTTTAATAGGTAATCTTTTTAAAACAATTTCATAGAATGTGATATCTCTATATATCTTTACACCAGATATTCTACAGTGTAAAAACATATCTGATAATGCTGGGTCATCCAACATTCCTGAATCAAAATCTACTATTATTGTTGTTCTGTTCTTTGCTATTTCTTCTTTCAACTTATTCTTGTCATTCGTATCAAGTATTACCTTATATAGCTTAGTATTTTTCATTTCATTAACTATTTCGCCCTTATACTCATTAGTTCCTAAAAGAATTACCCTGTCCTTTATATTAATACTAGATATTATTAAGAACTTTGCAACTATTTGGTACAGTAATACTACACCAAAGAATATTACTCCCTCCATCATTTGATAAAAAACAAACACATCAAAGAATAGCATTAGTAAGAAGTTCGCTATGACACAAAGAAACATTTGCTTCAAATCAAATATTCTATATTCAAAGTTAAATATATTTAGTATGTAGTATATGGGAAAGGCAATAATGAAGTAAAGTAAAAATGTTTTATCTACTGGCTTATATATCAAATACTGTGCCAAGAAAAGCACCAAGATATTAATTGTTACAAAAAGTAGTCTATAGCTATTTCTGTTAATTGTTCTTTTCATCTATTTTCTCCTATTTTTAAGTAATGCTGTAATGATGTAGTATAGGGTGTAATAAATTGAAGCTAATATGCTAAGTTTTTCATAATTTCTATATATATTCCATCTATGCATTAATGTCTTCGCCTTATTACTAGATCTAGACTTTGATAGAACCCTATAATTCGCAAGCCTCTTATTTAACCCATAGATATATTTAGCCTCTTTTATTAACTCTAACCATAATAGGTAATCCTCATTTTTATCTATTTCTTTAAATTCTCTTTTTCCAAAATACTTTTTATCATAGATTAATGTCAGACAGCCAACTTGGTTGTTTTTTAGCATATCTTCATAGCATATTTTTTCATCTACATCAACATACCCTATATTCCTATCATTTTCATCAACCCTATTATACCCCGTACAAGATATCTTGGCATCTTTTTCTATCATAAATTTAATTTGTTCTTCTAATTTTGTTTTAAGCCAAACATCATCAGAATCAAGAAAAGATATATACCTACCAGTTGAGGCTTCTATTCCAACATTTCTTGCATGACATACACCAGCATTTTTTTCTAAATCTATTATCTTTATTCTTTTATCATCATATGACTTACAAATATCAAGACTATTATCACAAGACTTATCGTTTATTAAAATTAATTCAAAATTCTCATAACTCTGAGATAATACACTATCAATAGTTCTTTTTAAATATTTCCCACTATTATACACAGGCGTTATTATACTAACTTTTTCCATTCCTATTTCCTTTTAATTATCATATTATACAATCTTTCACAATTTTTGTTATCTACATACTTAAAGTACTCAGTTGCGTCCTTTATCTTTCCATTTTCTAAATCATCTATTAAATCTTCTACTGTTTCATTAGATCTTGAAAAGAAATTATCAAGATCAACATAACTTCCAACTTGGTCTAAGTATTTTTTCTTGTCATATTGATAAAAACATACCTTCTTACCTAGATAGAAAAAATCATAGCATACACTTGAATAGTCTGTTATTAACACCTTAGCATTTAATAACTCATCTGTAATATTAGCATTTTTATCAAGAATTTGTATACTAGCATTTTCTACTTCTAATTTAACTCTATCACGTGCTAACTGATGTAAGTACACACGTAACTTCATATTAGTCTTTTTTAAATATTCATGTAACTTACTATTATTCAAAAATTCATTTACACCATCATCATCATACTTTCTCCATGTTGGCATATACAGTATATCATGTGTACTAACAGTATCTTTTCTGTTGTATAGCTTATCATATCTTGGATAACCACAAACATACATAGTATCTTCTGGCATTTTCCAATCATTGACCTTTATACTCTTTTCAAACTCACTATCACATGGATTTAGATTATATGACTTTAATAGCTTATCTATTTGTTTTTTTAATCTCTTATGCATAGGACTACGTTTTTTAAGACCTACAGTTCCATGATTCAAAAATACCTTAAAACTTTTTCTGTGATAGTATGAAATTAAAGGTACAGCACATAAATACGGCACTATATCAGCAGATATTGAGTGAGAAAAAAGTGCAACCTTGCTTTTCATAAAGTAAATATATGACTTTATACTCCCCCTTATTAAATACCGTATATTTTTTTCATCAAATTCTTTTCTAAATTTAGCATTCTTATCTAATACCCAGTAAACTTCAATATTATCTTTAGTTAATAGATATTCATGCATAGCTCTTCCATTATCTGCATACATTTCCCCTTTATTACCACCAATTAACCATATTTCTTTTTTCATTGGTATAAAGGGTGAGAGTATATATGCAATTAACATATTGAATAAACACTTAATCATATTCCAAAAATCCCCTTATTCTACCTTTTAGTACAGTATAATGATACATTCTATTCTTTGTTAATATCATACCACCTATATTCCTAATTAACTTATATATATATATTAGATAATATCCAGGTTCATTTCTCTTAGTAATTTCTTTCTTGCATAATGCTCCATAACCCATAGCATACTTGTATGCCCTATCAAGATCAGTGTAATTACCTTTTTTAGCAGGATGATAAACAACATCGCAAGAAAAATATCTTCCCTTGTAGCCTCTGTTCAATAGTTCTAGAACATAATCTGTTTCCTCACCACTACCAAATTGTGCACCTACACCTAATTTTGTATCAAATAGGAGTACATCTTCTCCTTTAATATTAACAAAAAAAGTAATGGACTTTATTGTCAACTCTACATTTCCTACTGATATATCGCAATCTTCTGTAGCCATTACCCCTGTACCGTAGTTTTTACCTCTTTCTAAAGTTCTACATGAGTATATGGTCTTTGGTTTATCGTACAAATACTTAACGGCTTTTTCTATTGTATCTTCCTTGTATTCACAATCATCATCAGGAAAAGCTACTATTTCTCCACTGGCATAAAAAAGCCCCTTATTCCTATTAACACTAATACCTTTTATATCACTTCTAATGTGCTTTATTTCAAATATCTTACTGTATTTTTCTACTATATCATCTAACACATCTTCAACATTTTGATCCACCACTATTACTTCAAAATTCTTGTATGTTTGATTAACAAGACTTTCAAAAAAAATTCTTACATCTTCTATTCTTCCTAAAGTTGCAAGTATTAATGAAACTTTCATCTTAATATCCTTTCAAATATACTCTTAATAATATTTTTATCTTTTTTAATATCTTCTTTATACCACTTAAATGCTTAGTTTCCAAGAAAAGTTTTGATCTTAAATTAGACCAACTTGCATTCCACCAATGTATAGCATAGGTATCTTTTTTTATACAATCATTTGTAAACTTCTCATTCAATGAAAAAGGATAGAATAGTCTTTCTTCTAAATATTTTGTATTTTCTAGATTAAAATACCCTTTTTCTTTTACTATACTAGTTAGTATTTTAGGTATGGTCCATAATGACTTTGTATATATGTCTTGGTTGTAAAATTCAAGTAAGTCTTTTAATATTACACAATTTTTGCTAGCACCATACAAACCAACGCCTAAATATTCACTACTTTCGTAACCTATGAAAAAGTCATAGGATAATAGGTCGTCTATTGGTCTTAATATTTGCATATCTATATCTAAATATATTCCACCATTGTTATACAATACATCTGTTCTAATGTAGTCGCTACAATAGGCCCATAATTTCTTTTGATAACACTCTTTAAAGAACCTATTTTCCATATACTTATTTAAATCTATGTTCTTTTCATTAATTTCAATGATTTTAAAGTCCTTCAAATATTTTTTCCAAGAATCAAGGCATTGGTAGAATATTTTAGGCTTTTTCTTATCACCTATCCAGATGTAGTAGGCAACTCTAGGTATTCTTTCCATAAATTAAGTCCTTTCATAATTATTAGTGGCACTAATATATATATTCCTATGAATTTTAATAAGCCACCACCAAACAATGAACCTCTTGGAATGTAGAAGAGGTTGGGTATAAGGTAAGTTGATAGCATAAGTAATATTCTATACTTACCTACATAAATTTCGTACTTTACTATTAAATATCCTAATATTACAAACAAAATTATCATTAAGAAATATCCTAAAAAATATGATTCAGCTATAAAATTAGAACCTATACCTTCACCTTTAATATATGCCTTAGGATCTAGCATATATGTCAGTACATCGGGTAGTGAATTAGTTGTATTAAGTGCCTCTTGTCCTTGAGGTTTAAATCCAAATATACCCTGTATGATGTATAACTTATTTGCAATTCTTTCTTTTAAGTCTATGGTATATCCTAATACTAAATAGCTAACACCTTGTGAGAAAAAGAAATTTTCTATTGATGTTATTATCTTTAATGAGAATAACTTCTTTTCTCTAAAACTAACTAGTATTTGAGAAAATGCTAGTATAAAGCCAAAAATCTTGAATAAGTCCCTATATCTTATCTTCGGTTTATATGCCTTAACATAGTACCAGAAGATGAATAAGAACTGTGTTAAAAATATGGCCCTTGCTCCTTTTAATGAATCTAGTAATTTTACTAGAAGGTATATACTAGAAAAGATTAAAAACTCACTCTTTTCTGGTTTTGATACTAGGAAGATTATAAAGGCAATGGTCATTATTGTACCACTTGCATAAGTATATGACGGATATTCAATATTTCTTAAAATCCCAGTATAGTATGAGTTATACCCATAAGCTAGTATGGCTTTAAACTGGATAAATAGCTTTATTGCAAGCATGAATGAGAAGACTATAAACACAATCTTAGAAAATTGTATATTTACTTCATCTCTTTTTATAGTAATATCAAAGTCAAGCTTACTTGTTTTAATTGCTATTAAAAAACCTAAATGTATGAATAAAAGGCAGATTAAAAAGACATATATTATCTCATTTACTACTGATGTACAAAAGTAGTAATTAGCAAACTTTGTTGCCCAACCTATTCTTGCATACTCTAAAAGATCTAGTGCTATTCTACTAAAATTAAATAGTCCTAGGGTGTACAAAAATATCATATATGAGTTAATATAGTCAACAAATATATTTGCTGTATACATAGTATATGCATATATTAAAAGAAGGTATACTTCTTTAAACTTTATCATATCATCACTTAAAACATTGAAAAGTAAAAGTGAGATAAGTATTACAAATATATGCATAACTAAGACCTTATTTTTCTTCATTCTTTATTCTCCATTTAAAATACATATACACACCTATTGGAAATCCAAGTATAGCAAACAATTTTGAATTTGCTTCCCTTATTATCTCAAAGATACTCTTTTTTGCAATAAGTGAGAACTTAATATATCTACTTGCGTTAAGTAGACTTTTTTTAAGTCTTAATGTTTGATTGTAGTATAGGGCTTGCCCCTTAGGATTTTTACAAAGTAATTTATCATATTTAGATGTTAATCCATTATCTAGGTATTCCTTTATTTCAAATATCTCATTTATCCAATACATTGTATATTTTTCTGATATCATATTGTATAAATATGCTTCTGTTGTAAATTTTTCTCCTTCAAATACCTTAAATCTATATTGTTTTAATATATCAGTTTTAAAGCATAGACCCTTATCACCGCTTACATTATGCTCGTTATATTGACTAAAAATACTAACATCTTTTAGGGCTAGCTTTGTTCCTATAACTGTTTTTCTATCATAACCAGATAAATATCCAACCCCAGCTTGATGACTATTTGTCTTTTTCATACACTCCTGTATTTTTTCTAAGGCATCTTCTACTAGATAGTCATCTGAATCAAGGCACATAAAGTATTTTGCCTTGGCTTTTTCTATTGCAAGGTTGTACGCTCTTTGTTTACCACCATTTTTTACATATACATACTGTATATCTAAATCTTTAAACTCATCTACAACCTCTTTAGTATTATCTGTAGATCCATCGTCTATTATTAGCCAAGTAAAATCTTTAAAGGTTTGATTTTTTAATGACTCATATGTTCTTTTTAGTTTACTCTTCCTATTATACGTTGGCGTAAATATATTAAATGTTTTCTCCAATTTTTATCATCCTTTATTATTATCCCTATACAAATTAAGATGTATAGAAGCTTTAGTAAGATACTAACAATACCTATTGGTCTTCTTGTTAGATATATTAATATGGGATTAAATGCTAGTAAAAAGTAGATAACGAACTTGTAGTATCTAAACTTTATCTTAAAGCATCTATTTATTATTACAAACTCTATAATCGCTCTTGTTGTCAAGGCTATTAGTGTTGTAAGCCCTGCTATATACACAGCATTAGACTTAAATATTGGTATAAGTATTAGGTTTAGTGAAACATTAATCACTAGTGCTAAGAATGTAAACACTACAATGTACTTACTCTTTTCAAAGTAATGGAAGTAGTAGTCTAGTGCATAAAGTGATTGTACTATAGCTGACGTTAAAACTACTGGCATATACTGTATGGCTAATAGGTAGTGTTTAGGAAATAGTAAAGATATAGCTTCTGGTGAAAAAAGGCTTGCACCTATACAGAAAAACGCTAGTATAGAAAAAAATAGTTCTAGGTTTCTGTTTATCTTTTCATTTCGTATATCAAGGTATAGCTCAGCTGTCCAAGCGTTAATAAATGAGCCTGTAATAACAGACAATATTCTTGAACCTGTATATGCTAGAGTATATGCCCCTATTAGTCCGTATGATATATTAAATACTGCTAATATATATCTATCACTAAAATTAACTAATTGATCTGTTAGTTCTATAAATATCAACGGAACCCCGTTATATATCGAATATACCAAATAGTTTTTAGAAAATTTTATATGTATATCCTTAAAGTATTCTACATACAAGAATATTAATAGGGTAATAACAGCACATAAATTAGCAAACTGATTTCCAAATATACCTAAATGTAGTTTAGATATGAAGTATATTGCAAGTATGTAGTTTGTAAAAAAAGATATTAATGAGCCTATTGCAACCTTAAAATACTTCTTTTCTATACGAAACAATGAAAGTGCCATATTATTAAGTGAATTTACCATTGCTATTATCATAGAAATTAGAACTAGTAGATAATCTACTTTAAATATCTTTTCTATAACCCCTCTAAAACATGGTATTAAAAATACTACTAATACTAATAGATTTAGGAATAGTATGAATATTACAACGGTAAATTTAAACGTTTCTAGTTCTTCCTTATTATCCTTTAAATCAACATATTTTTTTAAAATGACATTATAGAATCCTAGTCCTAATACAATAGTAAATATGGTTGTAATTGGTGATAATATCCCTATTATCCCAAATTCTTCTGTAGTTAGTATTCTTGTCATTATAGGTAAGAACACTAACCCACCTAGCTTAATTATTGTATTGGCTAGTGTATATATTAATGTTCCTTTTAAAATGCTACTTTTCATCTATTATACCTGCTATTTTTTTTATCTCTTGGTCTTTTGATTTAGGGCAAATTAAAAGGTTGTCCTTTGTATTTACAACAATTAAGTCATCTAGTCCAACAACAACAATATTTTTCCCATCTTCTTTGTTTATTACAATATTCTTGCTACTTTGTAATCCAAGATATTTATCCTTGCTAATTATTATCGAGTCTTGTTCATTTTTTTCAAAAACCTTATCTAATGAGCTAAAACTTCCAACATCATTCCAGTCAAAGCTAACTGGTACAACTTTACATAAATTTGTCTTTTCTAAGACCCCTATGTCAAAACTAATACGTTCTGCATCAAGTGATAATGCATAGTGCTTAGGTAAGTACTTTTCTATTTCTCCTAATATTACTTTAGAACTTGCAAATAGCATACCACTATTCCATAGATAGTTACCTTCTTCTAAGTATTTTTCTGCTGTTTCCCTATTAGGTTTTTCACGGAATTCTATAACATCATTATCCCTGTACTTTATATACCCATAAGCTGTTTCAGGATATTGGGGCTTTATTCCCATAATAACGATATTGTCTTTAAAAGTTAAAGCTTTTTCTATACTTTCCTTAAATAGTTCATCATTTCTAATTAAATGATCTGATGGGAAGATAGAAATATGTGTATCAATTCCATAAATATCTACAATTTTTTTAACTGAATATGCGATACAAAATGATGTGTCTTTTGATACAGGTTCTATTAATATATTGTCAAAATCTTTTAAAGTTTGTCTTATTCTTTTTTCTAAACCCTTCCCTGTTACTATATACACCTTATCATATATTCCAGTTCTATTTAATCTATCTATAGTTTCTTCTAATAGTGTCTTATCTGAAAACAATTTTAATAATTGCTTTGGAGTGTCTTTAGTTGATAATGGCCAAAATCTTGTACCAGATCCACCTGCCATAATTATCGCTATATTCATCTTACCACTTTTCCTTCTAATACCTTTATTTCAAATGTTATCAAGTCACAATATGGTGTTGGTATACCATATTCCTTACCTTTTTTAGATATATATCCGTTTAAAAAATCTATTTCTGTCTTTCTCTTATGTTGTCTTAAATCTTGGTGCATAGATGGATAGTGTCTAGATCCCTTAAAGTCTTTTGTTGTGCATACTCTTACCTTTTCAAATGTCTTTTCTTTGTTAAAATCAACACCTTCTTTTAAGGCTATCTTATGAAATTCTTCTATTATACCTTTTTGTATTTGTTCTAGTAAGTATGCATTATCTAAATCACTCATTCTTGTATCTAGTATTGTACAAATACTGTTATACATTCCATTTAAACAAGCTTTTTCCCATATAGACTCTTGTACATCACTAACACAATTAGTTGGCATACCAGACGCATTTAATACATCTGCTACTTGTTTTGCATATACACCACTAATTTCATTGTAACCATAGCTAGATAATGTAACATCTGCTGGTCCATTAAGACTGGCTGTAACTAGTGAAATTCCCATTACTATATTTTCTTTCTTTACATATTTTTGTATAGTCTTGATATGTCCTAATCCATTTAACAAGCATAATACTTTAGTGTTATCACTAAATACATGTTGTAGTGTCTTTAATGACTCATCTAACATCATTGACTTTACAAAGAGTATTACTAAATCTACCTTTTCATTGTAATCTTCCATCATATATGCTCTAATTTTAGTATTATTTAACTCTTTATCTATTTCTTTGATTTTTAAACCTTCACTATTTATCTTGTCTACATTTTCTTTCCATGTATCAACAACATCAACCATATTGTCTTTTGACAATTTATGTGCAAATGAAGCACCCATCGCTCCTGCACCAACAACTAATATTTTCATTTTATTCACCTTTTTCTCAATTTATATTCAATTATACCATGCTTTAATTCTATTGTAAATTTATTGGAAATAAAAGGGAGGTTTTTTCAACTTCTCTTAACAATATACGATTGTAAAAAAGTAGTATTTATGTTAAAATCTATTATAAATTTGAAAGGAAGAGATGAAAATATATGGATAACTTAATAGACAAAAAATATGTAGCTTCTGAAATAGAACAAGGAATATATGAAAATTGGGAAAATATGGGATACTTTAAACCTAGTGATAACTTAGATACTCCCTATTATTCAGTCATACTTCCACCACCTAATGTTACAGGTATATTACACATTGGGCATGCTTTAAATGTTTCAATTACCGATGCTATTATTAGATACAAACGTATGAAGGGCTTTAATACTCTATGGCTACCTGGTACAGACCATGCTGGTATTGCAACACAAAACAAGGTAGAAAGAATGCTAATGTCTAATGGTATTAAAAAAGAAGACTTAGGTAGAGATAAATTTATAGAAAAAACTTGGGAATGGAAAAATAAGTACGGACATATCATCACAAAACAATTAAGAAAAATGGGTGGTTCTCTTGATTGGTCACGTGAAATGTTTACAATGAATGAAAAATCATCAAACGCTGTTAAAGAAGCGTTCATAGACCTATATGAAAATGACTTAATCTATCAAGGTGAATACATCGTAAACTGGTGTCCTTTTGATAAGACAGCTCTTGCTGATGATGAAATTAACCATGAAGAAAAAGATAGTTTTCTATGGCACATACAATATCCAGTAAAAGATAGTGACATTAAATTAATAGTTGCAACAACTAGACCTGAAACTATGTTAGGTGATACTGGTGTTGCTGTTAACCCACATGATGATAGATACAAAGACTTAGTTGGTAAGACTGTAATACTACCTCTTATGAATAGAGAAATCCCTATAGTCGCTGACGAATATGTTGATATGGAATTTGGTACAGGTGTAGTTAAAATGACTCCATCTCATGACCCTAACGACTTTGAAGTAGCTAAAAGATGTAATTTAAAATATATTAACATACTAACTGAGGATGCAAAAATCAATGAAAATGGTGGTAAGTACCAAGGTTTAGATAGATTTGAAGCTAGAAAGAAAATAGTAAAAGATTTAGAAGAATTAGGACTACTAGTTAAAATAGAGCCACATAAAAACTCTATAGGTCACTGCTATAGATGTGATACGATAATAGAACCTAGAGTTTCAAAACAATGGTTTGTTAGAATGAAACCTTTAGCTAAAAAAGCTCTAGAAGTTGTTAAAAATGGAGAAATTAAGCTAGAACCTGCTAGAATGGAAAAGATTTACTACAACTGGCTTACAAATATACGTGACTGGTGTATTTCAAGACAAATTTGGTGGGGACATCAAATACCTGCATACTATGATGAAAAAGGTAATGTCTATGTAGCTAAATCACTAGAAGAAGCAATTAAAAAGGCTGGAACTACTAATCTACGTCAAGAATCTGATGTACTAGATACATGGTTCTCATCAAGCCTATGGCCATTTTCAACTATGGGTTGGCCTGATAATGATGCAGCTGATTTAAAGCATTTCTTCCCAACTAATGCTTTAGTTACAGGTGCTGATATTATCTTCTTCTGGGTAGCACGTATGATAATGATGAGTCTACACTTCAAAAAACAAATACCATTTAAGTACGTATACTTTACAGGTATAGTTCGTGATGAAATAGGAAGAAAGATGAGTAAGTCATTAGGTAACTCACCTGACCCACTAAATATTATACAAAACAAAGGTGCAGATGCTCTACGTTTTGGTCTTCTATTTAACACTACACAAGGGCAAGACATTAGATTTAATGATGGTCTAGTTGATATGGGAGCTAATTTTGTAAACAAGTTATGGAATGCTTCAAAATTTGTTTTATCTAACTTAGAAGGTTTTGATAAAAACACTAGCATAATGGACCTTGACTTTAAGGTTGAAGATTCATGGATATTATCTAGATTAAGTAATGTTTCTAAAGAAATTAATGAAAATATGGATAAGTACAACATAGATCAATCATGTAAATTAGCATTTGAATTCTTTAAAGGTGATTTTTGTGATTGGTATGTTGAAATTGCAAAGACTAGAATATATAACTCAAGTGATAAGGCTGATAAGTTAACAGCTCAATGGGTATTAAGACATGTATTAGACTACTCACTAAGACTACTTCATCCATTTATTCCGTATGTTACTGAATATATATGGCAATATGTTAAGGTAAGTGGTGATACAATAATGTTATCAGACTTCCCTACTTATGATAAGGCTCTTGTTGATATGCAAGTTGAAAATACTTTTGCTTTCATGCAAGAAGCAATTAACAGTATTAGAAATATACGTGCAGAAGCTAATGTTAGTCCTGCTAAAAAGATACATCTACTTTACTTATCAAAGAATGAAGATGAAGAATATATCTTGGTAAATAACCTAAAGATTTTAGATAAGTTAGCTAATGTTGAGAAAATTGAAAAGGCAACTAATATACCTAGTCTTGTTGGATTTAGACTAGTTAGAAATACAGAAATTTACGTACCTTTAGCTGATTTAATTGATAAGGACAAGGAAATTAAGAAGATACGTAATGAAATTGAAAAAGTAGAAAATGAATTAAAAAGAGTCAATGGTAAGTTAAATAATGAAAACTTTACTTCAAAAGCTCCAAAGGCAGTAATAGAAAAAGAAAAAGGTATTAAGCAAGAATTGACTGATAAATTAAATAAATTGAATGAAAATTTAAATAAATTTTTGAAATAAGGTGATAATATGTGTTCATTATTCTGGGGACTATTGGCAGGTGCTCTACTAATTATTGAGTTAATAATACCAGCACTAGTTTCAATATGGTTTGCAATCGCTGCCTTTATAACTATGTTTTTAGCATTAATGATAAATTCATTTACTACACAAGTTGTGATATTTATACTAATCTCCCTAGTGCTCTTAGTCTTTACCAAAAAAATTGTAACCAATTTTTTAAAGCCTGATATGGATAAGATAAATAAGGAGATGCTAGAAGATAATGGTCTTGTAACCAAAATAATAAGTAGCAATAAATATGAGGTTAAATTTAAAGGTGTTATTTGGACTGCAATATCTAATGATGAACTTAATATAGGGGATGTTGTAAAAATTGTGGGATATAAAGGAAATAAGGTAATTATAAAAAGAAAGGTGAATGAATAATATGCTATTAGGAATTATTTTCGTATTACTAATAATTGCTATTGCTATTGCTATTATTGGAGTTAAAATCATACCTGAATCATATGTATATGTAATAGAAAGATTAGGTAAGTATCATACTCAATTAAATGCTGGGTTACATATAGTAAACCCTATTACAGATGCCGTTGCAAAAAAGGTCAGTTTAAAAGAAACAGTTAATGACTTTGAACCTCAACCCGTTATTACCAAAGATAACGCAACTATGATGATAGATACAGTTGTCTACTTTCAAATAACTGATCCAAAGCTATACACATATGGTGTTGAACATCCAATAGTTGCTATTGAAAACTTAACCGCTACTACATTAAGAAATATTATAGGTGATTTAACTGTAGACCAAACGCTAACTTCTCGTGATACAATAAATAGTAAGATGAGATTAGCATTAGATGAAGCAACAGATCCTTGGGGAATAAAGGTTAATAGAGTTGAATTAAAAAGCATAGTGCCTCCACAAGAAATACGTGTTGCAATGGAAAAAGAAATGAAAGCAGAAAGAGAAAAAAGAGCTAAAATACTGGAAGCCCAAGCTAAAAAGGAATCTAGTATACTAATAGCTGAAGGTGAAAAACAGGCAAGTATTTTAAAGGCTGAAGCTGAAAAAGAAGTTAAGATAAAAGAAGCTGAAGGTAAGGCTAAAGCTCTAATAGAACTTAAAAAAGCTGAAAGTGAAGGTATTAAACTACTAAATGAAAATTTACCAAGTGAAGAAATCATTAAGTTAAAAGCACTTGAAACACTAGAAAAAGTTGCAAATGGTCAGGCTACTAAGATAATAATCCCAAGTGAGTTGCAAAATCTAGGCAGCATTTTAACTAGTATTAAAGAAATATAGAGAGACTATTTAGTCCCTCTATTTTTTAATATATACATAATCCAAACCATACCAACACTTAATAGTGTATGACCTGCACCAGATAATATTACTAAATATATATTACTGTATGGTCTTTTTAAAATGACGTCAAATACTCCATTTATGCTCATACTAATTGTAAATATTACTAAACCTAGTGTATATATCGCTAAAGGCTTTGAAATATTGACTTTCGTGTCTTTGGTTGCTAGCGATATGATTAACAAGAACATAGTTCCTAGTATCAATAAATGAGTATGTACTACACTTAATGTAGTATAACCTGTAAATGCATATATCTTTGTAAATTCTCTATAAAAGACTCCACTAACTAGTCCTAATATTAGAAATAGATATGATAAATTTAAAATCTTCTTATTCATCTCTAACACCTTCCCTTATCCATCTTACATATTTTTTGTATTTTTCTAAAAACTTATCCTTATCCCATTTTTCAATATAGCTTCTACTAATTAAACTGTGCATTAAGGCAGAAATGTACAATAATTCATCTGTATTTCTAACTTCAATAAGGTTAGTCATATTTTTTTGTTTGTATTCTTCCCACTGTCTATTAATCTTTTCATTCCATAAAAGATACCTATTCTTGTATAGATTGTAGCAAGACTTGTCGAATATAATCTCAACGATTTTTTCACCATATTCTTCTAAAACATCATAAATATCACCATATTTTACCAATAAGTTCATAAAGCTTTTATGTAGATCTGCAGTTTTTAATTCTAAAATGTAGAAATAGCTTTCTTCAAGTGTTTCAAAATATTGATAAAAGCTTCCTCTTGCTATACCTAATTTTTGTACAATTTCTTTTACTGTAGCTTCTTGTATATTCTTTTTTTCAAATTCTTCCGTTAAAACTTCAACAATTTTTTTCCTTTTTTCCTTACTTAAATTAAAAAATGTTGCTTTTGGCATAATATCACCTCAAAAATATTATACATGACACTATGTCATTTGTCAAAGAAAAAAAATAATGCAATATCTGTATGCTTTAAATATTATTCAAACCGACATTATTTTTGTCTAATTGGCTCATTACTTCTTTTTGAAGATGACATGCCCGTCATACCCAAAAATTAGGTGAGAAAAATTTCTCACCTAACTATGTATTTTAGATATCTTTTTTACTATAACATCCGCTTTCTTTTTAACGTTTTCTGGTGCATGTTCCATGCAAATAGCATAATCTGCTGATTCAAACATTGAAATATCATTACCTGAATCTCCTATTGCTATTACATACAAATTTTCATCTTCCTTTATCTTTTCTATAGCACAACCCTTTGATAAGCCCTTTGCACAGACTTCTATTCTTCTTTTAGCTGTTTTGAATATTGAAAGATCTGGAAATTCTTTTTTTAATTCTTCTAAAATTCTATCGCAATCTTTTTCTAGTGGTCTAATATTTATCTTATACACCTTCTTATCTAATAGAAGATCAAAAGGATTTTCTTTGCATATTAACTCCATATTCCACAATGTTTCAGGTTTTTCGTGATTAAAATTACCTATTCTTTTTTCTCCGTCTAATGCGTCAAATATTAATTTATGTTCCTTTAAAAATATATATAGTCTATTAAGTACACTCTTTTGTATATTTTCATCAAAAATTAACTTATCTCCTTTTTGAATTTGCGCACCATTAAATCCTACCTTATACGAAAATTTTAGATTATTCTCTTTTTCTATATACTCAATTTCCTTTATTGATCTACCCGTTGCAACGCCTATTAAATATTTATCTTGAAATTCTCTGAATTTTTTTAAATCCATTTTTTCAATTTCAACTGAATTTTGTAGTAATGTTCCATCTAAGTCTGTAATTATTAATTTTTTCATTAGTCTTCAATTCCTAGTATATCTATTATTTCCATCTTTAAAGTTTGTGCATGTGCACCATATATTGATTGCACTTGCATACCATTTTCACTAACTCCCATTGCATGATATTCTTCTTTAATACGTTTTTTATCAACCTTCGCCTTATCTTTAACATCTATTCTAAGTCTTGTTATACATGCATCAACAGTTACAATATTTTCTCTTCCACCATAGCATTCTATTAAACCTAATGCTTGATCATGAGTACTCATCTTTTCTTGCTTTTCTTCTCTCATTTCATCTTTTAATGTCTTAAGACCATATTTACTTCTTGCTTCTTCTTTTGTTGATATATGTATGTCTTCAATATCTCCTTCTCTACCTGGAGTCTTGTAATCAAACTTAGTTATCATAAACTTAAATACAAAGTAGTATACAATAAAGCAAACAACACCAGTTATTGGTAATAGATACCATTTTGTTCTAGTTCCTTGTAATACACCATAGATGATAAAGTTAATTAATCCGTGTCCTGTTGGTGTTAAGAATGCTGCACCTAATGCGTGTAGTGATAAAAGTGTAATTCCTGCTAAAACAGCATGTACTGCATAAAGCATAGGTGCTACGAATAAGAAGGTAAATTCTAGTGGTTCAGTTATACCTGTTAAAAATGATGTCCCTGCTGCTGCTAATAGTAATGAACCTACTATTTTTTTATTCTTAGGTTTTGCTGTCTTGTACATAGCAAGTGCTGCTCCTGGTAATCCAAACATATTGTATACAAACTTACCAGAACTAAATCTTGTAATGTTAGGATCTATTGGTCCATTAGGTGTACTAATAGCTGCCATATATGCATTTATTGTACCATATACTGTTTTACCATTAACATTAAATATTCCACCTAATTCTGTTGTTCTAATTGGCCAGTTTAAACCATGGTGTAATCCAAATGGTAGTAAGAATCTTTCTGCTAGAGCGTATAGGAAGGTTCCAATGTAACCTGATTTTAATATTAATACTGAAATAATGTTAATTACATTTTGCACTGATGGCCAGATAATAAAGACAATTAGTGATACTAGTGCCATTACAGGCATTATTAATATAGGGACTAGTCTTGGTCCACTAAAGAACCCTATTACTTGTGGTAATTGTATGGTAATGGCTTTTTTATGAACAAAGTATGCTACTACCCCTACTATTAATCCTCCAAACACATTTAAGTCCATTGTTTGTATTCCTAAAACTTTAGTTTGCATACTTTGTGCCATTAATTGACTTACTTGTGCTTTTGTTAATCCATCTGCTACTACTAATGTTCCTGTTGTTTTAAGTAGGAAGTTTAAGATGTAATGGAATGACAAGAATCCTAATACTGCTGATAGAGCAGCTGAACCTTTTTCTTTTTTAGCTAATCCTACACAAACACCTACTGCAAACATAAGTGGTAAATTTTTAAACGCTACATCTCCTAATGTAACTAATAACTTCATAAATATTTGTAATCCTTTAACTCCTAAAAAAGGATACATTTTAACTGTACTTGGGTTTGTAAATGCAGCACCTATTCCTTTTAGTATACCTGCTGCTGGTAATACTGAAACTGGTAATAGAAAACTTCTACCAAATTTTTCAAATGCAACTATTACTTTGTTACGTTCCATATAGTTGTCCTCCTCAATCTGTTATACTAGAGTATAACCCAAATACAATGGAATGTCAGTTTTTTTGACATATTTGACTGTAAATAAAAAAAGTTACTATTTGAGTAAAAAGGTGTCAATTGAATAACCTCATAAATCCACAACATCCTACTTCTGAAAATTCACTGAATCCTACTGCTTTGTAAAAGGCTATTGTCTCTTTAGCAATATCAGTTGTAAGCTCTATTTGTCTAACATTAGGATACAAATTAATCATATTTTGAATTAATGCTTTGCCAATTCCCTTACCTTGTTCACTTGGCAATACTAAAATATCTTGTATAAATACAATTGTAAAACCATCACCAACTGCACGTATTATGCCTAATAATTTACCACCTTCATATGCTGCCAATATTTTCAATGATTTTTTGTAGCCTTGTTCTAAACTATACATATCATCTGTATATGCACTCCAACCAACTGCATTATATAGATGTTCTATTTCATCATACTTAAAATCTATATATTCTTTAATTTCCATCTTAATTACCTACTTTCTAACTTTATTGTTTATTATATCATTTTTTTGAAGTGTTTAAAACTTTTTATGCAACAAAAAAATACACCAAAAAAAAGGAGGGCTTAGTTTTTACTAAAAAAAGTGTCAAAGTTTAATATGACACTTTTTTCTTTACAGTTGACTATTGCATTTTTTTAGTCGCAACAGCCTATTTATAATTGCAATTATACAGTACAGCGGTTGTGTCTGTACCCGCATTTCCATTCATACTTTCGCAAGGGTGATAGCAACACAATCCTCTATCTTTGTACTACTATAATTTTATTTTTTTATAATGATAATACCCTAAATTTCAACTCTTTAAATGTGAAATATTAATAGTAGTGTTATATGTAATAAATACTTTATAGAGTATCTATTGCTCTATAGCAATAGACACTCTATATTTACTAATATTACTCTTGAAGTTATTTCTAATTCATTTCCATTATTTTCTTCTTTTAATACTTTAAAAGTAAATATATAGTACAAGTTTTTGCAGCTTCAATAGAATATGTATAATCTATATAATCAACATTTTCTATACTTTTCTTTAAATGTGCAATTATCAAAATTCTTAATACTATTTTTATCTTTTACTATTGTGAATTTCATATTTTTTAATTACATATTAACCTTACTTACTTAAACTTCTTCATTAACATTTCTAACTTTCTTTCCATTTCTTGTAACTTCTTATTAGATTCTTTCTTGTCGTTTTCATATTTGTCTTCTAATTCCTTGAACTTCTTAGCTGTTTGTTTCTTATCATCTTCATATTCAGAAATTTTCTTGTTTGCTTCATCTAACTTCTTAGTTACTTCCTTGATCTTCTTGTTATCAATGTTAGGGAATGTATCGTGTTCTTCACCAAGCATAACTCCAGCTCCAACACCAAATGCAAGATTACCTTTATTATTTACTGAACCACTTAATTTGTATACAAAGTTACGTTCTTCATTAGTTCCACTAAATCCTACTGCTAATGCGTGTGCTCCTCCATAGTATCCATATGCTGCACTTAGATTATGTCTATGTCTTGAATATGAATTAACTTGTACTAAGTTTGCCATTGCTACTGCATTTGCTACTCCACCTAATGCTAAATCAGATTTCTTATTTGCTTCAACTACAGTATTAGATATATCGCTTACCTTTGCATCAACTTCAGTTTTATTATAGTAATTTTTGCTTAGATGTTCATTTACTTGTTTATCTGTTACTAATATACCTTCAGGTTTTGTAATATTTGCTCCTTCGCTCATATTATTAGCAAATTCTTTCTTATCAATATTAGATCCATCTTTATTCATCTTCTTATCTAATTCTTCTAACATTTGACCTGCATTAACCACATCTTTTGAATTCTTTACTAATTTTGCATTTGCAATATTAGTTAATGTCATAGGTTCATTATTTGGTAAAGCCTTAATTACAACATCTTTTGCTTCTTTACCTTCAAGTTTTTTACCATCTTTTGTATATTCTTTCTTAGCTTCATCATATTCTGCTTTTTCAAGATCACTTGCTTCGTAGAATTTATTATCTTTTCCTTTAACTACAACTTTATTTTCTGCTTTTGCATTATTAAGATCATTACCTTCTAACGCTTTCGCTTCAGTTGCTTCTGTAGGTTGAGCAGAATCACCACTCCATTTCTTAGTTGCTTCATCATAAGTTCTATCTTTTATATCTTTTTCTTTATAGAACTTACCATCTTTTGCTTTTACAACCATATCACCTGCAGCAAAGTATTTTCCTTCTACTTCTTGTGTTCCTTTTGCATATACTTTTCCATCTTCAGCTACTACAGTTCCAGCCTTGTATTCTGTACCATCTTTACCTAATACTGCGTCTTTATTCTTTTCGTAATATTCAAATGGGCTACTATTAGTCTTTAATCCAGTTATTGTTCCATCTGAATTAATTGTTAATGTTGACTTATTATTTTTCTTAAATTCAATCTTGTCACCTGTAATATTTACTGTATTACCTTTATCATCTTTCGCTTCAAATGACTTCATATTCTTTAAGTTAGCTGCTAATTGAAGTTCAACATCACTTTCACTAGCTTTAACATTAATATTACCTTTAGCACTTTCAAATTTATTATTAGCATCAACAACTGTTCCTTCACCTTTGATATTTACATTATCATTAACTTCCTTAGCTTCTCCAGTATTACCTGTAAATTTCAGAACTTTTCCCTTTAATTTATCAATATCTCCAGTAATTGTTTTAACTTTTTCATCAACATAATTCTTATTTGCTGCCATATGTCCATCAGACTTATCATCTAAATCCTTAAGTCCTGTTATACTTCCAGTTCCTACAGTCTTTTTATCAGTACCTTGTCCTTCTTCTTTTGTTTCAAAGTTTATTGATGGTCCATTTGTTGTATCTCCAGCTTTTATTGATACAGATGGTTTTGTTGCATCTTTTTTAGTTATTTCTATTCCAGCTTTGCCAATCTTAGTTGTTACTCCATCAGTATCAGTCTTAAACTCTGTTCCTTTTTCTGTTAATGTTACTTTTGTTTTATCATTTTCACTTGATATTGATTTAATATCCTTTAATTCTTTTGCTAGACCTACTTCAATATTACCACTTGTATTATCTACCTTAACTGCAATATTTTTTGTTTCGTACTTAGTAGCAAAATTATTCTTATCTAAACCATTGTAATTAGATGCCGTACCATTAATAGTAATAGTATCACCTAAATACTTATTAGATGTACCTGTACTTCCTGCAAATGTAATACCTTTACTTGCTAAGAATTGTAAGTCTCTTAATGTTACTACCTTGTTAAGTTCAGCATCCTTATATACTTCTTCTGCTTTTTTATTAACAAGTTTATCAAGAATTTCATTATTCTTATCTTTTTTATACTTGCTTAATCCTAAAGCACTTGCTACATTACCTAATGTAATAGGTTCTGTTGTTTTACCATCTGGTTTAACAGTTGATAAAATTACATCTTCTGAAACTACTTCTTGAGCATTTTCTTCTTTTGTTCCATCTGCTTGTGCTTTATAGAATTTACCATCAGTATATTTCATTAGCTTATTACCATCTTTGTCTGTATAAACTAATGTTCCTAAAGTTCCATTCTTTAACTTATCTTGTTCTGTACCATTAGCATTTATCTTATTTAATACATCTTTAACTTCTTTTTGAGTTGCTGCTACTCCTGCTGTACCATAAGTATTTTCATCTATATTAGCATCTTTTAGTCCTGATAATTTAGCTTTATCTCCATCTTTTGCAATTGTTACACTTGCATTATCATATGATAATTTTAAGCCTTCATTATCAGCAGTAATATCTCCTTTACCTTTATCTGTTTGATGTTCTCCAAATCCAGTTGATCCTATATTAATACTCTTGAATGTTGGTGTTTCTTTCATTCCTATATAGAATTTACCTTGTTTTACATAAGTTGCTAAATTATCTCCTGTATAGTTTGAATTATCTTTTCCAACATATTTTCCATTTTCTGCTCCACTAGCTGTAATGCTTAATGTTTCTCCAAATATTCTATTTAGACTTGATGCTCCATAACCATCAGCATTATAATTTGCTTCAAATGTTAGACCTTTATTAATATGTTCTCTTGTTTGATTAAGTCCATCTAATATATTGGCTGGTGTAGTATTTGTACCTTTTAAGTCTGTTATCTTAGGTGCTTTAAATCCTGTATTTTTTCCATTAACTTCTAAGCCTAACATATATCCAAGATTATTTAATTGTCCGCCATTTATTGCATCTTTTGAATCTGCTAATATACTTCCATCTGCTACTCTTAGAACTGTTGTTGGTGTAGTTGTACTTCCATCTGGATTTACTAATGTTGCTTTGATTTCTGTTGCTTTTTGTTTACCTTCTTTTGCTTTACCACTATCATCAACATCTTCTGCTTTGTAATACTCTCCATCATTAGCTTTTACTAATCTATTTCCATCTTTATCTGTGTAGACTACTGTTCCTGCTTCACCATTTCTTAGTGCATTTACCTTAGTTGTTAGGTCTTTTCCATTTAATCCATCTTT
>NZ_JADBHL010000019.1:0-12356 GCF_014892235.1 Sneathia sp. DSM 16631 | reverse complement strand
CAACGTGTCCTATTGTCCCAATGTTAACGTGTGGTTTACTTCTTTCATACTTTTGTTTTGCCATTTGTTTTTCCTCCAAAAAATTAATAATATTTTTTTAAATTATACCATAGTTTATGCGTTTTGTCTAATGGTATTAGAATTGTAGGGGCTAATTAAAAAAATTACGAGGAAATGATACAAAATGAAAAATTAATGCTTCTGGAGATAGAAGCATTTTTTTAATTTTTAAATAGATATATTTACTTTTTTTTGTTATACTATATATACCGTAAAGGCTAAAATAAAAGGAGGTGTACATAATGGAAAATATGGATAAGTTGAGCGAGAAAAAAGTTGAAGAATTAAAACAAGAAATAAAGGCAAGACTATCAGATAATTATGATGAAAAGGAAAATGAGGAAGAAAAAGTCAGTTGTGAGGAAATAGCTGATGAGATAAGGAATATAGGGACAGAGGAAGAATTGCATGAGTACTTAGAAGAACATCATGATGTAGATATAGCAGAATCATTTGAAGAATTTGAAGATGATGAAGATATATTAAGGATTTTGAATGCATTAGACTATGAAGAAAAAGCAAATGTAATAGAAGAAGCAGATGAAAAAATACAAAAAAAGATAGTTGAAATATTGCCAGAAGATGAAGTTATTGAAATATTTTCACATATGTCACCCGATGATATAGTCGACATTTTAGGGTATATAAACTTCCAAAAGAGGAAGAGCTTACTAGACAGCATGAAAAGATCAGATGCTAATAAGTTAAGAGAATTATTAGGTTACGAAACTGATAGTGCTGGGGGTATAATGACAACACAGTTTATAGCCTTCAAAAAAAATCTTAAGATGAAAGATATATTAGAAAAAATAAAGATAATAGGACCTAAGACAGAGTATATAGAAACAATATTTGTCTTAGATGAAAATGGAGCTTTAATGGGGGAAGCCGATTTAAGAGACATACTTTGTTCATCAGACGACACCCTATTATCAGAAATTACAGAAGAAAATTTTAAATATGTTAATCCCAAAGACGACCAAGAAGAGGTAGCCTTATTAGTTTCAAAGTATAGTTTAAAGGTAGTTCCCGTTGTTAGTGATAAGATGGCTTTAATGGGGATAATAACAATAGATGACGTTGTAGATGTAATACAAGAAGAACATACAGAAGATATGCTTAAATTAGCAGGTACTGGTGATGATGAAGATATATATACATCCCTATATGAATCTACAAAAAAGAGGTTACCATGGTTATTGATAAATCTATTAACAGCATTTTTAGCTTCATTCACAGTAGGCTTATTCCAAAACACTATAGACAAAGTAGTTGCATTAGCAGTTACTATGCCAATAGTTAGTGGAATGGGTGGTAATGCAGGAACACAAGCATTAGCTGTAACGATAAGGTCTATAGCCCTTGGTGAATATGATGGTAATGATAATTTAGAAATATCAATAAAATATATAGTTTTAGGCTTTATTAACGGACTACTAATAGGAATAGTATGTGCATTAATAATTTCTTTAGCTTTTCAAAATATCTACTTAGGTGTAGTAATACTTTTGTCAATGATAGGAAATTGTATAATTGCCTGTCTTGTAGGATATTTAATACCTATAGGACTACAAGCTATGAATATAGATCCAGCGATGGCATCAGCTGTAATATTAACAACAGTAACAGATGTATGTGGATTTTTCCTATTCTTAGGTTTAGCAACTATGTTTATAACAAAACTATAAATTGACACTAACTTTAAAATTATTGTATAATATATAGAAAAAGTAATAAAAAAATGGAGGTAAATATGAGATTACTAATAAATCAAGTCTATGATGTGTTAAATGAAAATGCAAAAAAGATTTTTAACATAGAATTAGATAGTAAATATGTTCAAAATTCAACAAAGAAGGAATTTGGAGATTTCCAAACAAACTTTGCAATGGTAAATGCAAAAACATTAGGTAAAAATCCACGTGAAATAGCACAAGAATTTATAGATAAATTTGATGGAAAAGGGATAATTGAAAAATTAGAATTAGCAGGTCCAGGATTTATTAATATATTTGTAGCAAAAGAAAAGATTAATGATGAAATAAAGAAATTTGGTAAGGAAAAATTTGATTATGAAATACCAAATGATAGATTGGTTGTAATAGATTATTCATCACCTAATATTGCAAAAAGAATGCACATAGGGCATTTAAGATCAACAATAATAGGGGATTCAATAAAGAAGATCTATGAAGAAATAGGATTCAAAGTATTAGGAGATAACCATATAGGAGACTGGGGAACACAATTTGGTAAATTGATAGTTGCCTACAACAAGTGGTTAAATAGAGAAGCTTATGAAAAAGATGCAATAGAAGAATTAGAAAGACTATACGTTCTATTCTCGACTGAATCAAAAAAAGATCCTTCATTAGAAGAACAAGCTAGAGAAGAATTAAGAAAGGTTCAAATAGGAGATCCAGTAAATCTTGCACTATGGAAAGAATTCATAGCTTACTCTATGAAAGAATACAACAAGGTATATGACAGATTGAACATTAAATTTGAATTAGTTAATGGAGAATCTTTCTATAACGACATGATGCCAGGCGTATTAGAAGATCTAAAAAAACGTGGTATAGCAAAAGAAGATGATGGTGCATTAGTAGTGTTCTTTGATGAAGATAAACTACCACCATGTATCGTACAAAAGAAAGATGGAAGTTTCCTATACTCAACTTCAGATCTTGCAAAGATAAAATATGTAAAAGACGAATTAGGTGGAGATATATCAATATATGTTGTTGATGAAAGACAACAAGGTCACTTCAAACAAGTATTTGAAATAGCTAAGATGTTAGGTGCTCCATATGATTATGAAAAACACCATACACAATTTGGAATAATGAGATTTGGTAATGGTGTAATACTATCATCACGTGGTGGAAATGTAATACATTTAACAGACTTACTAGATCAAGCAAAAGAACAAGTTAGAAAAGTTGTAGATGTAAAAAATCCTGACCTAAGTGATGAAGAAAAAGATAAAATTTCAGAAGCAGTTGGAGTATGTGCAATTAAGTACTTTGACTTGAGTCAAAATAGAACTTCACCTATCTTATTTGAATGGGATAGAGTTTTAAGTTTTGAAGGAAATACAGGACCATACTTACTATACACATATGTAAGAATTAACTCTATACTAAACAAGGTAAATAGTATTGATGAAAATCAAAATGTATTAGTAGAAGGTTCTACGCCATTAGAAAGAGAATTAGTATCAACTATACTTAAATTACCTACATCAGTTATTAAAGCATATGAAACAAAAAGACCTAATGTTATTGCCGACTATATCTACGATTTAGCTAAGAAATTCAATAGTTTCTACAATAGCGAAAAGATATTAACAGCACCAACAGAAGAATTAAAAAATGCAAGAGTACTTTTATCACAAAAAGTAGGAGAAGCTTTGAAAAAAGGTTTAGGATTATTAGGTATAAAGACAGTTGATAAGATGTAAAATAAAGGAGTGTGATTTTATGCTTAAAAAAATCTTGTTTTACATTTCTCTATTACTTTTCTTCATTTCTTGTGATGCACAAATTGCAAGGAATCAATTTGAAAGAGGAGAATACAGGGAAAGTATTAAAACAACATTAAAAATAGCAGGAGACAATAAATATACAGGGTTATCATTAAAAGAAAAAGAAGAAATTTTAAAAAGATTTAACACAATAGATTCTTACTACAAGTCATTAGAAAATACAAATAATGTACAAATAAAGTATGATGCATTTGCTGTAGGATATATGGTAAATAGATATATGCCAGAAGTGTTAACCAGAGATAATTATCTAACTAGATATACCACAAATAGACTAGCTAGTAGTCTTGAGTATAGTATAGCAAGAAATATTAATATGTATTCTAAAGGAGAATTAGATACTCTAGCAAATATACAAAAAGATATGCGTGATATTAACATATATTCTTCAGAATATTCTGGGATGTATAAGGATGTATCAAGAATGTTAGCAGATAAATTCTTTAGTTTGTATAAGGCTAGTCCATATGAAGATGAACAATTAAAATACTTAAAATTAACATATACTACATATCAAGACTTTGATTCAAATTATTTAGGTTCAAAATCTAAATACTATGCATTAGTTAAGACTATAGACATACGTAATGCTAATGAATACTTAAACGATGCTAAAAGAGACTATAATTTCGCAGATTATGAAAAAGCCATAGATAAATTCGATAAGGCATATGAAATCTTTAATAAGTATTCTGACTATAGATATATTCTAAGTGATATAGATGTGTATAGAGAAGCTTGTAGAAATAGAATAAAACAAATTAAGGCTCAAGAATACTATGAAAGAGGTCTATACTATCAATCAAGAGGAGACTACAAAAGAGCAGCTGAAGCTTTCTACAATGCACATAGATTAGTTGATAACTACAAGGGAAGCTACAGACTATACAAAGAAAACAAAGAAAAAAGTAATTATGAAAGAACATATACATTATCTACAAACGCTGGCTATGAAAAAGAAGCACAAATAGAAAGAATATTAGCTAGATATGGATATACAAAAGTATCTTATGGTGCAAATATTAACTTAAAGTACTTTCAAAATGTAGACTATGATCAAGATAACACTAAAGAAACAGTAACTGTAAGCATGAGAGTTGTTGGTAATGGTATAGATAAATCAAGACAGGTTGTAAAAATAAATAGATATATGTATAACGGATACATGGGACTAGATAGAATGCTAAACTTCTATAGAAGAGATATAGATCAAGAATTTGTTGAATTGATAAATAGTGTAGGAAGTAGTTTAAGATAATTGGAGAAGTAGATGGATATTCTAAGTAATATAGGAGAGAAGTATAAAGAATTATCGGAAACTGAAAAGCTTGTTGTAGATTTTGCGTTGAAATATAAGAATAAAGAAGAATTGAAGATAAAAAACATTGAGGATGCCTTATACATATCCTCATCTACAATAATACGTGCATGTAAGAAGTTAGGGTATAGTTCATTTTCTAAGTTTAAGTTTTCTCTTATCAACATACGTGAGAATGAAAATGAGAATAAGGTAAATGATTTTAAAAAAGTAAAGGAAACAATAAAGTCGGACTTTTTGAAAACACTAGGTATTTTGAATGAAGAAACTATAGACAAAATAGTTGAGTCTATAAAAAATTCAAAGAGAATATTCTGTATAGGTCTAGGTATGAGTTCACAAGTTAGTACAGAGTTTAATAGACAACTAAAGCTATTAGGCTTTTGGTCAAATGACTATATTGAAAAATATGCAATAGAAAGAATACCAGAAATAGCTGGACCAGATGACCTGATAATAGTATTCTCACTTAGCGGTGAGGACAGTGAAATTAATAATATACTAATAAATAGTAAAATGAATGGAGTTAAGATAGCTTGTATATGTTCACTAGGTAATAACACACTAGGAAATATTAGTGATATTGTGCTATCAGTATACAACACTGTCTTAAGAAAAAGAGTCAGATCAAGACTTATGTTACACCTAGCAGCAACCATGATAATTGAAAAGCTTGTGTTAATGATAAAATAGGTTAAAAAAAGAATATAAACGGAAAAAAGTATAAATCAATATAGATTTATGCTTTTTTTTTGGTGGTTAAATAACGGACGGGTATATATGTAAAATATTGTTGAAAATTTCAGACTAGAAATGATAAAATAAAAAAGTCGTTTTTTTTAAACAAAAACAAGTAAAAGCATAACAATAAAGAGGAAAAAATGGAGAATACAGTAATACCATCTAAACTACTATATAGAATTAAACAACATTTTAATTTTTTAACTACTAAAAAGCTTTTAATTTCATTTTTAGTAATAATGACTAATATTACTTTAGCAAAAAATTTAGACAATTTTGTATATTATACAAATGTAATAGAGGGTACTAAACACGTAGACTTACAGGCAGTAGATTTTGAATTTGCAGACTATTTCCTAACACAAAAAATAGATAGGGAAGTATCTAGTGAGTTTCAAGATATAGACATAATGTATTCACAGCATATGGATACTATGGAGGATAACATACATTAGCAGTAGGATTTAGTGGAACTAATGAAGAACGTAACTTCGTATGCAAATTAAGTGGTTCAGTAAACAATAATGGAAATCTTGCATTCGGTGTTGGAGTTGGAGTTATGCTTGGTGAAGAAAATAAAAATAATTATCCTGAAAAGGTTAAAAAAGTTTCTGAATTGGAAAATATGGTGAAGAAACAAGTTGCTGAATTAATGAAATTAATAAAAAAGAAAAAGTAAGAAAAAGGCAGTTTTAGAAAAAAAGCTATCTTTTTTGATTACACAAAAAAAAGAAAGTAAACAAGGTTAAAAAAGTATTGTGTGGAGAGTTAAACAAACATTAACTTTGAAATAGTAATAAATAAAAGGTTAAATAATGGGATGCGTAGCAGTGTAAAATAAAGTTGATTTTTATGGGGGGGGGGTGTTAAAATGATAGAGATCGCAAATATTTACTTTATAATATAAACATTAAAAAATAGATAAAAATGGAGGTTAAATGAAAAAAGGAATTTTAATATGGATTTTTGTAATATTAAGTAATATTACAGTATCACGATCATTGGATAATTATGCATATTATACTAAAGAAATAGAAACTACTAAACACGTAGACTTACAGGGTATAGACTATGAGTTTGCAGACTATTTCTTAACACAATCAAAAATAGATAGGGAAGTATCTAATGAGTTTTTAGTAATATTACCAGATGTAAGTGTATTAGAAAAGAATAAAGACAGATTAAGTAAGTTTAGTAAGAAAATATTTGTATTCTTACTAAAAGAAAAGAATGATAAATTAAAGAATAGAAGTATAAAGGAATTAAAAGATAAGAAGTTTCCAAAGAATGTACAGATAATATTAGTATCACTAGATGATGAAGAAACAGAAAGATTCATAGCAGATACTAAGGATAACTCATTGTATAAGCAAGACTATTTCAAGTACAAGTTCTACAGACAGTACAAGAAAAGAACGAATTATGATTATTTAGGAGTGATTAACAAATGAAGAATATAAATATAGAAGAAGTAAAAAGATATTTAAAAAGAAGCCTAAAAAAGAAGGTAAAGATAACGACAAGTTTGATAGTGCTATTTATGATGAGTAATAGTATTGTTAGTATGGCGGACAATATAACTATAGATAAAGGAAAAATTGGTGTAGGGTGGAAAACTGATTATAATCCAGGTGCAATTGCTTTAAACCCAAAAGGTGAAAATGATAGTAAACCACAAAAAGAAGTAGTTGGAAGTTATTCAATAGCAATAGGATTAGGAGCTGAAGCAAAAGCTGATGAGTCAGTTTCAATTGGGCATAGTTCTAAGGCAAATGCTAGTGATTCAGTTTCGATTGGACATAATGCTAATGCAAAAATGGGAAATTCTGTTGCTATAGGTGCTAATTCAATGGTTTATAATTTTGAAAGCGATAAAGAAACAGATGGATCTGGGCAAGGTGTAGCAGTTGGATCCAATGCTAGGGCAGTATCACAAGCAACATCTTTAGGAAATGATACGTATGCAATAGGTCATTCATCAATTGCGATAGGGTCAGATGATATTGATATATACTATAATGATAGAATTAGTAAATATGATTACGAAAATTATTTTAAAAAATTATATAATAAAATAGATAATAAAACCGCAGAAGACATAGCTAAAAGAAAAGGTCCTAAATATGGATTCACAAATATTGATGGTAAAGTTAGTATGTGGGAAACTGTTAAATATTCCCCAACATTAGCACAAGGTAAAGGTGCGATTGCAATAGGGTCAAGATCTATTGCTTATGAAAATGGGACTACAGCATTAGGAACATTAGCATTTGCACTAAAAGAAAAATCAACAGCATTAGGTACACATACTCGTGCTGAAGGAGTAGGAGCTATTGCTATAGGTAATGATACAAAAGTATTTTCAGATAATTCAGTTGGTGCAGGTAATAATATTCAAATTTTAAAAAAAGGTGGAATGGGATTTGGGTATGATATTATATCAGGTGGAGAAAATTCTATTTCTATAGGTAAAAAAGTTTATTCAAATGTTAAAACAAATTCTTTAGATAAAGGAATACATGAAAGATACCAAAAAGCAAAAAATGAGTTTATATTTGGTAATACATATATACAAGATAATTTAGATCAACTAGATGATACACTAGATAAAAGAGAAAATTCTGATAATCTTCAAAATAACTATAGTTTTGATATATCAAAAAAAGAACATAATGGGGTAGCTAATGTTGGAGAAAGTAATGATTCAAAAAACGCTATAACAATAGGTACATCATCTATGGCATTATCTGAAAATAGTGTAGGAATAGGTCATGGTACATTTTCAACAGCTAAAAATAGTATGGCTTTAGGGTCTTATTCATATGTTAACGGTGAAAATTCATTAGGATTAGGTGTTTATTCAAAGGTATTTTCTAAGAACTCTATTGCAATTGGTACAGGTTCTGGAGTAGCATATGATGCAGATAATTCATTAGTAATGGGTGTGGCATCATATTCTAAAGGAATGAATGGGTTAGTTTTTGGTAATAAAGCAAAAGTAGAAAAAGAAAATGGTAGTGCTATTGGAAATGAAACTCAAGTAACGCTATCTAATTCAATGGCATTAGGACATAAATCAAAAACAGATTATACAAAAGAAGAATTAGAAAAAGATGCCTATGCACCTAAGGGTGTACTATCTATGCCTTCAACAGAAAATATAGGGGTAATATCAGTTGGTTCTAAAGGAGCAGAAAGAAGAATTGTTAATGTAGCTGCTGGTTATAGAGATACTGATGCTGTTAATGTCTCTCAATTGAAAGCCATGGAAGAAAAAATTAACCAAAGTGGATTAATGGATGTAGAAGATGATGATTTAAACATTTCTGATAATGGTATACACTATTTGTCAGTAGATAAAAATGGATATAGATCAAAAGACATTAAAGAAATAATGCAAAAACAAAGAGACTATAACAAATATATCGAATACAAGAGTAGACAATTAGAAATGAAAGCTAGAGAAGCTAGAGGTGACAAATTACCTGATCCATATAAGACAAAAATAAATGCTAAAGTAGAAAACTTAGAAAAGAAATACAAAAATGATACTCAATTTAATCAAATAGAACTTAAAAAAATTACTGATGAAAAAATTGATGGAATAAAGAATAATGGAGCTTCATTTGATGCAATAATAACTGAAATAAATTTAGCAAAAGAAAAAGATAAATATATAACATATACTGATGAAAATGGACAAGAAATACAAAAATTAAAAACTATTCTATATGAAGATGAAGTTAAAAAGATAAATGAATCAAACTATAATAACAAAGGTGCTATAGGTAAAGATAGTATAGCATTAGGATACCAAACAAAATCGACAGGTGATAAAGGTATAGCTATAGGTACAGGTGACCAAAGAAGTTTAGATATATTAGAAAAACAAAAAATAATTGATGTAAGTAGAGGTGAAGAAAAGCAAAAACTTGTTAATAAAGAAATAAGATTAAATAATAATATGTATACAAGATCTGGAGAAAATGCTGTTGCAGTTGGTACAGGAGCTATAGCAAAAGATTGGTCAGTTGCATTAGGTGGTAATACACAAACTGAAGATACAGCCGTAGCAATAGGAGATAGATCAAAAGCATTAGGAAATAGATCAATAGCAATAGGTAATAAGGCAGCAACAGGTAGATATTATGAATTTAATGGTAAAGAAAAAATAAATGAAACATTAAAGAGTTTAAATGGTCAAATATTGAATTATGATTCTATAGGTATGGTTGGATATGATGGAGCTGAAAAAGCAATAGCAATAGGTTCACATTCAACAGCAACATCAGATTATTCAGTAGCAATAGGTAATGGAGCAACTACTGGGGATAATAAGACATATACTAAAGAAATATATGTTAAAGATAGAACAAAAAATGACTTAACAGAATCTGAACAAGCTATGATTATACGTAAGCACTTCCATAAAGATGAAAGTAGCTTTAATCAAGATGAAAAGAATAGATTTCAATCATTAATTAAAGATTATAATTCAAAGAATTTAGATAGACAAAAACAAGAAATACTAGAAAAGAATTATTACTTAAAAGAACAAGAAGTAAATAAAGATGAAAAGAAAAAGAAAATATTTGACGAATTAGTAAGATCAATTAATGCAAAAACTGAACAAGAAAAGAAAGATGCAAAAGAAAAAATATTACAAAAATATTTCCATAAGAAGGAAAGTGACCTTACACAAAATGAAAAAAAAGAATTTAATAGAAAAATAGCTGTAGTTGAAGCAGATAATAAGGAAATGATTTTGCAAAAATATTTTGCTAAGAGTAAGTATGATCAACTATCAGAAAGTGAAAAGAATGAATTTAATACATTAATAAAAGACCTAACAGATAGTGAAAAAGAAAACCTATTAAGAACATACTTTATGGGTAAAAAAGAAGAAGAACTTACACCAGCAGAAAAGAAAGAGTTTGATGCTTTTAAAGATAATTTCAAAAAGAAAGTTATAGTAGGTGGTGCTGAAAATGCCATAGCTATAGGTAAATATGCAAAAGCATCAAAAAAAGACACAATTGCTTTAGGAAAAGATTCAAATGCAGTTGAAGAAAAAGCTATAGCTATAGGTAAAGAAGCTAAAGCAAAAGGAGCACAATCTGTTGTTATAGGTACACCTAATAGTAGTAATAGTAAAGCAGATGATAATACGGATTCAAATATAGGTGAAATAAGTGCAGGTACATCATCAGTATCAGTAGGTAATGGTGTTAAATCTGGTGATTATTCAGTAGGAATAGGTGGAAATGTTGTAGCAGGTAAGACAGCAGTTGCAATTGGAGATAGATCACGTGCAATAGGTGAAATCAGTGTAGCTATAGGAGAAAAGGCATTAGCAAAAGGTCCTAGAAGTATAGCTATAGGTAATGAAACAAAAGCAAATGCAGAAGATTCATATGTATTTGGAGGTAAATCTGAAGTTTCTAATGGTGCAGGTCAATCATCAGCTATAGGGATTAATATATCAGTAAAATCTGCTCAAGCAATAGCAATGGGTAATGATGTTTTAATTGAGGAAAATTCACGTGGAGCAGTAGCTATAGGTAGTGATGATAGTTCATATAATGAAGGTAATAACAAGATAGGTGGTAACTATACTAAAACTATTGCTAAAGGAAATGCAACAACAGCAATAGGAGCTCATGCACAAGCAACTAATGTTGCAGCAACAGCTTTAGGGGCTAGAGCATTTGCAACAGAAAAAGAAACAGTAGCAGTTGGTGCTAATTCAAAGGCTAGTGTAGAAGGTGCAGTAGCTATAGGATCATATTCATTAGCAGACAGAGCAAAAAACACTATATACTATAATCCTAAAACAGGAAATACTGATGGTAAAGTTACAGATAAACTAGCTACTAAAGCAGCACTGTCAATTGGAGATACAAGTAAAAATATTACAAGACAATTAATAGGACTTGCAGCTGGAACTAACGATACCGATGCAGTAAATGTATGGCAATTAAAAGAATTAAAAGGATATGTTGATGAAAATAAAAAGTTCAAATTAGAAGGTGATAAAAATGGAAAACAAACATTTGAATTACCAAACAAATTAGAAATTAAGGGAAATACAGAAAAGAAGAATGATGGAAAAACATATCAAGATTGGGATAGTACATATACAGTTGAAAATGTACAAACACATATTTCAAAATCTGGCGATAATGCAAAAATATTAATAGGAATAAAGAATAAGCCAAGATTTGATAAAGTTTATGTAGGAAATGAAACAACAGGTCTTGAAATTGCACAAGATAACAATAGTAATATAACTTTAACACAAAATGGAACAAAAATAACATTAACAAAAGATAATAATAATCTTAAGATGTCTGGTATTGCAAATGGTGTAGCAGATAATGATGCAGTAGCATATGGACAAGTAAAAAAACCGTTTATTGTAAAAGCAGATAAATCAACTCCTAATGCTAGTACTGAAAAGAGTATGAGTTTAGGAAAAACATTAGAGTTTACAGGAAGAAAATTTGATGGAACAAAAAATTACGATGAATGGTCAGTTGATGCCTCAGTTACTGGAAAAGGTGGTGATTATACTTCAGAAAATGTAGAAACTTTTGTTACACAAGATAATAAAACTGGAAGAACAGGTGTACTTATAGGTCTAAGAAAAGATCCGAGATTTGATAAAGTAACATTGGGTGAATTAGATAA
>NZ_JADBHL010000018.1:0-13695 GCF_014892235.1 Sneathia sp. DSM 16631 | reverse complement strand
TTAACTCCTGCTTCTTACAGAAATCAATCCTTATTAGTAAGTTAAATTATTTGTCCAACTTTTTGGGGTCAGTACAAAATATCTCTTTTTTCTTTATCAGCTATAGTAAAATCTTTACTATTTTCAATAAAGGAAATTACAGGTTTTGGCATTCCACCTACTAACATATATTGCTTAAAAACAAGCATTGCTCTTTCATGAAGATTTTTTTCTAAAGCTTTTTTTTGAGTATAACAATTCTTAATATATTCAAATAAATTTTCTTCTCCTAGTGCTACACAAAATTCTTCAAAATCTAGTGGATACATATTAATACTTCGTTCTTCTGATGGTATTACAATATCTTTAACATTTTCTCTAATAGAAATTAATGAACCTGTTTCTAAATAATCATACCTTCCATCTTTAACTAAATATTTAATACTAGCTCTAGCTAAAGGGAACATTTGAACTTCATCAAAAATTATTAGAGTTTGTCTTTCATAAAATTTAACTCCATAATGCACTTGTAAAAACATAAATAGAGTGTCTAAATCATCTAAATATTTCTCAAAATATTCTTCTATCTGCTTATTCTTTTTTGCAAAGTCTATTATAATATAGCTTTTATACTCTTTTTTTGCAAAATACTCACATATAGTAGACTTACCTATACGTCTTGCTCCTTCAATTAATAAGGCTTTTGTTCCTACACATTCATTTTTCCATTCAAGTAATTTATTATATATTTTTCTTTTTAAAATCAACGCTATCACCCAACATATTATACCATATTTTCGGATAATACGCACTATAAGAAATATGAATTTTTAGGATAATACGCAGGTAAAAATAAAAGTGCCAAATCTTTTGACACTCTTATTCACTTTTTAATGCATTTAATAATACCTTGATTATTAAATCTGTGTATTTACCTTCTCTATACTCTTTTTTTACTTCATCCGTAACTTCTAATTCACTAGGATATTCTTCTAGTATCTTTTTAATCTTTATACCATCTACCCTAAATACACAAGGTATCCTATTATCACTAGATAGCATATTCAACTTTCCAAAGTTCTTTTCTCTTGATAGGTATTCAACATTAATACCATTGGGATTTAATGCTCTAATTCTTTCAACTATTGCAACCAATATTCTACAATCTGGGCAAAATGGTTCTGCAAATATTAAAAGATTTTTTTCGCTTGATATACTTTTAATAATATCTGTATACTTGCTTGATATATTTATTTCTTTTAACATTTGTACTTGTTTTTCTTTGTCAGAATCACTGCCAAATTTTAAATATTCTTCATAATTTGTCATGATTGTTCTCCTATACTATCTTAGCTTATCAACTAATTCTGTCTTACTTTCAGTTTTTTTATCTTTTTGTTTTAGTATTTTAGCAGGCATTCCAGCAACAACTACATTTTCTGGAACATCTTCAGTAACAACTGCTCCTGCTGCTACAACAGAACCTTTTCCTACTCTAACACCTTCTAATACAACAGCATTAGCTCCTATTACAACATTATCTTCTATTACAACAGGTTTTGCACTAGGTGGTTCAATAACACCAGCTAAGACTGTACCAGCTCCTATGTGACAATTTTTACCAACTTGAACTCTACCACCTATTATTACGCCCATATCTATCATGGTAGCTTCTCCAATTTTTGCCCCTATATTCACAACAGCACCCATCATGATAATAGCTCTATCTTCTATAGTAACTTTATCACGGATTATTGCACCTGGTTCTATTCTTGCATTAACCTTTCGTATGTCTAATAAAGGTACACCTGAATTACGTCTATCATTTTTCAAATGATAATTCTTAAGACTATTTTCTTTAATAATTTTTTCTATTTCTTCAACATCTCCATAGATAAACTTTAAGTCCTTACCTATTACTTTACATGAATAAGTATTACTTATATTTTCATCAGTTATTAATTCACATGGAGTTTGCTTTTTAGCATTTGCTATAAAAGAAATTATTTCTTCTGATTTTTCCTTTTCAGTCATTTAATATTTTCCTTTCCTAGTATTACCTCAAAACTATGCCAACTTAATGTTGCACATTTTACTCTTGCTGGCATATCACGAACATATTCCATTAGTACGGCATCATTTAAAAGACTAACATCTCCATCTTTATGATCTTTCATCATTAAAAAGAAATTGTCTATAATCTTCTTAGCTTCAACTAATGTCTTACCCTTAATATCATCTATCAACATAGCTGTAGAAGCTGTTGAAATAGCACACCCTGACCCTATAAACGACGCATCTAAAATCTTATCATCTTTAATTTTGATTAATAAGGTTAAGTCATCTCCACAGCTAGGATTATGACCCCTTTCTACATAAGTAGGTTTATCAATTTCTTTTTTTAAATCTGATCTTTTATTGTATTCTAGTATAGTTTGCTGATAAATTTTGTCTATATCTTCTATCATAATTTAAAAACCTCTTTTACTTTTTCAAGTCCTTCTATCAATGCGTCTATATCACTAGATGTGTTATACACATTAAGACTAGCTCTACAAGTTGAATTTATCTTCATAAATTGATGTAGTGGTGCTGTACAATGTTGTCCAGAACGCACAGACACCTTGTATTTATCTAGTATAAAGGCTGTATCATGCGAATGAACACCTTTAACATTAAATGCAACCACTGGAACTCTATCTACATTTTCTGTATAATATGTTTCAACAAAATCTAGTGTCTTTAGTTTGAATAAAAGTTCTACTAGTAGTTTATTCTCAATATCTTCTATCTTTTTAAAGCCTATTAGGTTAATATAGTCTATTGCACGTGATAATGAATATATTGCTGCACTATCTAGTGTTCCACCTTCAAATTTTGTTGGAACTTTTGCATATGTTGAATATTGTTCTTCAACATATTCTATCATATCTCCACCGTAAATAAAAGGAGGCATCTTTTCTAATAGTTCTTTTTTAGCATAAAGTACTCCAACACCAAAACTAGAATACATCTTATGACCAGAAAAAGTCATAAAATCAACATCCCATTTAAAAACTTCATGTTTAAAATGTTGTATAGATTGAGCACAGTCAAGTAATACCAACGCATCATATTTATGAGCATAATTAATAATTTCTTCAAAAGGTTGTATTATTCCTGTTGTATTCACTACAGAAGAAAGTGCTACTATTTTAGTATTCTTATTAACCTTATACTTAAAATCTTCCATATCAACTTGTCCATACTCATCCAAGTAAAAGTATTTTATAGTACAAGAAGTAACTTTTTTTACAAACTGCCATGGCAATATATTTGCATGGTGGTTTGAAACACATAAAAGTATTTCATCACCAGGCTTTAAAAATGATAAACCGTATGAATATGCAACCAAATTTATTGCTTCTGTACAATTTTTAGTAAATACTACTTCTCCATTATCCCTTGATCCTATAAACTCCTTTACTTTTTTTCTTGTATTTTCTACTATTGATGTATTTATCATAGATAATTCGTATGATCCACGACCTGCATTAGCATTAAATGTTGTATAGTATTCATTCAAATTATCAATAACACATCTAGGTCTTTGAGTAGTGGCACTACTGTCCAAATAATGTATATCCTTCTTATCAAAAATCGGGAAATCATCTCTTAAATTTTCCATTATAACATCCTATTATTAATTTCTTTAAACATTTTTTCTTTAATATCTTCAAATTCTATTCTTTCAAATATTGGTCTAAATGAAGATTCTACTATAATCTTCTTAGCTTCTTTAGAATTGAAACCTCTTGACATTAGATAAAATAGTCTATCTTCATTAACCTTACCAACAGATGCAGCGTGTGCTCCTAGCACATCATCTTCATCGCATAACATTGCAGGGATAGAGTGTATTTTAATAGTATCATCTAATAATATAGAGAATTCTCCTTCACTTGCACGTGATTTGCTACATCCTCTATAGAAATATATATTACCTCTAAATATCTTAAGCCCATGATCTTTTGTTGCACCCCTACCTTCAATATTTCCTTCATTTTTCTTACCATGAAATAACATTGAGTATTCAAAATCTGCTTTTCTGTACCCATCTACAAGATACGCTGGTACAAAAAGTACATTTGAATTTTCTCCTAAAAATCTAGCCTTTGCTGCAACAGCATTTACCTTTGATCCTAATTCTAAATCATAATATTCTAAATTTACATTGCTATTTACAACAAAATCAGTTTGAGTTAAATTCTTTGATTCTCCATTTAAATTTTGTAGGTTAATAAGTTCTAAGTTTGAATTATCTGAAAGATTAACTCTTACATATCCATTGTGATAATGATTAGAACCATCAGTTGATTCATATAGTAAAAGTATTTTTGCACTAGCATCTTCTTTGATATTAATATTTATACCATTAATTAAGGTGTCAGATGCTTTTGAAATATCAAACTTAATAGCTATCATCTTTTCTGTTTTTTTAGATATATCTATACTCAAACTATGATTTAATCTTTGCTTGTTTTCTACTTCATAATATTCACCTAAACCCCTATATGGTTGTGGTCTTTCGTCAGAATATTTTGTAATAGTTATACCTTCTTGATCCATATTCAAAAACTTAAGGTTATCTAAAATATATTCTTTTTGTTCTATAGTTTCACTAGGAGTGTAGTCTAATCTTTTCCAGTATGGTCTTTTCATTTCTTCATATTTTTCCATTTTTTCCTCCTAACCTATAGTTCCTTCAAGTTCTATTTCAATTAGTCTATTTAATTCAACTGCATATTCTAATGGTAATTCTTTTGAAATTGGTTCAACAAATCCACGAATAATTAAAGCCCTTGCTTCATCACTTGTTAAACCTCTTTGCATTAGATAAAATATTGCATCATCTGATATTCTTCCTATTGATGCTTCATGCCCTATATCTATATCATCTGTATTTGAAACTATCATGGGTATAGTATCAGATTTAGATAAGTTATCTAACATTAGTGATTCACATTCAGCTGTAGCCTTAATATGTTTGACACCTGGAACAACTTCAAGTAAGCTTCTATAACAAGCCCAACCACCATTTTTTGATATACTCTTAGACTTTACTTTAGAACTAGTATTTGATGCTGCGTGTATTACCTTACAACCTGAATCAAGATATTGTCCTGCTGATGCAAAAGTAACACCTGTATATTCAGATCTTGATCCTTCACCCTTTAAAATACTTAAAGGATAAAGCATAGATACCTTTGATCCAAATGAACCTGATATCCATTCTATAACCCCATCATCATCTACTATAGCCTTTTTAGTGTTTAAGTTATACATATTTCTTGACCAGTTTTCTATACTAGAATATCTAAGTCTTGCACGTTTACCTATATACAATTCAACAGCTCCTGCATGCACAACATTCTTGTTATACTTCGGTGCAGAACATCCTTCTATAAAGTGTACATCTGCATCATCTTCTACTATTATTATCGTATGTTCATATTGTCCTGCTTCTGGAGCATTTAATCTAAAGTATGATTGTATTGGTTTTTTAACCTTAACACCCTTAGGAACATAAAGGAATGTTCCACCAGACCAAACAGCAGCATGAAGTGCTGAAAATTTATGATTATTCACTGGTATTAATTTCATAAAATGTGATCTTATCATTTCTGGATACTTTTTAACTGCTGTTTCTATATCTGTATAAATTACTCCATCTTTATCTAATTCTTTTTCTAGATTATGATATACAACTGATGAATCATATTGTGCTCCAACACCACCTAAGGATTTCTTTTCAGCTTCTGGTATACCCAATCTATCGAATGTGTTCTTTATATACGAAGGGACATCGTCCCAGTTGTCTGACATTTGCTTTGCATTAGGTTCAAGATAATTTACAATATCGTTAATGTCAAGATCTGATAAATCTGCACTCCATGTAGGCATAGGCTTTTCATTAAAAACTCTCAACCCTTCAAGACGTATATCTAACATCCATTGAGGTTCATTTTTTTTCTTTGATATTTTTCTTACAATTTCTTCATTAAGTCCCTTACCTGTTGTATAACCTGCATCAACCTTATCCTTAACATCATATATCCCTCTTTGTATATCAGCAACATATGTTCTTTTTCTTTCCATATTAGCCCCTATTTCTTAAATTCTTCAAATCCATTTTCTTCAATATATTTTATTAATTCCTTACCACCATTTTTCTTTATTTGACCATCAACCAATATGTGTACAAAATCTGGTTGTAAGTACTCTAAAACTTTATCATAGTGAGTTATTATTATCATTGATGTATCATCATTTTTTAATGTACGTAGACCTTCAAATACAGTCTTTGTAGCATCTCTATCAAGACCTGAATCTGCTTCATCTAATATTGCAACTTTAGGTTCTAGTATCGCCATTTGTAATATTTCATTTTTCTTCTTTTCTCCTCCAGAATAACCAACATTTAAATGTCTTGAACAGTATGAAGGATCAATGTTTAATTTTTTCATTGTTTCAACTAAGTATTTATGAAAAAATGTAAAGTATTGCTTTTTACCTGTAACAGCTTCCTTAGCCGATCTTAAAAAGTCTTCTAATGTAAGTCCAGGAATTTCTTCAGGATATTGGAATGACAAAAAAATCCCAGCACGTGCTCTTTTATCTACACTTAAATCTAGTATATTTTCCCCTTCAAGATAAACCTCACCCTTAGTAACAGTATAATTTGGGTGACCAACTAATACACTTGCAAGTGTTGACTTACCTGCACCATTAGGTCCCATTATTACATGAATTTCACCTTTATTAATTGTTAGATTTATCCCTTTTAGTATTTCTTTGTCTTCAACTTCAGCATGAAGATCCTTTATATCCAGCAATTTCATATTTATCTTCCTTTCTATTTGTAATATTACAATTAATTATATAATTTATTAATTTTATTGTCAAACTAAATTAAGTGCCAAAATATGCTCAATCCCTTTAAAAACAAGGGTTAATTTAACGTAAAATATATTTGACATACATTGACTTACAAATCTTCTTATGGTATACTTTCTTTACTATTTGGAGGTTTATGAAAAAATATATTTTACTTAATCCCGTCATACTTAAATCATATAATTTATCTAGTCTAAAAAAAGAAATCAATAGATTAGGATTCATCCTAGTCTTCCCCGAAAAAAATCACACTGAAATTGTTAAGAATAAGTATAAGGAATTATTGCTTAAAGAAAAAGGCACTATAATCGATCAACGTTGCCCACTAATTGTAGAATATTTCAAGAAAAATGGTCTAAACGTTAAGTTCCATAATATAGAGCCTATTTTAATTCACATTGCAAGAGAAATATCTAGTAGAATCGATCTTAAAGATGGATACAAGTGGATAATTACGCCCTGTATTGCTTTAAAGAACTATGGTAATACTCTTAATCTTAAAAACACGTCCTTTCTAACATGGGACGAATTTTGTAGTGAGTATTCTATTAAAACAAAAGGAGAAAAACTAAGTAATAGCCCTATACCTTTTGGATTTTTTTCTTCTATAGAAAAAAATTGTATTTCAATAGAAGAAAAAGACTTAAAAAATATATCTAATGAAAAAATTAAAAATATACGATTAATCGAAGGACTTTATTGTCACAATGGTTGTCATAATGGAGATGGTGTAAAATGCATAGGAAAATGAAGGGAGTATTATCTTTAGTTACTCTTTTACTAATATATCATTTATTAACTGTATTTAAGGTATATAACCCTTATGTACTACCTCCACTAAAAGATATATTTTTTAGCCTTATAGAACTCATAAAAGATAGAAGCATATTTTTTAATGTAGCTATAAGTCTTAAAAGAGTGTTTTTAGGTTTTTCTATTTCTTTCTTACTTGCAAGCTCTATTACAATACTAGAATATATTAATAAGAGAATTTCATCTTACTATGATTGGTTCTTGCAATTTATGAGAAATATACCACCGCTTAGCCTTATTCCACTTTTAATTCTTTGGTTTGGAATAGGTGAAGCTCCAAAGCTCCTTATTATCATTCTTGCATCCTTTTTCCCAATGTATCTTAATTTTCAAAAAGGATTATCAAGTTGTGATAAAAAATTAATTGAAGTTGGATTAGTTTTTAAGTTTAGCAAAAAGAAGATATTTTTTAAAATTATTCTTCCTAATGCTGTTCCCGATATTTTGGTTGGATTAAGACTAGGTTTAGGCTATAGCTATCGTGCGATAATAGGGGCTGAACTAATTGCAGCAAGTCAAGGATTAGGATATATGATCAATTTTGCAAAGTCTATGGCTAGAATTGATATAGTTATTGTTGGTGTTGTGATTATAGGGCTATTGGGTTATCTTTGTGACTACATTTTTAAGAGGTTAACTATTTATGATAGAAATAAGAGATTTAATTAAAAAATTTAATGACCATTATGTGTTTAATAACCTTAATTTAGACATAGAAAGTGATAAAATCACTGTTATTCTAGGCAAATCTGGTTGTGGTAAGACAACATTACTTCGCCTTATTAGCAACCTTGAAAAATATGATTCTGGAAGTATTAATACTAATAACTTAAAGTTTTCATATGTTTTTCAAGAACCAAGACTATTCCCTTGGTTAACAGTTTTTGAAAATATACAAGCTATAACCAACTTACCTAGTGATGAAATATATAGGATGATACGTATGGTGGATTTAGAAAAATTTAGTAATTCATATCCAGATGAATTGTCTGGTGGTATGAAAAGTAGAGTTAGTTTAGCTCGTGCTTTTGCATACAAGCCTAATTTTCTGCTTATGGATGAACCTTTTTCTAGTTTAGATGATTTTACAAGGGTAAAGATGCAAGAGGAATTACTCAAACTATACAACAAAGAGAATGTTGGTATTCTTTTTGTAACACATAATATAGATGAGGCGTTGACGATTGCAGATAAAATCATAGTATTAAAAGAGGGAAAAATATATTCTTCATATAATATAAATAGCAAAAAACGAGATTTATTGGATTTTGAGTTTACAACTTTAAAACGAAAAATCCGTGATGATATTTGGAGGATTCAATGAAAAAGATTTTAACTATATTTGCTTTATCATTATTCATGTTTTCATGCTCTGATAAAACAAAATCAAACTTTAGTACAAAAGATTTAACAGTTACTTATGTTACAGCTCCATTAAATGTACCTTCTATTATTGAAAAAGAAAATTCTATTCTAAAAAAACATTTAAATGGTGTAGATATTAAATATGCAGAAATTACTAGTGGTGCTGACCAAAGTCAAGCATTAGCATCTGGTTCTGTACAAATATTAAACGCTATTGGTGGTTCTTCTGTAATAGCAAGTGCTGCTAATGGTGCTGATATTAAAATATTAGACATATATTCACGTGCACCAAAGGCATTTGCACTATTCTCAAAAGATGCATCATTAAATAGTCCTGAATCTTTAAAAGGTAAAACTATTGCAGGTCCTATGGGAACTAATTTACACGAATTACTTGTTTCATACCTAAAGAGTAAGAACTTAACAACAAATGATGTTAACTTTGTAAATATGAGTATACCTGATGCACTAGCTGCACTTTCTTCTGGAAAGATAGATGTTGCACTTCTTGGTGGACCTGCTTCATACAAGGCAGAAAAAGCAGGATTACATAAAATTACTGATGGAGAAGGATATATAGAAGCTCTTATCTGTGTTGCAACTACACAAAAATACTACAATGAACATAGAGATGTAATAGACGCCTTCTTAAAGGCACAAAAAGAAATTCTTGAATTTATGGAAAATAAGCCTGAAGATACAAAACAAATAGTATGTAAAGCATTAAAACTAGATGATGCAGCTTATACTACTATGTTTGGTCAATACGACTTTAATTCTAAAGTGTCTGACAAGGACATTGAAGGCTTACAAAAAACTGCCGATTTTATGTTTAAGAACAAGATGATTAAAAAACCAATAAATGCAAAAGACTTATTAATAAAGTAATGAAGGACAAGATTATTCTTGTCTTTTTTTTGGTTTAGTTAAAAAAGTACAGTTTCATTTAAGATAGTATCTTTCAAATAAAAATTGCATAAATAAATATTAAGTTAAATATTTAATAAATATTTAATTAAAAATAGTTTTTTTTTTTTTTTTTCACGATAAAATACATTTGGATATTTACAAATATCACATTTTAATGATTAAAGGAGAAAGTATGAGAAAAAAAGTAATATTTTTTGTATTATTATTAAGTTTTATATCTATGGGTGATGGGAGTAAGCCTCCTATAAATGGTGCTAGTCCTAATGCGAATAATACACCACAACAGTATGCTGAAGAAGCAAAAGCAAGTGCTAAAAAAGCTGAAGAAAGTGCTAAAAAAGCAGAAGAGATTGAAACAAAAGTAACTGGAATTAATAATGACTTCAATAGAAAAGTAGACGAAACTAAAAACACTATAAAAAATGAAATTAAACTTTCTGTAGAAAACGATATTAAGAAAGCTAAGGAAGATGCTATTACTGAAATAAAGGAAACCACTCAAGAAAAGATTCCTGAATTTATAACTGAACTAAAAAAACAATCAGATGAAGCAAAAGAAAAATTTAATGGAGATATGAATAATATTAAAACAAATTTAACAAAGGAATTAACAGAAAAAACTAATAGTGCTAAAGAAGAAATAACTCAAGCAGTTACACAAGCTACTACTACTGCTACTGAAGCTAAAGCTTCTATAGACACAGCTAAACAAGAAATTCAAACTGCTACACAAAAAGTTAATGAAGCTAAGACTTCTGCGGAAAATTTCTCTAAAACTGCTGCTACTAAAGCTGAAGAAGCTAAAACTGCCGCAGATACTGCTACACAAAAAGCTAATGAAGCTAAAGCAGATGCCGATAGAGCTATCCAAACTAAGAATGAATCATTATCAATTGCTAATAATGTTAAAGATGACCTTGCTAAGTTTAAGGATGAATATACTGCTAAATTAAATGCGTTAGATATGAAAACTGATCTTGCTTTAAATGGATCTGCTGCTGCAATTGCTATTGGTAATTTAGGTTCTATTAGTTCTAATTCTAATAGACAATTTCAACTAAGTGCTGCTTATGGTTTCTTTGGTGGTAAACACGCTGTTGCACTTGGATTTAGTGGTATTAGTAATAATGATAGATTTACTTATAGATTATCTGGTGCTGTAACTGGAAATGGAAATCTTGCATTTGGTGCTGGTGCTGGTATTCTATTTGGTGAAAAGAGAAATACTAATGCTAACTATGAACAATTGAAAAAGGAAATCGAAGAATTAAGAAGAATGATAAATAATAGATAAAGGGGGTCCAACCCCCTTATTTTACAAATTTCATATATTCCTCGTATCCTCTTTTTTTCATATCCTCATAGGGTATAAATTCTAGGCTTTTACCATTAATGCAGTATCTAAGTCCTTGTTCTTCGTTAAATACATGTCCTAGGTGGTTATCTCCACTTTTACTTCTTACCTCAACTCTATCCATTCCATATGAATGATCTTCTAAATAGTCAACACTATCACCAATGGGCTTTCTAAAGCTTGGCCATCCACAACCTGCATCAAACTTATCTTTAGATGAAAATAGAGGTTCTTTTGTTTGTTTATCAACATATATTCCGTCCCTATTTTCCTTATTTAACTCACTTGAAAATGGTCTTTCTGTATTGTTTTCCTTCATTATACTATAGCTTTCTTCATCTAAATTTAAAAGACTAAGATCAACATGACAGTATCCATTAGGATTTTTATCTAAGTAATCTTGATGATAGTCTTCTGCTAGTATGAAGTTTTGTAATGGCTTTACTTCTACAACTATACCACCAAATTTATCTTCATAATATCTATAGACATTATCTATCATATCTTTATCATTTTCATCAGTATAATATATCCCTGTTCTATATTGCCTTCCAATATCCTCACCTTGTCTATTAACACTAGTTGGGTCTATTATTCGAAAGTAATGTAACAGTATTTTTCTTAAACTTATTCTTTTTTCATCATATTCTACCATTAATGTTTCTGCATGATCTGTACTTGAAACTCTAGTGTAGTCTGTATCCTCTGTTTTACCATTTGCATAACCTACCTTTGTATTTACTACACCATCTATCTTCTTAAAATATGCTTGTGTTCCCCAAAAACAACCTGCTGCTAAGTATATTTTTTTCATTATATTTGAAATTCTCCTTCAACCATAGTATTTATTATTTTATAGTCATCTGTTATAGCGACTAAATCTGCATCATAATTTGCCTTTATATACCCTTTTCTATCGTCTATTCTAAGAAGTCTTGCTGGATTAGATGTACAAGCATTTATGGCATAATTAAATGGAACTTGTGCTCTTTCAACAACTACTTTTAGTCCGTCTATTATTTTTAGTATAGACCCTGCTAAGGCTCCTGACTCTCTTCTTGCACTTCCATCTTCACTAACAATTACCCTTTCTCCTCCTAAATAGAAGTCTGTACCCTTAAAGGCTTTAGCTGACATAGAATCACTTACCATAACGGCATAATCAGGCCCTTTAGACATAAAGAATATGTTTATAACCTCAGGTCTAATATGTATACCATCACATATTATTTCAGAATAAACATCCCTTATTCTTAGTGCAGCTCCAACTTGACCTGGATTTCTATGATGCAATCCTGTCATACCATTAAATGTATGAGTTAATAGTTTAGCACCATTTGCTATACCTAGCATTGCTTCATCATATGTTGCACCACTATGACCAACACTAACTACTACACCTTTACTTGATAATTGTCTTGTTAATGCATAATCCTTATCTTTTTCAACTGCTACTGTCATTATTAATATTAAATCTTTACATGCACTTTGGAATCTACTAAACTTTTCTAAGTCTGGTTCTACTATGCAATCTTGTGGTTGTGCTCCCTTATGATTTACATCTAAAAATGGTCCCTCAAAGTTTATACCTAATATCTTAGCTCCACTTTTTTGACTTTCTTTAGCTTCTAAGATAGTCTTTGAAGCTTTTTTTAGTACTTCTTCAGTTTGTGTTACAGTTGTCGGACAAAAAGCTGTTACACCTTCACTAGGTAAGTAATCTGCCCACTTATGTATTTCTTCTAAACTTGATACATTAGCTTCTACATTTACTGCTCCATGTGTATGTATATCAATAAAGCCTGGAACTATTCTATTGTTTTCAAAATCATAGTCCACTTTCATGTCTTTATTATATTCTAATATTCTTTTTATCTTTTTATCATCAACTTCTATTATTGCAGGTATAAAGTTATTTGCAATCCAGATCCTTTTACTTCTTATTAACATTCTTTACTCCTCATATTCTATTTCAAAATAGTCAAGATATTCTTTAAATTTATCTTGAGCAAATTTACAAGTTTCTATCAAATACCCTTTTTCCTCTTTCCACATTAAAAGACCTCTATAGTAGTTAATTTTTATGTTTTCGGTAATAATAAAGGGAACTATATTATTTTTTAAACATTCTTTTAATATAATTAATCTACCAACACGTCCATTTCCATCTTGAAAAGGGTGTATGGTGTGAACTACCCATAGTCTAAAGCCTATGGGCTTCCTGCTTCGCTGACCTTGTACCCTACTATCTCCACAGGCGTTAATTCGGGTAGTCCCTACCCTATATTTTTTTTATTACGCTATTTGTCTTAATCCTT
>NZ_JADBHL010000017.1:0-18527 GCF_014892235.1 Sneathia sp. DSM 16631 | reverse complement strand
CAACGTGTCCTATTGTCCCAATGTTAACGTGTGGTTTACTTCTTTCATACTTTTGTTTTGCCATTTGTTTTTCCTCCTAAATTATTTACCTTGTCTTTCTTCAACTACCTTATCAGATATGTTCTTTGGAACTTGTACATATTTTTCAAATTCCATTGAATAAGATGCTCTTCCTTGAGTCTTTGATCTTAAGTCAGTAGCATATCCAAACATTTCTGATAATGGTACATGTGCATCTATTATTTTTGCGTTATTTCTATCATTCATACCTGATACTTGTCCTCTTCTTGAGTTTAAGTCACCTATAACGTCTCCCATGTATTCTTCAGGAGTTGTAACTTCAACTTTGAATATTGGTTCAAGTAAGATAGGTTGTGCTTGTTTTAAAGCACTCTTAATAGCTAATGATCCTGCAATCTTGAATGCCATTTCTGATGAATCGACTTCGTGGTATGATCCATCATATAGAGTAACTTTAACGTCTTGTACTGGATATCCTGCTACAACCCCAGCTTGTAATGCTTCTTGTATACCTTTATCAACTGCTGGTATGTATTCTCTAGGTATTACCCCTCCAGTAATTTCGTTAATAAATTCATAACCTTTATCTTTGTTAGGTTCAACTTTAATCTTAACGTGTCCATATTGTCCTCTACCACCTGATTGTTTGATGTATTTTTCTTCAACATCTGAATTAGATAGTATAGTTTCTCTATATGCAACTTGTGGTTTACCTACATTTGCTTCAACCTTGAATTCTCTCTTCATTCTGTCTACTATAATTTCTAAGTGTAATTCTCCCATTCCTGATATTACTGTTTGACCAGTTTCTTGGTTTGCAGTAACAACGAATGTAGGGTCTTCTTCAGCTAATTTAGATAATGCTGTTCCCATCTTTTCTTGGTCAGCTTTAGTCTTTGGTTCAACTGCAACTGATATAACTGGATCTGGGAATTCCATGTTTTCTAATATAATTGGTGCTGATTCATCACATAGAGTATCTCCAGTAGTTGTATCTTTCAATCCAACTGCTGCTGCTATATCTCCTGTGTAAACTTCTTCTAATTCTTCTCTCTTATTAGCATGCATTAGAAGTAATCTTCCCATTCTTTCTTTTTTACCTTTTGTTGAGTTTAAAACGTATGAACCTTTTTGTAACATACCTGAATAAACTCTAAAGAATGATAATCTTCCTACGAATGGATCTGTTACTATCTTAAATGCTAATGCTGAGAATTTTTCAGAATCAGATGGATGTCTAACTTCTTCTGCATCAGTCTTAGGATTTATTCCTTCAATTGATGGTATATCTAATGGAGAAGGCATATATGCAACTATTGCATCAAGTAATGGTTGAATTCCTTTATTCTTGAACGCTGTTCCGCAAGTTACAGGAACTACTATTCCAGCTATTGTTGCCTTTCTTAAGGCTACCTTTATTTCTTCTTCACTAATAGGTTCATCTGCAAAGAATTTTTCCATTAATGCATCATCAGTTTCAACAACAGCTTCTATTAAGTTGTGTCTTGCTTCTTCAACTGCATCTTTTAATTCAGGTCTTACGTCTCTAATTTCGTAATCTGCACCCATTGTTTCATCATGGAAAATGTATTCTTTTTCAGTGATTAAGTCTATTATACCTTCAAAGTGTTCTTCTGCACCTATAGGTAATTGGATAGGTATACCATTTCCACCTAATTTTTTCTTAATATCATCTACACACATTTCAAAGTTTGCACCAGTTCTATCCATTTTGTTAAAGAATGCAATTCTTGGAACGTGATATTTATCAGCTTGTCTCCAAACTGTTTCTGATTGTGGTTGTACTCCATCAACTGCTGAAAAGACTGCAACTGCACCATCTAATACTCTTAATGATCTTTCAACTTCAACTGTGAAGTCAACGTGACCTGGTGTATCAATGATATTTATTCTATGTTTTTTCCAGAAACAAGTGATCGCTGCTGAAGTTATTGTAATTCCTCTTTCTTGTTCTTGTTCCATGTAGTCCATAGTAGCAGCTCCATCATGAACTTCTCCTATTTTGTGATTAACTCCAGTATAGAATAAAATTCTTTCAGTAGTAGTAGTCTTACCAGCATCAATATGAGCCATTATCCCTATATTTCTAGTATCTTTAAGCTCTACTTTTCTTGCCATTTATCCTCCTATTACTATTACCATTTATAATGAGCGAATGCTCTATTTGCTTCTGCCATCTTGTATGTATCGTCTTTCTTCTTAACAGCTCCACCTTCATTATTTGAAGCAGCTATTAATTCTTTCTTTAATTTTTCGATCATACCATATTCTTTTCTTTCTCTTGTGTATTTAACTAACCATCTTATTGCAAGAGTTTGTTGTCTTTCTTTTCTTACTTCAACTGGAACTTGGTATGTTGCCCCACCAATTCTTCTTGATCTAACTTCTAATTGTGGTCTAACATTTTCCATAGCTCTTCTGAATACTTCTATTCCTGATTCGTTTGTTTCTTGTTCTATTGCTTCTAAAGCGTTATAAAATATTGATTCTGCTAAAGATTTTTTACCATCTACCATAAGACCGTTAATAAACTTGGTAACAACTTTATCGCTGTACTTTGAGTCAGGTAGAACATCTCTTTTTATTGCTTGTCTTCTTCTTGACATCTTTATCCTCCTTTATTATTTAGGTCTCTTAGTTCCGTATCTAGATCTTGCTTGTTTTCTATTTACTACACCAGCAGTATCTAAAGCTCCTCTAACTATTTTGTATCTAACCCCTGGTAAGTCTTTTGTTCTTCCTCCTCTTATTAACACTATTGAGTGTTCTTGAAGGTTGTGTCCTATACCTGGTATATATGCTGTAACTTCTATTCCATTAACAAGTTTTACTCTGGCTACCTTTCTTAAAGCTGAGTTAGGTTTCTTAGGTGTTGTAGTATAAACTCTTACACAAACCCCTCTTTTTTGTGGATTTGCCTTTAATGCAGGTGATTTTTTCTTCTTTTCAGAAGTGCTTCTACCAAATCTAACTAATTGATTAATTGTAGGCATGTTTCCTCCTCTCATTTCCTCTTTCTTCGTTTTTTATTGTTGGGTCTTAGTTAAGTTCATTCACAATTAATTAATCTATATTTTAAAACTTTTGACGTTCTAACAAAAGTAGTAAAAATCAAGCCTCCTTAAAGGTTAGCTAACTCACTAAACAATAATTTTTTACACTATAAAACAGAACAGCGTCTGCTCTGTACTTGCTAATAATATACTATTTTTAGCTAAATGTCAATAATTTTGGGGTGTATTTTAAAATATTTTTTATTCTCCCAATAACCATTCTATCAAATTATACACTTTAATTCCATCATAGTCTTTTTCAAGTCCACAATTAAGTGTAAGTATTATTTTCTCATAATTATCATCTATCTTTTTTAATGGCTTAATTTCTCTTTCTCTTGTGCTTTCTTCTAGCATGCTTTCTGTAACTTGTACATATACCTTACTATTCACTTTGGTTGCTATAAAGTCTATTTCTAAATCTCCTACTTTACCTATAGCAACATCATAACCTTTTCTTAAAAGCTCAAAATATACTATATTCTCAATAATATGCCCACTATCTCTATTTCTAAATCCTAAAAGATAATTTCTAAGACCTAAGTCTACTATATAATACTTCCCTAAAGTTTTTAAATACTGTTTTCCTTTAATATCAAATCTTTTAATTTCATAGAACATATATGCTTCTAGTAAACTTTGTATATACGTCTGTATTGTATTTACGCTCGTTGTTTTTCTATCTACAAGTTTTTCATTTGCTAAAACTTTTGCTACATTAGATGTAGATAAATTATTTCCTATATTATCCGCTAAATACATTACAATCTTTTTCAAAAGTAGCATATCTGTAACCTTATTACGCCCTTTAATAGCTTCTCTTTCAAGTATATCCTTAATAACAACAGTAGAATAGATATCTTCTTGTTCCAAACCTAATTTTACTATTTGTGGCATAGCCCCAAAATGTAAATACTCTTCAAAAGCCTTTGATATATCAGAATTATTATTAAAGTACAAAAATTCTTTAAATGATAAAGGAAACATTTTAATTTCAACATATTCTTTAGATAATTTACAAGCACTTGAACTTGCAATATATATATCTGAATTAAAATTAACTCTAAAAGCATTCACCACTTCTTCCCAGTTTTGAACTTTTTGTATTTCATCTAAAAAGATATATATTTTTTCATCGCTATTATTCACCTTTTTATTCACATATTCATATATATCATCGCAATTCATTTTACTATCAAAATTCATTTCTATAATTCTATCACTTTTTATACCCTGTTTTTTTAAGTACATAACCATAAGTTTTAATAAGCTAGATTTACCTGTTCTTCTTAATCCCGTTATTACCTTTATTAGACTTGTATCTTTAAGCTCTATCAATTTATTTAAATAAGTATCTCTGTTCTTCATATTTTTCATCCTTTTTTTCTAATAATAGCAAAAAAATGTTTTTTCTAAAAGTTTTTTCAAAAAATTGAAAAAAAAATTCTATAAGTGTTGGAATAACTTCTAAATTTTATCATTTTCTTCTTGCAATAAGTTATTAAAGTAGTAAAATACAGATAAGAGGTGATTTGTGTGAAAAAATTAATTATTTTTTATTCGATTTTGTTAAGTTTTTTTGCTTTTGCATATGAATTTCGTGATGAGTATTCACTTAAAGAAAACCAACAAAATGATTTCATCTTAGATCCTAATACATATGCCGATAATGGTAACCATTTCTCATTTTATAATGTTGTAAATCTTGCTCCAAACTCTAAAATGAACTTCATTGTGAAGACTAATTATAACGATCCAAATTGTGGTTTCTCATATCCGTCTCTTGTAGAAATCAGTAGTTTAAATTCAAATAATGGTAAAATAGAAATCAAACACACATTAGATAATAGCGGAGCTTTATTAGCAATAGGAGAAGGTGAAGAGGATATTAATGATATTAGTGGTAATAAGATTACATTTAAAATAAATGTTTCTAGTAAATCAAGTGAAATAACAAGTCTTGGATTATGTCCAGGAATTCACGGACTTACTTCTAGCTCCACACTTATGGATTTTATTAGTAAAAAAGGAACAGACTTTATATATATTACTTCTTTAAAAAACAATAACACTAAATTTTACTTAGAATTAAGTGATGAAAGTATTAAAGATCTAAAACAATTTTATTTAGTAGATAAACATACAGACTTAATACCATTTTCTTTTTCTACTTTAAAAAACAACATACAATATCTTTCAAAAAGTGAAATTAATCCAATGTATATTAAATCATACGCACCCATAATAAAAAAATTTAATGTATTTGATTTGTCACCAAAAGAAAAAGACGATGTTATATACAAAACCGTTAAATTAATTAAAAAAAATGTCGACCCTGAAGGAAATGGTGGCAGTAGTGAATATAATTATTTATATGACTATGTAATTGATAACGATATTAAAAATGCAGTAGATAACAATAATCTAAGTTCTATTTCAGAAGATAAAAAGAACAATTTTATGATGAAACTTATAGGTGTAGGAATTAGTTATGGAAATAATATAATAACCTATGAACCTTTATTTATCTCGCACTTTATATCTGGCTTAAAAGTCCTATACAACCCAATAATAAATGATGTATGTAATGATTCAAATTCATTGTATAAATTACATAGAGATGGTTTAGATGAATACAATATACCTTCAAGAAAAGGTATGTGGTTAAAATCTACTTTAGGACTAGATAATGGCTTATACAACACCATGCAAGTTGGATACAATCATAAAATCAACAATACTTTAGTAGGTTTATCACTTGCACATAGAATGAACTTTAGTAATGATAAAGCTAAATCAACAAGTATCCTAGGATATTTAAATAATACAAGTAAAATAGGTACATTTGAATTAATCCCTAAAGTTTCTTTTGTAAGTGGAAATACTAAATTTTTGAAGTATAATACTTTAGATTTAGGTATAAAAGGTAAATATAGCAAAGAATTTAAATTAAATAACGACTTTTCACTAGTACCTGAAGGTTCACTAACATATAGCACATCTAAAGGACAAGAATTTAAAATTCCTAATACATACATTAGTGTTAAATCTGATAAAATAGATTCATTAATAGGTGAATTAGGACTAAAATTAATGTATAAAGGGCAATATATAAAAGCTAGTGTACTTAGAGAATTTTTAGGCGATACAAAATACAAGTTTACTGATCCACGTGATGAAACTACTGTAAAATTAAGCAACAAAGATACTTGGTTCAATCTAGGAATAGGTGGTGAATATAGTATAAAGGATAAAGCATATCTACAATACAGCTTAGAAAAAGAATTCGGAAATAAATTATCAAATAAATTTAAATTTAATTTAGGTGTAGTATTCTAACAATTTTTAAATTCCACTTTCAAAAGATAAAAAATTTTAAAGTTTTGAAAGTGGATTTTTTTTAATAAACTCCCTTTTTAATACACTTCTTATTATATACCGCTTTCAAAAGTTAAAAAAAATTAAAGTTTTGAAAGTGAGAAGAGAGTGTGTAACCACACTCTCTTATTTTGTCTTAACTTCATTATTTTCATCAAAATGGAATATTACATTAGAATCTGTATATGTTTTAAAGTTCTTGTGCATTTGTAAGAATTTAATAAAGCTTTGTGCATCAGGTATAAAGGTATCTTTTCCTTGTATATTACCAAATGTCTTGTAACCATCTTTACCTTTAGCGATATATCCATTTGTTACAACTATATAATCCTTATCATCTTGCAAGTCTTCAAACTTACCAGTTTTAGCATTTTCAACTTCAATTTTAACTATTCTCTTACCATTTTTGTCCTTGTATTGATTTGCTTCATAACGCAATCCAGCACCATAAGGGAATGAACCTGTTGATCCACCACCTAAACCGTAGTCTAGTGCTTCTTCTATCACATTTTTAACTTGTGATCCTTTCATATTTAAAAGGTATAATGTGTTACCAAATGGTAATAAGTTATATGCATCATTGTATGTCCACTTACCTGTATTAATATTTTGTCTTACACCACCTGAATTTTGTATAGCAAAGTCTACCTTAGAATTTTCACCAAAGCTTCTCATTTGTGTTAACATAGTTTCTGCAACAAATCTAGTTGCAATAGATCCTTTAGGATTATTCTTATGAGGAATTCTATGTTCAGAACCTCCTGGCATTACGTCTCCTGTTAGCTCACCTATAACTTGATCACCTAGTTGTTTTTTTAGCTTGTAATATTTATCAAATATTTTCTTAGCTTTCTTATCTGGTTTTGCTAACTTAAATGTCTTTGTATTCTTTAATGTTTCTAATATTTCTTCTCTTTCTTTACCTTTAGGAGTATATTTTTTACCATTTTCATCTTTTCTCTCAAAACTAGAATCTTCATGGTACACAATTACAGGATTACCTTTAATACTCTTTACTATACCAGATTTACTGAACTTTATATCCAATCTACCTAATAGCTTAGTATACTCCCATCCTTCTACTATATACACAGGTTCATTACTTAAACTCATTACCTTTGTTGGATATTCTGATATTACAGGTAATTTAAACTTTCTCATTTCATCATTTCCGAAAAGGAAGTGTGAGTCACCTGATATTATTACATCTAATCCCTTTGTGTTTTTAGCAACACGTGTATTACCTTTTACACCAGCATGTGATAGAAGTATTATCTTATTAACCCCTTTTTTCTTCAAAATATTTATATACTTTTGAACTGCTTGCACTTCATCTATTATCTTAATATCCTTACCTGGACTTGAAGATTCTCTAGTCTTTTCTGCAAACTCTAGCCCTATTATCCCAACTTTTTCACCACGAATCTTTTTAATAGCATAAGGTTTCCAGTAACCGTATAGGATGCTTTTTTTGTTGGGTATAACATTAGAAGATAGGACTGGTACTTTTAGGTTATCTAAAAATATTTTTAAACCTTTATCTCCTGAATCAAACTCATGATTACCTAATGTTAGATAATCAAACTTAGCTGCATTTATCATTTTTGCATCAGAAACACCTTTAAATAGTGTGTAATACAAAGTACCATTCAATGCATCACCAGCGTGTAAAACTAGTGGTTGTCTATTTTTAGGCAATGATTTTCTGTATTCATTCAATTCGTGTATAACTTCAGGAAATCCCCCTATTTTTACTGATGTAGGTTTACCGTTTATTGTAAACTTAACTGTTTCTGGTTCAAAATGTGAATGTGTGTCATTCATATGAACGATACTTAAATTTAAAGGATAATTTTTAGCATACGACTGAAATGTTGTTGCTAAAATTGTAATTAGAATTAAAGAACTTTTTTTCATAAAACCTCCGAACGTATAAAATTAGGAATAATATACCATAGATATATATATTTGTAATCAATGCTTAATTTTAAATATTTTCTTTCATTATGCTTTTATCTGGTAAAAAAAAGACCTAATTTAAAAGTAAAATAACTTTATTAAATTTATTTTTCAAAAAATATTTTTTTATTCTCTTTTTTATTAAACTTTTTTTGGTCTAATCGAAATAATTAATTTATGGTATAATAGGCTATCAAATGAAAAAGGGAAGTTTTATGGCATTTATACAATTCAATAATGTTTACAAGAGTTTTTTGGATAAGCAAATACTAAAAGATGTATCTTTTAGTATAAATTCAAGCGATAGAATTGGCCTTATAGGGCTAAATGGTGTTGGTAAATCTACAATAATCAATATTATACTCTCAAAAGAAAGTATTAATAGTGGTACTGTATTTGTAGATAAGAATATTAATATAGGGTACATTTCACAAGTGCACCATTTTAGTGACGAGAATAATACCGTATTTGAAGAATTAGATACAGTATTTAGTGAACTACATAAGGTGTATAGGAAAATAGAGAAGATGAATTTAGAACTAGCAACCAATCCTAAATTAAAAGATGAATTAGATAAATTATACAATATCTTTAACGCTAATGACGGTTACAGCATTGATTATCTTTTAAATCAGGTTATAAACGGGCTTGATTTAACAAATTTAAAAGATAGTCTTATCTGCAAACTATCTGGAGGAGAAAAAACAAGAGTTAGTCTTGCAAAACTGCTTTTACAAAAGCCTGATTTACTAATATTAGACGAACCTACAAACCACCTTGATTTAGCATCTATAGAATGGCTTGAAGAATTTTTGAAAAAGTATAACAAGGCCTTTCTACTTGTATCGCACGACAGAGTCTTTTTAGACAATGTTTGTAACAAAATATTTGAAATTGAAAATATGAAATTACATGAGTATTCAGGTAATTTCTCAAGCTTCATGATACAAAAAGAAATGATACTAAAGGGTGAAATCAAAGAATACGAAAAGCAACAAGATAGAATAAAAAAATTAAATGAGTACATAGAAAGAAACAGAGCTGGTCGTATGGCAAAGCAAGCTCGTGGAAAACAAAAGCTTTTATCTCACCTATTAGTTCATGATAATCCTGACTACACACCACCAAAGATGAAACTTAAATTTGAAATAAAGAATACAACATCTGATTCTGTACTAACTTTAGAAAATGTCTGCAAAAATTTTGATAACAAGGCACTACTAAAAGATATATGTCTTAAGGTGTATAAGGGAGAAAGAATAGGTATAATAGGAAAAAATGGTTGTGGAAAGTCTACACTTTTAAAGTTAATAGCTAATAAGTTGCCCCTTGATAGTGGTAGTATTAAAATAGCACAAAATGCTGTAATGGGATACTTTGATCAAAATGTTGATAACCTTTACCCTGACAATACCATTTTGCAAGAAATTAACACAAATATTAACTACACACAAGAATATTTAAGAAGTATGGCTGCTAGCTTTCTTTTTAAAGACGAAGATGTAGATAAAAGAATAAAGGATCTTTCTGGTGGAGAAAAAGTACGTGTTTCATTCATTAAACTAATACAAAAGCATCCTAACTTCCTTTTATTAGACGAACCTACTAATCACCTAGATATTTATTCTATAGAAATACTAGAACAGGCCCTAAGTGATTTTCAAGGAACATTGGTTGTAGTATCGCACAATAGACACTTTTTAGATTCGGTATGTAACACCATCTATGTATTAGATGAAAATGGTCTTACAAAATTTAAAGGTAATTACAATGATTACAAGGAAAGCATAAAGAAAAAGACTGTTATAGAAAAAGAAAAGGATACAAAAAATGAATATATCCTACAAAAAGAAAAAAGTAAAAAAATATCTAAACTTAAAAGGTTAATAAGTTCTACCGAAGAAGAATTAGAGAAAATAGGAAAAAGAAAAAGTGAGATAAATAAGGCGATGTTTTTACCAGATGTAGCTAAAGATATTGAAAAGTTAGTAAACTTACAAAATGAATTAGATGACTTAAGTAAAAAAGAAGATACATTAATGGAAGAATGGCAAAAATATTCACTAGACTTGGAGGAAGAAAATGAAATTTAAAAATATTAAGCTCTTTATTTTCGATATGGATGGATTGGTTTTTGAAACAGAAAGACTATACTTAAAATTTTTACCTGAATCTATATCAGAACTTGGATTTACTGCTAATGAGGATACAATACGGGGGTCAATAGGTATGAATATGAAATCAACAAGGGCTCTATATTTAAACCATTATGGTAAGGATTTCCCATTTGAAACTTTATCTAAATTAGTTCACAAAAAATTAATGACTTACAATGAAAAAAATGGTTTGGACCTTTGTCCTCATGTACTTGAACTTTTATCATACTTAAAAGAAAGAAAGCTACCTTGTGTCATAGCTTCATCATCAAATAGAAACATGATACAAACTTATCTAAAAAGAAATAATATAGAAGACTACTTTGTGGACATATATTCTGGAGATGAAGTGACAAATGGAAAACCAGACCCTGAAATTTTCTTGTTAGCTGCTAAAAAGCAAAATATATCTCCTGATAACTGCATGGTATTTGAAGATTCATATAACGGTATAAAGGCAGCTCATAGTGCTAAAATGAAAGCAATTATGGTGCCTAATATATTACAACCAAATGATGAAATGAAAGCTCTAGCTGACTTAATTTTAGATAATATCTACATGATAAAAGACTATCTAGAGTAAATATTTTTTAATCTATGAACCAGCTAGCATTTTAAAAGGCTTTTAAAGGCCTTTTTTTTCATTATTTTAATTTTTTTCAAGGAATCTATCTACATTACATTTTTGTATTTTTCTATACTATTGATATGTTATATGAAGTTTATAAGAATTTTTTTAAAAATGATTATGATGGAATAAATATTTCATCTCTTTTCAAAAGCGATAAAGATGCTTTTTTTAAATATATATTTACTTTCTATAGTCCACAAAATGTTGAAAATAATTTTTCAAGATTGGATGAACTACTCTATTTAAAATACTTTAAAATTAATTCATTGATCCTATACAAAACATTAGATAAAGAATTAAGAAAAAGAAGAGTGTATATTAAGGAAAAAGACTTTATTGAACTATTCACAAAAAATCTATTATACCTTTACGAATATATTAAAATCTCACACATTCTTTCAAAAAACTCAAAAGTATATTTGTCAAACACTTACAACAAGGATAATTTTTTGTTACAAAATACTTTTAAACCTCTATTAATTAGAGAAAATGTAGAACCTTTTTCTGTATCTAATTTTCAAGATAAAGGTATTAATGATAAGTTTTACATTATCTTTGATAAATTAGTAAATATTAATGATAAAAAGTACAAAGAATATATCTTACAAAAAAGAAGCGAATACACTACTATACACTTACCAAATTATGATGTGTTTAAACAAAAAGACATTAAATCATATATATCTAACAAAAAATTTAGAAACTATAAGGCGTTTCATATAAAGGGTAAGAAGAATATAGACTGCATTAATATTTATGTTGGTGATATATCAAAAGATGAATTTACTGAGTTATTTAACATATTATCCATACTATTTAATGGCAAAAGATACAATATCTATATGAAGAAAGCTTTTGATGAATTTAAAAAAGTTAGTAAGAAAAATATAAATATATTTCTTAAAAGTAATAATGAATTAATAAAGGAACTATGGTGGACAAACGAGACAAGATATATTCTATCTACAAGTAATCTAAAGGAAGATTTGATTCTTTTATTCCAAAATAACTTGAATAAAAAATTAAATGTCCTAAAAACAAAAGAATTTAAAGATTTTTCAGAAAAAGAAAGAATTTCTTTTTACAACACTTTCCATTATACTAATAACCGTGTAAATGCATTTATAGATTATCTTAAGGAGGATTAGTGAGTATAGTTATTGGTTACAGAAAGCCTTACAGTAACATCATAGTCGCTATAATGAAAAAGTACTCTCTTTACACAGAAACAGAATTAATAAAAAACATTGAATTGATTATCCCTGTTTCAAAAGTTTTAAAAGGTAAGAAAATATCGTACATCACATACAGTGAGAACACAGACGGTATCTTCTTTAATCTAGGATAGCTGGGGCTATCCTTTTTTAGTGGTATACTTTTTTTAATTAAAAATATCAATATTTTTCTAAATAATATTGCTTTTTTATTTTTTAGTGGTATACTTTATTATAAAATATTTTGAAAGGTGGTATACATATGACCAAAATATTATTAATATGTTCCGCAGGAATGTCTACAAGTTTCATGGTAGAAAAAATGAAAAAAGCTAGTAAAGACAAAAATATAGAAACAGATATTCTAGCTATTCCAGATGCTAAAGCTAATGAATATGTCGGTAAAGTTGATATAGTCCTTTTAGGACCACAAGTTAAATACCTTTTACCTAGCATGAAAGAACTTTTTAAGGATACACCAGTTACTGTAATAGATATGATGAGTTACGGTACTATGAATGGTGAAAAGGTACTAGAAGATGCTTTGAAATTACTTAAAGGAGAATAGATTTATGAAAAGTATTATGAACTGGGTTGAATGTTCATTTATCCCAAAAGTGACAAAAATTGCGTCACAAAGACACTTAGTTGCTATAAGAGATTCGTTTATAGCAATAATGCCAATAACTATGGTCGGTTCAATAGCCGTACTACTTAACGTTTTCTTTAGAGATATACCTACTGCAAATGGATATACAAAATTCGTTGAAGCAATGAATCCATTAATCTCTATAAATGGTATAGTATGGTTCGCTTCATTCGCTATCTTATCATTAGCGTTTGTCTTATCATTAGGTTACAATCTTGCACAAAGCTATAAGGTTAATCCTATTGCAGGTGCCTTAGTTGCATTTGCTTCATTCATAGCTCTACTACCGCAAGAAGCTGTATTTACAACAGATATAAACGGTGTTGCAACACAAGTATCATCTTGGGGATTCTTAAATGTTAATTATCTTGGTGCACAAGGTATATTCCCTGCAATGATAATTGGTTTCATCTCTAGTATAATATACTGCAAATTAATGACACATAAGGTTACTATTAAATTACCTGACTCTGTCCCACCTGCTGTTAATAAGGCCTTTGCTTCTATTATACCAGGGGTAGTTGCAATATATGTATGTTCAATTATATCACAAGTAATATTTAAATTAACTAATAAATCATTAATAGATATAATATCACTATACATACAAAAACCATTATTAGGTCTATCACAAGGTTTACTATCAGTTGTAATCTTAGCATTCCTTATACAATTCTTATGGTTCTTTGGATTACACGGACACAATGTATTAGCTCCTATACTTGATGGTATATACCAACCTGCATTACTTGCCAATGTTGAACACATTGCAAAAGGTGGTACAGTTAAAACATTACCATACTTATGGACTAGAGGATCATTTGATGCTTACCTACAATTAGGTGGTTCAGGTATGACATTAGCACTAATAATTTCTATATTCATTTTCTCAAAGAAAAAAGCTAATAGAGCAGTTTCTAAAATGGCTCTACCTATGGGAATATTTAACATTAATGAACCTATGATATTCGGTATGCCTATAGTATTAAATCCACTATACTTCATACCATTCGTTCTTGTTTCTGTTGTTGGTGCAATAATAGCATATGTATTAACAGCTATAGGTGTTATACCTCCTGTTTATGTTATTGTTCCATGGATAATGCCAACAGGTCTATATGCATTCTTTGCAACTGGTGGTTCAATTATGGCAGCACTAGTTTCTATACTAAACATATTTGTTGCATTCTTAATTTGGACACCTTTCGTATTAATAGCTAATAAATTGGATGACTAATATGAAATTAAAATATACTATGAATTGTAAAAAGGAAGTTTTCTTTAACTTCCTTTACGAAAATCTACAAAAGGAATTTCACGGTGAAAAGACAATAAAAAAAGATATTGTTTCTAAAATGGGTAAAAAAGTACCTTGTACTCTTACTATTGATTATTTAAAAGAAAACGTGGGATACAAATTATCAATTAAATCAAGCTTAGGTATTAATACTATTGAATATATTATTATCCCATGCGATAATGAGAGTATCTGTATAGAATATATAGAAGAATATTTTACAAATTCATTTTTAAAAAAACAAAACAACATTTTATTAGAAGTTTTATTTGGTTTTTTCTTAAAAAGAAAGAAAATTAAAACTTTCCGTTCCATAGAAAACTATCTAATAGGAAAGAAATAATATGGCAGAAAAACTCTATGAAAAGATTCTAAATGAATTGATTGAGGAATTAAAATATTTTAAAGTAGATTCTCATTTCTATTCTGAAAGAAGTCTTGCATCATACAAAAATATATCTAAGCTTACAGCTAGAAAGATAATAAGCATCCTTGTTGAAGAGGGTTATTTATATAAGAAAAATAATATTGGAACTTTTGTAAAAAAGACACCTAATAGGAATATTGTGTCTTTTGCTTTTTTTGACAGTACAAATACTTTTAAATTAATTTACTTAAATTTAAGTTATTCAATAGAAGAAAGTATTTTTAATGATTATAAAAATTCTGAAAGATATATGTTTATAACCTCAAAAAACAAAAATATTATGAGTATAGAAGAGGTCTTACTTTCACCTGATCCTGAAAATGAAAAGTTAAGAAATGTTTTCAAAGATATCAATCGTGAAAATTTAGAAATATTAAAAGAGTTTAAAATACAACAAACAATAGAAGCTGTTATAACTCCCGTTAAATTCTCAAGATTTTTAAACGTAAAACTTAACACTCCTATTGTACTAATTACAAATAAGGTATACGATGGAAAAACTAATCTTTGTGCAGTTATTAAATCTTACCTTAATCCGAATAATAATAAGATAACAATATATTAAAGGGGTTAATATGATAAAATTTAAAGACGGATTCTTTTGGGGTTCTTCTACTAGTGCAGAACAAAGTGAAGGACGTTTAGAAAATGATGGTAAAATGTTAACTGTTTGGGATAAATTTTTTAGTGACAGTCCATACAAATTCCATGATAATATTGGACCTGAAACTACAAGTACAATTTACAAACATTTTAAAGAAGATATAAAACTACTAAAACAAACTGGCCACACAGCATATAGAACATCTATTTCTTGGGCAAGATTAATAGATGATAAGGGAAATATAAATCAAAAAGCAGTCACTTTCTATAACTCCTACTTTTCTTTATTAAAAGAAAATGGAATTAAAGTTTTTGTTAATCTATATCACTTTGACACACCATTATACATCCAAGAAAAATATAATGGATTTGTTCAAAAAGAAACAGTAGAGCTTTATGCTAAGTACGCAAAAACTTGTTTTGAACTATTTGGTGATTTGGTTGATAGTTGGTTTACATTCAATGAACCAATAGTTTCTGTTGAATGTGGTTATCTACTTCAATACCACTATCCATTAGAGGTAGATTCAAAAAAAGCAGTACAAGTGGCATATAACATAGCACTAGCTAGTGCATTAGCAGTAAAAAAATTTAAAAAATTAAATCTTAAAAGTAAGATAGGAATAATATTGAATATTACACCTAGCTATCCTAGATCTAATAATAAATTCGATGTTAAAGCTGCTCATATAGCTGACCTTTTTGCGACTAACTCCTTCCTTGATCCCTGTGTTAAGGGTGAATATAGCAAAGACTTAGTTGAAATATTAAAAAAACATGATCTTCTTCCATCATACACTGAGGAAGAATTGAAAATAATAAAAGAAAATACAGTATCATTTTTAGGTATTAACTACTACCAACCACTAAGAGTTTGTGCAAAGGCTAATTTACCTAATGATAATGCACCGTTCATGCCTACATACTACTATGATACATATATTATGCCAGGTAGAAGAATAAATAAGTATCGTGGTTGGGAAATATATCCACATGCACTTTATGATATAGCTAAGAATATACAAAATAACTATGGAAATATTGAATGGTTTGTTGCTGAAAATGGTATGGGTGTTGAAGATGAAGCTAGGTTTAAAAAAGATGGCATAATACAAGATGACTATAGAATAGACTTCATAAAACAACACTTAGTTGAATTACATAAAGCAATAGAGGAAGGTTCTAACTGTAAGGGATACCTGCACTGGACCTTTATAGACTGTTGGTCATGGCTTAATGCATACAAAAATAGATATGGATTTATAGAACTAGACTATAACACACAAAAAAGATATATAAAAAAATCAGGTTATTGGTTTAAAGAATTAAGCGATAACAATGGATTTTAAGGGGTAAATATGAAAGAAGAAATGGAAACAATAGTATTTGAAATAATCAGTAATGCTGGTTGTGTAAAAGGTATTTGCTATGAAGCACTAGACCTTGCAATAGAAGGTAAAATAGACGAAGCTTACAAAAAACTAGATGAAGCAAATGAATACCTTTTAAAAGCTCATGAAATACAAACAAATTTAATACAAAAAGAAGTAAATGGTGAAAAGGTTGAATTATCTGTTCTTTTTGTTCATGCACAAGACCATTTAATGTCTTGTATAGAAATAAAGAACTTAGTTTCTAAGTTAATAAAATTATGTGAGGTAAAAAATAATGGCTAAAAGACTTTTATCTTGTAGTTCTAGTGAACTACTAAATATGAGTAAAGATGAACTTCTAGAGGCTATAAAACTAAGTTGTGGTAGAACTGTTTTAAGTGAAAATGTGGCAAGTTCTGCCACACTTTGTTTTAACGTAACTAATAGTGAAATAGCTAGAGCCTTTGGTGCTGATCTTATACTCCTTAATTGTATAAATTTATTCGATATACAAATTCAAGCTCTACCTGAAACAGATGATCCTATACGTTACTTAAGAAAACTTGTAGGTCGTCCTGTAGGTGTTAATATAGAGCCTAAAGACTGTAATAAGGAAGCTCTTTTACTTGCAAATAAATATGGATTTGACTTCATATGTCTAACTGCTAATCCTAATACTAATGTAAGAAATACTGATATATTAGAATGTATCAAGCTTAGTAAAAAATACTATAAGGGAATAATAATAGCAGGTAAAATGCATTCTAGTGGTATAGATGAAGATGTAATAAACTTAGAAACTGCTAAACAATTTATTGAAAGCGGTATAGACATACTATTAGTCCCTGCTGTAGGTACAGTTCCTGGATTATCAGAAAGTGATTTAACAACTATAGTTAAATATGCCCACAAGAACAAAAAACTTTGTATGTCCACAATAGGAACTAGTCAAGAAAGTTCTTCAAAAGAAGTAATTAGATATATCGCATTAAAGAACAAAATTATTGGTGTTGATATACAACATATAGGTGATGGATCATTTGCAAATGTTGGTTGGTATGAAAATATATTTGAACTATCAAAAACAATAAGGGGTCTAACACACACTTTAAGACTAATAGCTAGTTCTAATCTCAGATAAAAAAAGCCCTAGGAGGGGTCCTAGGGTCAGTTCCATTTTTCTTTTCTTTAGTTAATTTTAGCATGACTTTTGCTTTATTTCAAGATGTATTTATTTTTGGCTACAGGTTGTAGCCTTTTTTACTTCAAGACATATATTTAACAACTACAGAAGCTAGAGCCTTAGCACATATTTCTAAACATCCTTCATCTATTACAAAATGTGAATTATGATGTGGATATGATTTAGTTCCTTTTTTGTTTGCTTCTACATAGCAGATACAACTAAATCTGTCATATCACTATCGTTATACAGTATAGGATAGTCTAACTTAAAGTCTACATCTACCTTCATTTGATATGTTTGTGCCACTCCATTAGCTATACTATAGATTTGTTCTTCTATCTTTTTCATAGTCTTATCACTCATAGCACGAACATCTCCAGTAATTGTAACACTCTCTTTGATAATAGTGAACCTCTCCCACTTAAAATTACTTTGTAATTTTTGAAGTGGAAGCTTCTTCTTGGGAAGTAGTTGCTTTTGCAAACTATATTTACCAAGCTATCCCCGTAGTTCCTACGGTTCTTTATACTTTCTTTTAGACTGCTTGTCTTATTCTTAG
>NZ_JADBHL010000016.1:0-23363 GCF_014892235.1 Sneathia sp. DSM 16631 | reverse complement strand
TGTATTTCTTGCTCTTTACTTGGATAAATCCGATATTTATATGCTTTTAACATTCAGCTTACCTGCCTTTCTACCCTTGATTTTCTATGTATTGCTTTAATATTTCTTCAGAAACATTGCCTACACTACAAGCAAAATATCCATCAATCCAAAATTGTATATGGTCTTTGTCTGTTTCCATATATTTTATGATTATATTATGCTTCTTGCATATCTCATAAGAAAACTGCTTGATATCATCCGACATTGATTTCGGCACTAATAATTTCTTTCTATACTTGCATACAAAAATAATGTGATACTGCAATAAATACTTATGCCTATTCTTTGATTTCAATATGATTAGAATTATATGTAAAATCTACTTGTAATTTATGATAAATTCTACCTTTTAACCTTATACTCTTTTCTTCTATCAGATTCTTTACTAAACTATTTTCCATACTGCCTCTATCTTTGAGATAATCTAACTATTTCTAAAACTGTGTCTCTTGCTTTCAACATATCTTCAACACAAGCTATTTCATATTGACCATGGAAATTTTCTCCACCAACAAAAAGATTAGGGCACATTAATCCCATATATGTTATCTTAGACCCGTCTGTTCCTCCCCTTATTGGCTTAACTTCAACTGATATACCTAAGTTTTCCATAGCCTTTTTCGCTATATTCACACTTCGCATATCATCTTTAATTAAATCTCCCATGTTATAGTACTGATCAAATAGGTTGTAATGTATGATATTACCGTATTCTTGTTCTATTTTCTTTGCTACATCTATACAAAATTGTTTTCTAGCTTCAAATTTTTGTTTGTCATGGTCACGTATAATATATGTCATCTTAGCTTCTTCTATTCTTGTTTCCATATTGTGTAATAGATAAAAGCCTTCATATCCTTCTGTCTTTTCTGGAACTTCTTTTTCTGGGAACATTCCTGCAATTTTTGCTGCTATTAAATTAGCATTAACCATTTGATCTTTAGCTGTTCCTGGATGAACTGATATTCCTTCTATTGTATACTCAATTTGTGCAGCATTAAAACTTTCATATTCTAGCTCTCCTAGAGGACCTCCATCTAATGTATATGCATAATCACAGTTAAAGTCCTTTACATCAAAACTATCTGCACCTCTACCTATTTCTTCATCTGGTCCAAATGCTATTCTAACTTCTCCATGTTCGATTTCAGGATGTTTTAATAGATAGATAATAGCATCAAATATTGCAACAATACCTGACTTATCATCAGAACCTAATAGAGTTGTTCCATCTGTTGTAACTAGAGTCTTACCTACATATTTTTTTAAATTAGGGAACTTTTCAACAGTCATACATATATTCTTTTCCTTATTTAACACAATATCTCTACCATCATAGTTTTGTATAACTTGTGGGTTTATTCCTATAGAATTAAAATCTGCTGTATCCACATGAGAGATAAATCCAACTTTTGCATAGTCCTTTTTTGTATTAGCAGGCAATGTTGCTGTTAAAAACCATCCAGGAGTTATATGAATATTTTCTAACCCTAAATCTTCTAATTCTTTTTTTAGCATAAACAAAAAGTCTTCTTGAACCTTTGTTGTTGGTGTTGTATTACTTCTTTCATCAGATCTTGTATTTATCTTTGTATAACGAATAAATCTTTCCAATAGTGTTTCATTCATAGTTGTTCTCCTTTATACTTTCTAATATTTTCTTTGCTATATTATCTTTTGTATCCTTTTGTATCTTTTTTACTTCATCATTCTTACTTAATACATATACTTCGTTATAGTCCGAATTAAAGCCTATACTCTTGTCGGATATATCGTTTAATATTAAATAATCTAGATTTTTCTTTTTTAATTTCTTTTTTGCATTTTCCATAATATTATTTGATTCTGCAGCAAATCCTACTAAGGTAAAATGTCTATTTTCTGTTTTAGATAGCTCTAAAAGTATATCTTTATTTAACTCTAAGTCTATCTTAAATTCTTTCATATCATCTTTTTTTATCTTCTTATCGCATACATTTTTCACTTTAAAATCTGATACAGCAGCACATTTTATAATATAGTCCATATTGTTTTTCTTGCTCATTACTATATCATACATTTCTTGTGCACTGTCACAGTATATTACTTCTTTTAAATTTACAGGTAACTTTAAATTTCTTCTTGTTGAAACTAATGTAACATTAGCTCCCATTAAACTTGCCATCTTAGCTAAGCTATATCCCATTTTACCACTAGAGTTATTAGTAATATATCTAACTGGATCAATTTTTTCTCTTGTTCCACCTGCTGTAATTAATATATTTTTATTCATATATTCATTTGTTTTTTCTAAGAAAAATACAATATTGTCTAGTACAAAGTCTACACTAGGTAACTTACCTTTTCCAATATCATCACAGGCTAAATGACCAGTTACTGGTTCAATAATACTCATTCCATAATTTCTTAACGTAGATATATTTTTTTGTGTTATACAATTTTCATACATATTTGTATTCATTGCAGGAAACACCATAATATCCTTAGGCTTTGCAACCAAAAGTGCTGTACTTGCAAAATCATCTGCTATTCCATTTGCCATTTTTGCTATCAAATTTGCTGTTGCAGGCAATACTATCACTTTACTTGCTTCTTTTACTAATTGTATATGCGATACATAATTAGAGTCCTTATCACAAAACATATCTACATATACCTTATTCTTAGTTAAAGTTTCAAATATTAATGGACTTATCATCTTAGTAGCATTCTTTGTCATAATAACCTTAACGTTATACCCTAGTTTTTTTAAGCTAGAACAAACATCAACTGCCTTATAGCAAGCTATGCTACTGCTTACTATTATTAAAACCATTTTCATTTATTTTACCTCTTTATTTAAACTTATCTATTAATTGAAAAATTGCATAAGTTGCTCCACTTGCGATAATAGGGCCAGATGCTGTCCCTTTAAACACAACTAACCCTACTATTGTTCCTATACTAACTGCTATTACTATTTGTGGATTAATTACTTGTAGTTGTATACCTTTAGTTGATAGTATAGAAGTACCAATACCTGCTATTATTGCTATTATCCCTTTATATCCAACTAAAGTCTTACCTAACTGATCAAAACTTATCATACCAAGTGCAATAGGTGCTAATATTGCAACCGTTATGACGTATAGCCCTATTCGTATACCCATAGTCTTTGCAATATTAAGATTTTTTTCATGATATGGAAGTAGTGCTAATATTAAAACTGTAAGTGTCGCATAAAGCATTATTTTATTCTTACTAAATATGCTTAATAACGCTATTATTATTAACAATATATACTTACTCATTTAAAATATTTCTCCATTCTATCTAATGCCTTTTGCAATTCAGGTATATCTTTTGTTACTGAAAATCTAACATAACCTTCTACCATAAAGCATTCTCCTGGAACAATTCCTATATGTAAATTCTCAACTACTTCATTAACAAAATCTATTGATTTTTTATTTGACAATTTTCTGTAGTCAGCGAATAAGTAGAATGCTCCTTCTGGTTTTATAACCCTAAAGCCTATTTTTTCTAAACCTTTTGCAAAAAACTCCATTCTTTCTCTATTTTCTTTTACTATTTCTTCTCTTGTAGGATAAACTTCTAATGCCTTTATTCCTCCATATTGTGAGATTGTAGCTATACCTGTTGTTGTATATTGACTTACTTTTATGAAATTATCAATAAAGTACTTAGATGCTAGCATATATCCTACTCTATAACCTGTCATAGAGTGTGATTTTGAAAAGCCATTTATTACAACAACTTTATCTATTAAATCATGATACTTTGCTAATGAATGATACTTTTCAAATGCAAGTGATGCATATATTTCATCACTTAAGACAAAAACATCATGTCTTCTTATTACATCTGCTATCTTATCCATTTCATCTTCATCTATACAAACTCCTGATGGATTGTTAGGATAAGTTAATATTATTGCTCTTGTTTTAGGAGTTATAGCACTTTCTAAATTCTTTGCTGTTAATTTAAAATCATCCTTACTAGTATCAAGATACACTTCTATCCCTTTTTGTAGTTTAATATTTGGTGCATAACCTGGATAAGTTGGTGTTGGCATAATTACTTCATCGCCTTCATCTACTATTGATCTAATAAAGGTAGATAAACCTTCTGTTGATCCTACTGTTATTAGACAATTTTCTTCCTTGTAATCTCCACCAAAGTATTGGTTATAGAAAGCGACTATTGCACGCTTTAATTCAGGCATACCACCTGTTTGTGTGTACCCTATCTTATCATGTAATACTCTATTTGCCATTTCTTCTTTAACTAAATCAGGGACATCTTGTGATGGTTCACCTATGGTTAAATTTATCCCGTCTGAATATTTATTCATCTTCAATGCTATTTGTCTTATTTTTGATATTTCTATACTTTCTATTATACTATTTGCTTTACTTCTCATATTCTTCCTTTATATTCCTTTAACGCTTGTTTTAGTACATCAATTCCTCGTATAATCTCATCTGGATTATATGAGCAAAATGAAAATCTTGCTTCTTGTATACCTTTATCGTGGTGTTCTCTAGAATAAAATCCAGGCCCTGTTGCAAACATCAATGTTTGATTTTTGTATCTGAACTCTTCTAGTAACCATTTAGCAAACTTTTCTATATCATCAACTGGTAATTTCACCAGAACATAGAAAGCACTATCTGGTTTACATACACTTACACCCTCTATTTTATTTAAAATAGAGCACATGGTATCCCTTCTTTTTCTATATTCCTTCCTAACATCATTCATGTATAAGTCTATTCCACTAAGTAGACTTGTAGTTGCATACTGTTCTATTGTAGAAACAGATAATCTTGCTTGGCATAACTTTAGAACTTCTGCCATAAACTCCTTATTTTTTGAAGCAACTACACCTATTCTAGCACCACAAGCACTATAGTGTTTAGATATACTATCTACTAGTATAGCTCTATCCTCTATCCCCTCTACATTCATAATTGATGTAAATTTACATGATTTATCATAGATAAATTGCTTGTATACCTCATCAGATATCAAGTATAGATCATATTCTAGAGCAATTTGCTTTAACATTTCTATTTCTTCATCATTTAGTACTACACCTGTTGGATTACATGGATTAGAAAAAAGTATAGCACGTGTTTTTGAATTTATTAACTTTGTTATTTCACCTTTTTTTGGTAATCTATATCCATCTTCCAATTTAGTTTCTATAGGAACTAATTTAGCATCTGCTATTCTTAAGAAACTATCATAATTTGAGTAATATGGCTCAGGCACTAGCACTTCATCTGACTCGTTACATATTACAGTTATTGCAAATTGTAATGCTTCACTCCCACCATTAGTTATTACTATATCATCTTTTTGTAAATTAATACCACTTTTAGCATAAGATTCATAAAATGCATCTACTAGTTCTGGTAATCCTTGTGAATTAGTGTATTTAACTATTTTTTCTTGATAATTTGCTACTCCATTAAAGAATGAATCAGGCGTTTTTACATCTGGCTGCCCTATATGAAATCCATATACAGTAACGCCTTCTTTTCTAGCTTTATCTGCTAATGGAACTAATTTTCTCACTGGAGAATATTGCATATTTTTTACTCTACTTGAAATTTTCATGTTCTACCCCATTACATTATTTTTTTCTTCAGTTTTTACATCTGCAATTGCTACTTCTGTAGTTATGAATACTGAACCTGCAGACACGGCATTTTGTATTGCTGCTCTTGTTACTTTTGCTGGATCTAATATACCTTTTTCTATCATATCTACATATTTTTCATTTGAAGCATCAAACCCTATATTTTCTCCACCATTAATTACTTTTTCTAATACTTCTTCTGCATCTAATCCTGCGTTTATTACTATTTGTTTTAAAGGTTCATTTAATGCATTTCTTACTATACTTACTCCTAAATTTTCTTCTCCACCTAGGTCTAAGTTTGAAATTAAATTAGAAATCTTTGCTAGTACTACTCCGCCACCTATTACTACTCCTTCTTCTATTGCAGCTTTTGTAGCAGATAGTGCATCTTCTATACGCATTTTCATTTCTTTCATTTCAGTTTCAGTTGCTGCACCTACCCTTATTACTCCTATTCCATCAGATATCTTACCTAATCTTTCTTGTAATTTTTCTTTTTCATAGTCTGACTTTGTTTCTTTTATTATATTCTTCAATTGTTCTTGTCTTGCCTTTATTTCTTCCTTGTATCCCTTACCATCGACTATAGTTGTTTTTTCTTTGGTTATGGTAACATTTTTAGCTTGACCTAAATCATCTAAAGTTGCATCTTCTAATTTCATAGACTTATCTTCAGATATTACTTGTGCACCTGTTAGTATAGCTATATCTTCTAGCATATCTTTTCTTCTTTGACCAAATGCTGGTGCTTTTACTGCTATTACGTTAATAGAACCTCTTATCTTATTAACAACTAATGTTGCAACAACTTCTGCTTCTATATCATCTGCTACTATTAATAATGGCTTTGAAGTTTCTACAACTTTTTCTAGTACAGGTAGTATTTCTTTCATACTATTAATCTTTTTGTCAGTTAGTAGTATGTATGGATTTTCTAAATTTGCACTCATTCTTTGTGTGTCAGTAACCATATATGGTGATAGATAACCATTATCAAATTGCATACCTTCTACTATTTCTAAAGTAGTTTCAAGTGATCTTGATTCTTCAACTGTTAATATACCAGTCTTTCCAACTTTTTCTATAGCTTTTAGTATTAATTCTCCTATGTGTTCACTATTCGCAGATACAGTCGCAACATTTTTTATTTCATTATCAGATTTAACAGGTCTTGCAATCTTTTTTAATTCTTTGACTACTTCTTGTCCTGCTTTTTCTATACCTTTTCTAATTAGAACTGGGTTTTTACCATTTGATACTAATTCTAACCCTTGGTTTATTATACTCCCTGCTAATACTGTAGCTGTTGTTGTCCCATCACCTGCAATATCATTAGCTTTAGTTGCAACTTCTTTTACAATTTGAGCCCCCATATTTTCAATAGGATCATCTAATTCAATTTCTCTTGCAATAGTAACCCCATCATTAGTTATTATCGGTGCTCCAAAACCTCTATCTAGTACAACATTTCTACCTTTAGGCCCTAATGTCACCTTAACTGAATCAACTAAAGTATTAACTCCTTTTTTAAGTGCTTCTCTTGCTGTTTCGTTAAATTTAATAATTTTGCTCATTTACTTTTGCTCCTTTGCCAATATGTCCTTTATTTCAACCAACATATATTCTTTTTCATCATACTTTATACTTTCACCTTTATACTTTGAAAAATATACTATATCATCTTTTTTGATATTTTCTTTGTCATTACTAGTTTCTACAACCTTTGCCTTTGTAATTTCTGTTTTAGTAGTATCATTTAATATTATTCCACTTTTTGTCTTTGTTTCATAATCTAATTGTATAACTAAAACTCTATCTCCCATAGGTTTTAACATTTTTTATCCTCCCATTTACCTTTTAATTCCTCTAAATTTTTTGAGTCTGTCATACAGATAATTGCCTGTATTTCAGATATCCATGAACGTAGCATACGTATTATTTCATGATCACTTTTTTCTTCTAATTGTTTTAGTATAAAGCCTGTGACGCCTACAGCTTTTGCACCCATAGCAAGACACTTTACTATTTGCATAGGGTTATTTATCCCACCAGATGCTATTACTTCTAATCTATCCATATATGGTATAGATGTTAACAAACTTTCCCTTAATGTATATCCAAACTCATATAGGTATTCTCTTTTAGTATTTCTTCTTCTGTCTTCTATATATGAGAAATCTGTTCCACCTTTAGAGCTAATATCTATTGTTTTAACACCTAACTTAAGTAATTTTTCTATAGTATAGCTAGACATTCCAAATCCTGTTTCTTTTATAATTATAGGGATAGAAATATTATCTATTGCTGCTTTAATATTATTTGACCAATCACTAAAATTAGTTGTTCCATTTTCCATCATAAATTCTTGTATAGGATTTAAGTGTATTTGTAGTATTTTTGCGTTTGTTTTTTCTATTGCAATTTGCATATCATCTAACTTCTTATCTGCACCAATGTTTACTCCCATATTCTTAGGGTAATAGAAAGTATCTTCTTTTAAGGCTGGACTAAATGAACCTGTGAAAAGAAAAATATGTAGTGTAGTGCAAATATTTTCTAACCTTTTGTTTATCTCATCTGCCTTTTTACTACCTCCTGTCATAGCGTTAACAAAGAATGGATACTTGAAATCCATACCACAGAATTTTGTAGATATGTCCACATCTTGTATATTAATACTAGGTAAACTTACATAACGTAATTTTACCGAATTAAGAGAGTCTAAATACTCACATTCCAAAGCATACTTCATATGTTGATCTTTTTTCATCATAATCTAACCTCACTTCTATTACAAAATCTCCTAAACCTGCTCCACTAGTTTTACGCTCTTTTTTATCCCCTATTAATTCTTCTAACACTTTACTATGTATAGTTAAATTAGTAAATTGTTCTAAATATTTTAAATTGTTTCTTAACTTGTATATGTCCTCTTTTACCCTTAGGCTATCACCTGTTGTAATAGCTTCTTCTAAGTCTAAAGTATACTTATTTGATAAATTTGTAAAGTCTATATATTCCTTTGTGTTAAAATATTTTTCTACCTTTTGTACTTGTTTTGTAGTACTTGCACTAATACCTGCATGAAGTAAATTAATTTTTAAATTACCCCTTGGTTTTATAGCCTTTATTTCATAATTTTCATCTTCGTCTATCCTCTTATACCTTATCAAATCTTCAAAACATATACAAGCAACATCACCCATAGAGCCATTGCTCCCTGCTTTTTTTAAGGCTCTAACACTTAGTAAAAATAGATCGTCTTTTGTATATGGTACATTAAAGTATTCTAATATTGCCTTTATCGTCACAACTACAACACTAGCTGAAGAACCAAGTCCCAATTTCATACCACCTGAGTATAGGTCTGTTTTGTAAGTATACTTTAATGTACAAGTCTTACCTACATATCCAAAGGCCTGTTCTCTTGCGTATTTAAGTAAATCATCCTTATCTTCTACGCTACTATTAACTATTAACCTATCTGATTTTTCTACTTCTACATACGTATATTTTTTTACTGGTGCTAAAATCGCATAAGCATCTTTTTTTAATATTGCATATTCCCCTGCAATATACACCTTAGACATAGCTTTAACTAACATTCTACTACCTTTTCTTTAAACATACTTTTTAGTATATTAATAACTTTATCTTTATCTTTTGATTGTAATAGTACCTTAACATTAGGCCCTGCATCTGTTGTATAGTATATATTAAGCCCTTTTTTTCTTAATTCTTTTATCTTCCATATTATCTCTTTTGATCTAGGAGTTAAATATGTAAAGCTTGGCTTTGAAGATAACATGGTCTTATGCATAAATTCCGTACTCTTTTCCATATTTATACCTAAACTATCAAAGTCATTTTCTTTTAACGCTTTTTTTGCATTTAAGAAATATACCTTATTCTTTCTCTCCCATTTACGTATATCCCTACTTGTATTTTTGCATATATTCATAGCATCTCTACTACTTATCTTTTTCTTTTCACTAGACACTATTATCGCAAGCATTAATAGGTCTAAATTTGTAGGAACTTCATATATGTTACAATCTTTTGTATAAGCACAGATGTTGTAAAAAGAACGTGCAGAAGATCCTGAACCTTGACTTGATATTTTTGCCATCATATTTCTAGTTAACTTTAAATCAAAGTATCTATTAAGTTCCATAGTTAATGCTGCATAAGCTGATGAACTTGATGCAAGTCCTGCTGCTGTTGGCATGGTATTTATACTACTTATCTTTAATTTCTCTTTCCTATTTACAACCTTATCTACAAATGAAAAAACTTTTTTTGTCTCAAACTCATCCTGTACTACATCGTTTAATACAAAAATATCCTTGTCACTTTTTTCTATTTTTGTCTTTGTATACATATTTTTTGCTAATATTGATAAACTTGATACTAGTGGCCTAAGGTATGGTGTATACTTGTCCTTACACCAATATTTTATCATTGCAATATTCATAAATGCTATACTGAAACTATCCAAGAATTCACTACTCCTTCTTTTTTAATTTTCTTTCTCAACTTATTCGCCTTTTTTTTAGATGTGAATAAGGAAATTACACAACCACCTAAACCTGAACCTGTAATTTTAGAGCCTAGGCTATAGTAATTGGCTTTTTTTACTATCCTATCTATTTTTTCATTACTTAATTTTAATTTAACTAAGATATTTTGTGCCTTTTTCATTAAAGCTCCAAGACTATATACATTATCATGCATAAAGTGACCTATTGCTTTTTCTGTAATATCTCCCAATTCATCTATTAAATCCATTCTATTTAATTTCTTTACATTTTCAACAGCCTCTTTTGTACTAGACTGTATACCACTATCCATAATTAGAAGATATGCACCTATTTTTTTATCTATATAGATATTTTCTCTACCTTTTTGAAAAACCAATGCTTTTTCAGTTGATATAACGGCACTATCTATACCACTTGGATTACCATGTGCTTTTTTTTCAGCTAAAGTTGATATAATTTTCTCATCTGCACCAGCTAATCTTGCTATTGCAATAGATAGTGCTGCTGATGAACCAAGACCTCGTGATATTGGAATATTAGACTGTACATTTAAGTATCCCTTTAAATTTACCAATCCCTTTATATATTCCACATGCTCATCTTGATAACACTTTCCTTCTTGTTTTTTTACTCTTAACTTTAGCTCCTTTATTGGTATGGCTAATGCTTTTTTACCATATACTACACTATGTTCACCAAATAGTATAACCTTAGCTATTGCTTGCATTTCTAATATCTCCTAATATTTCTTTTGCTTTTTGTATATTTATTTCTTTTGCTTTCAACATACGATCAACTACCATATCTACTTCACTATCATTTGCACCAGCAAATATGGCAACTGAATTTGCCTGTAACTTCATATGTCCTTTTTGTATACCTTCTGTAACTAAAGCTCTTAATGCTGCAAAGTTTTGTGCTAGTCCCAATGCTACTGCTATTTTTGCTAACTCTATCGCATTAGGATTATTAAGTATTTCAAGTGAAATCTTAGATGCTGGATTTAGCCCTATAGACCCACCAAATGTTGCAATAGACATTGGCATAGTCAATTCACCTACTAAAATATTATCTTCCATATGCCAATTTGTTAATGATCTATACTTACCTGTTCTTGTTGCATATGCATGTCCTGCAGCTTCTATAGCTCTTGTATCATTACCAGTTGCAAGAGCTAATGCATCTATTCCATTAAATATCCCTTTATTATTCGTTACAGCCCTGTACACATCAACATTTGCTAACTTACAAGCAAGACTAATTCTATCACCAAATTCTTTTTCTACTTCTAACTTCACTCTTGCACTAATTAACGCACCTGTTGCATAGTTTGATAATATACTCATTAATTTTTTAGCTTCTAACATAGCTTCTACTATTGGTGCTATTGCTTCTAACATAGTATCTACAGTATTTGCTCCCATCGCATCTAATGTATCTACATAAAGGTAGAGTATAGTAAACTCACCTTTTTTTTCTACCTTTAAATCTTTTGCTCCTGCACCAAGTTCTACTAATTTTAAATTAGTACTATTTGCAATCTCAAGTATTTTATCTTTATTCTCATATATTATACTTTCATCTTTTTTTACGTCATATAGGGCAATTTGTCCTATTGTTTGTCTACCATATGATGTACAAGTAATATTACCAAGTATTTTTGCTGCATTACTAGCTGCTGCTATTACTGATGGCTCTTCTATAGCCATAGGTATTACATACTCTTTACCGTTAATTACAAAGTTTGTTGCAAGTCCCAATGGTAGACCTAGTATACTTATTTGATTTTCTACTAACCTTGTTGCAAGACTATTATCCATAACTTTAGTATTCAAAAGATCTTTATATGACTCTTCACATAAACCTAAGTCTTTTAAAATATCTATTCTTTCTTCTCTTGATTTGTTATAGTATTTTTTAAATTTTTCTAGCATATGTTCTTTCATTGTTAAATATACCCTTTAGGTATACATCTTCTCCTTCTTTATTTTCTATTTCTTTTTCATGCTCTATTTTAGAAAAAAACATTTCTTCATATTCACTAACACTAAGTTTAACCCTATTTTCCAACATCTTTTGATTTTCTTTTATACTTAAGTGTTTTTCGTATCCTTCAACTACCTTCATAGTGAAAAATTCACTGACTGCTCCTGAACCGTAGCTATATAGACCTATTAAGTCATTAGCTTTAATTTTTTTACTGTTTTCTAATAATGAAATTAGGCTTAAGAATAGTGAACCTGTATAAATATTCCCTATTTCTTTGTTATACATTATTGAATTATTAAATTCTTCTAACAAGTCTTCTCTTTTTATCTCTTTTAGTCCCTTTAATCCTAATTTAGGATATGGTATATGGAAACAAATTGCACTAAAATCCTTTTCACCAAATCTATTAGAAAATTCATAATATACTTTTTCTAAAGATTCAAGGTAAGTATTAGTAGATAATTTACCATTAGCTATGGCATAAGTAGAATTATTTGGTCTAAAAAAGTCCATAACATCTTTTGTATAGCATACAGACTCATTAGATATTTCTAGCATCTTTGGATCTTTCGATACAAGCATAGCTACAGCTCCACATCCTTGTGTTGATTCACCACTAGTATTTATTCCATATTTTGCAATATCACTTGCTATTACCAAAACTTTACTATCTGGATTTACTAGTATATGATTTTTTGCTACTTGTAAGGCGGCTGTTGCACCATAACATGCTTGCTTTATTTCTATACTTCTACAATATTCGTTTATACCAAGTATAGAATGCATAAATGCACTAGCAGATTTTGATTGGTCTACTCCTGTTTCTGTTCCAACTATTAACATATCTATTTTTTTCTTATCTTCATCTGTTAATATCTTATCTGCTGCTAAAACTCCAAATGTCACTATATCCTGACTAATGGGATTAACAGACATCTTGCTTTGACCAAGACCTATTACAAACTTATCTGGATCTATATTACGTTCTTTAGCCAAGTCCCTTATATCCAAATAATATCTAGGTATATATATACCCATCTTATCAATACCAATTTTCATTCTAATTATCCCTTTCAATTAATGTGCATAACCCTTGTCCTCCACCAACACAAAGACTGGCTATTCCTCTTTTAGAATTTCTTCTCTTCATTTCATTTATTAATGTTACTATTATTCTAGCACCACTTGCACCTATAGGGTGTCCAAGAGCAAGTGCACCTCCATTTACGTTTACCTTTTTCTCATCTATCTTTAATTCTCTTATACATGCTATGACCTGACTAGCAAACGCCTCATTTATTTCGAATAAGTCTATACTAGAACTAGATAAATTTTCTTCTTCTAGTGTCTTTTTTATAGCTTCTACTGGACCAAGTCCCATATATGCTGGGTCTAGTCCTACACTTTTAATATTTTTAATATATCCTAAAATTTCTAAGTTAAACTCTTTTGCAGTTTTCTCTTCCATTAAAAGAAGTATTGCAACACCATCATTTAGACCTGTTGCATTACCTGCTGTAACTACTCCATTCTCCAAAAATGCTGGCTTTAATTTAGATAATTTTTCTATACTTTGATCTTGACGTATATGTTCGTCACTATTAATATATTCTATTTCTACTATTTCTTCTTTTAGTTTATCTATATTTTCTATAGCTTTTTTTGTACTATTTAATGAAAATTCATCGCATTCTTTTCTTGTGATATTGTATTTTTTAGCTACATTTTCTGCTGTTTTCCCCATATGATAATCATTGAATACATCAGTTAGTCCATCACGAAGTAACAAAGAATAATCAACATTACTCATATTCTCTAGTCCACCAACTAAAACTATTTTACTCTTACCTAAAAGTATTGAATTAGCTCCTAATTCTACAGCTTTCATACCAGATCCACACACCATATTTACAGTATATGAACTAGCTTGTATTGGTATACCTGAATTAATTGATATCTGCCTTGCAACATTTTGACCATATCCTGATTGCATTACCATACCCATTATTACTTCATCCACTTTATTTAATATTTTTTTATCTATACTTTTTGTTACTAATTTCGTTGCAATATCAACAATATTTTTATCTAAAAAGCTTTTTTTGTAACCTCCTATTGCTGTTCTTTTAGCTAAAACTATTGCCACTCTTTTCATCACTAAAATATCACCTTCCTTTGTACAATCATTTTAATTATATCATATTTTAATATTTAGTTAAATATATGTACAAAAAAAAGAACGACCACACTAGAGTATTGATTTACTCTGGTGTGATCATTTTATTTTTCAAAAAGTCGTGATTTGCGACCTTAGAACTATTTATTATTTTGTATTATACGGCTCTTTATCCTCAGCAACCATTAAGGTAGGTTCAGATGTTGTGTTATAAGTAAATGGCTGTGGTTCCTCTGTTAATGATGCAGATCCACCAATACCAAAATACTTCTCAAAGAATGTCTTTAATTTGCTACCACCGAATCGTGAAACAGGAGGCATCAACTTATCAATGTCAGTTCCTGTAATCTTGATGTCGCCATCACGTAATCGTGCCATTCAGTCATGATATCTTCCACTTCGTTAATTCTTGAGATAAAAGTTTCAATGAGTGCTTTCTTGCTGCGAAGTTCAGGACTGGCATCAATAGCCTTGTTGATTGTAATAAGGATTTCCTTTTTACTTGTGCAATATATAGGCTTGAAACTTTTAACCCATATTTATCTAACACATACTTTTTAATTTCTCTATAAGTTGCATCTTTTGAAAAGTCAATTTCAGATAATTCATCTTCAGCTATTTCTATATCTAAATGATGTTCAGTGTTTAGTTTGGACAATAACGCCACCGTCTCAACGTGGCTTGAGTGGTCAGTATGCATAAATTTTAATATTTTAAGTAAGCGTTGTATGTGAGAATATATCCATAAGTATATTTCTTATGTTTTAAATTATCTCTAAATCTAAATTTGCTTATAATATATAATTATTATTTGTATAAATAAAATACCATAAATATAGTAGACAAGATTTATCGAAATTTATTTATTATTTTTGGTTTTGCTATTACATAGTCTTTTGAGTGTTATTCAAATAAAACTTCTTTTTTCTTATCCAGTTTTTCTATTCGCATAATTTACTTGCCATATCACAGGTAAGAAAATAACACTTATTTTCAACATCATACACAATTCTTTCTTCTCATGTTTCTTTGGACAGATAAAATAATTTTAAGTAAACAAAAAAGACCTACTAAATATTTCCTTTAATAGGTCTGAAATATAAAAATAACTATTAACTTGTGATTAGGGATATGAAATAATTAATCGTTCCATTTTCAATCAATATATAGAGACCGAGCCCAATAAACACGACTGGTACAATTATTTTTTCATACTTTTCTACAATCTCTCCGATAGCAGAAATTGAGGCGAGATTTTGAGATAATTTGCATAGAATCAAAATTCCTAACGCAAATATTATTAAACTTATACTAATCTCAATCAAACTCTTTCCTGTAAAATAGGGTATATAAATTCCTAAATTATCTCCACCCATTGCCACTGTTAAACTTGTAAATACTAAGATTTTTGATCCATCTCTGGTAATTTTTCCCTCGATGTCTTCTTCATCAATATCTTCATCCACAAAAATTGATCTTATACCAAGACCTATTGGAATTAGACCAAGGAGACCGATTATCCAATCTTGTGGAATAAAATTTAAAAAGTAAGCGGCAATAAGACTAGCAAGTACAAGTAGTCCTGTACCTAAATACTGTCCTGCATAAATTGATTTCAAACCTTTCTTGCCTTGACTGGCGAATAAAATAGTTAAAACAACTAAATAGTCAATTGATGTAGAGACAAAAACTAATAAAGCGGATACTATTGTTCCCATTATTTCTCCTTTCAAAATGTTTAATTTTTTAGACAATCAAAAATTGACTGCAAACACATTGTGCCTTGGCAGTTACCGATGGAGACATTTGAAGAAATAACTTCACAATTTTCCCACCTTTCCTTTTAATATTAGCTGTAGTATACTATAATATTCGGATTTTATCAAGTATGCTGATTGATATACACTCAAACTACGAAGATTGTATATACATAAGATTAGATCGAACAAAGATTATTTATCTAATATTGAATCATCTCATTCACTATTTTTAATGCTGCTTAGCCTTTTAATAAAAAAATTAATAATATGAATATTTAGTTCAAAATTCATAAACCTATTTATATTAGCGAAGAGTTAGCTTGGAAGAATGAAAAATCCTTTTTCTTCTGCAAGTCCTTCTCTTGCTTCTTCAGCATCTTCATCTGACATCTGTGCAAAATCAAATTCTGTGTTTCCTGCTTCAATTTCTCCATTATTAATATAGCTTGTCAGATTTTCTGATATATAGCGATAGAACATTGTGCCAAGAACATAATTCTTAAAATCCCATCCATCAACAGCACCACGCAGTTCATCTGCAATTGCCCATATTGCTCGATGGAGTTCATCACGTTCCTGTTCTTTCTTTGTATCAACCATTATTTTTCCCTCCAACTTTATAGTCTAGCCATGCGTTCTTTTTATCGCAACAAGGTTCGGTTTTGATTTGCCTTGTTCCCAACGATTTACAGTAGAAAATGCCACACCTAATTTCTTAGCAAAATCTTCCTGTGTTAGAAAACAGCGTATTCTGAGTCGTTTTATTTCTTCTGGAAGTATCATTCGCATCTCCTTTATCATTTTCAAAAATATAGCAAAATTATAGTATAAATTTATGAATTTTTTTATTTTATTTTGCAAAAACGGCATAGCCGATATTTAACGACTATGCCGAATTTTAGACCTAATCCATTTAAAATTTCTTTTGTCCCTTCTCTTATTAGATGATCTTTTCCCTACTCAAACGACAGAGTTTCTGTATCATCTTGTATTTCTACCTATTTTACATTAATTTGCATATATACAGGATCATGATCACTAAAGTATCCTTGTGATATTGTGAACTCTGAATTAATATTTAAAATATCAACTTTCATCCCTTTTGCATATTTTTTGTTAACTAATAGATTATCTAATACTTGTGAATTTCCTTGATAAACATATGTGTGTCTTTGGTTTTTAGGTAAACTTTCAACAGCACTTACCATTAAGTTTGTTTTCATAGCCTTTAGTGTTGGTGAAAATTCAAAGTCATTCATATCTCCCATTGACAATATTATTGCATTAGGTTTTTGCTTATTAATTTCTTTTAAGAATTGTCCAACATATTTACCTTCAGGTATTCTTAAGTCTTCAGATTTTCTCTTAACTGGTTGATTTTTAGAATAAATCTTGTCATCAAATCTCTTTGATTTCAAATGATTTACTACAATAAATACATCCTTCTTACTATCTTTTAAAACTAGATGTGCTACTAATGATTTTCTAACATCTTTATAGAATTCTTTGTTGTTACCTAATCTTCCAGGATTAAATGTTAGCTTTCCTTCCTTTATTTCTGTATCAACTTTAGAGTCACCTTGTTTAAAGTATGGTAATTCTAATTTATCAGTACGGTATAGGATGGCATTTCTAATATGCATAGCAGGCCAACCTCCATCTTTTCCATCTTCTGGATCAGCACTTAACCATTTGTATTCTACGCCTGTAGCTTTCTTTATTCCTTCTACTATTGCGTCTAATACCTTATCAGCACTTACAACTTTTGATGTTACATTACCACCATCATTGTCACCTACTTCTGCAAGTCCTAATATATCTGGCGTATGTAAATCGTCACGAACTTGTTTTGCAAGTACATCTACTCTTTTTTGTCCACCGTCTGCTATTGTGAAGTTTTCAATATTGTATGAAACAATACTTAATTTATTCTTATCATACTTAATATTTAATTTATCCCTTTTTATCTTTCCATCTTTTATCTTAGGTAAAGGACTAGTATTTATTAATTTGTAATTTGACTTATCGTATGTAAGTACACCTTGTATATCTCTAGAAAATCTGTCTCCAGGATTTGGTGTAAATGAAGGATCAATGTATTTACCTTCATATCTTTTACCTTGTGATAATTTGAATAATTCACTCTTAATTAGAATTCTTTGTGTTTGTTCGTTTTTGTAAGTGTATCTAACACCACCATGATTTGTCTTATCTTTAACATACTTTCCATATTCAGGAACTACACAAACTTCTCCTCTATCTTCATCTGCTCCTGTAATTAATGGCTTATGTACTTTTACTAACATTCCTTCCAATGATTCATAAAAATCCATTGCATTCTTTTTAGGATTTAACTTTTCATGAAATTTACCTACATATACTTTCATAGGAACTTTTCTTGGATCTATACTAACAGCTTTAACCTTATTACCTTTTGATATTACCTTAATGTCATCCCCCGCCTTTATACTCGTAACTGTTAATTCTGATTCACTAGGTCTACCAAATTGTTTTTCATAAACCATACCATTTACACTTACATATTCTCCAACATTAGGTAAGTTCTTGCTTTCTACATAAATTCCTTCTGATGTCTTAATATTTCTATCAAATTTTCTGCTTTGCATATAGAATCCATCTTTTACAACAGCTGTAACTATACCCCTTACATTTTTAACCATTTTTTGATTATATGGTGATGTATGTGTTACACCTTGTATTTGGTGAATAGTTTCTGAAAATGTGATTACACTAGTTAGTGCTAATGTAGCTAAAAGTAATTTTTTCATTTTATCTCCCTTTATTCTTTGTATACCACTTTTTCACACTATTTGGCATATATTCAATATATTTTGTTGGATCATTTCTTATCATCGTAGATGATATTGAATAGCCCTCTCTTTTAGGATCAATTAAGTATGCTGGTATATCAAAATATTTGTCATAATTTTCTTTATCTTGTGTTTCGTTTGTAAATACACAGTCTAATGATATATTACATTCTTTAATTTTTTCATACACCCTTTTAGTCCAACCTTCCCATCCATTGGGATATGGTTCTATTCCGTCTTCATTTAATTTCAATATATGTATGTTTTTGTAACCCTTTAATTCTTGTTCTAAAAATCTTATTCTGTCTTTTATACTTAAATCAGGTAATTTTGACTTTTCATTTAATGCCTTATCCCTTAATGTTTCTTCGCACACAAAGACATATAGCTCTCTACAATATCTTGCGACTTGTTTAATGAACCAAACATGACCCTTGTGTACTGGGAAAAATTTACCGAATATTGCTGCATTTTTTGTCTTGAAAATATACATTTCATTAGTCTTTTTTACTGCATCATCAAAATCTTTTTTTGAAATATTCAATATATTAAGTAGCTTAACCAATTTCTTGTTGTTACAATACCCTATAGACAACAAGTCTCCTAATAGTTCTCTTTTCACCCTATTATTCAAACCATTATCTAGTATATCATTTAAGCTAAAAATATATTCCTTATTATTCTTCTTTTCATGTATATTTTGAAATAGGTCTAATATATCATCTTCTGACATATTCTCTATTCCAACATTACCTTTTTTTGTTGCAAGATACTTACTTGCATATATATCAATTGCAGTAGGTATATTTTCTTTAATCTTTTCCCTTATCTTTTTACCTGCAAAGTCGGGATCTGTTAATATATATATCTTGTTATTCTTCGCTAATCTTTTCAAATCATCTATTTTCTTTTGATTTGCACCACTCATACCATTTAATATATATATATTATCTGGGTGTATAACCCGACTTACAGCTGTTTTATCATCTTTACCTTCTACTACAACTATTCCGTCTATATTAATCAATTGTATATTCCTCTAAAGCTTTTAATAAGTATTCATATGTTTGTTTAACTGCATCTATGCTCATTCTTTCATCTGGTGTATGTGGATTTTTAATATCTGGTCCTATAGAAATTACATCTAATTTAGGATTCTTTTCTGAGAATATTCCACATTCAAGTCCTGCATGTATTGCAGCAATTTTAGGTTTTTTACCTGTTTGTTCTTCAAAAATTCTTGCGAAATAGTCTCTAATCTTTGAATCTTTCTTGTATTCCCATGGATTACAACTATCGTCGATTATAGACTTACTGTCATATTTTTCACCATAGTTAACTAAATATTTGCATAGTTCTTGTTGTTCATATGTTACACCACTTCTAACTAATGAATTGATTGTAACAATCTTCTTGCTTCCATCTTCTTTAGTATCAATTATACCTAAATTAAGTGATGTTTGAACTAATCCTTCTATTTCTTTTGAGAAACGTATAACTCCTGTTAAATATCCTTCAATATATCTTAATAACTTTCTAGTAGCCTTTTCTGTTAATTGCTTTTGCCCGCTATATTCCTTCTTTTCTACTATGGCACACATATTATTATCTGTCTTTACATATTGATAATTTAATGAGTCCATTGCAAGACTAACATATTCTCTAACTTTTTCTAAGCTTGTATCTGCTACTATATATGCCACACCTTCTCTTGGTATAGTATTGTTTTTGCTTCCACAGTCTATGCTAATGTATCTAACATCTGCCATTACAGACACCCTTCTTATTACCTCATTTAATATCTTAATAGCATTTGCCCTATTTTCATGTATATCAGCACCACTATGTCCACCATTTAACCCTTTTACTTCTATTTCATAGATATTATCTTTTAATGATATTCCTTCATTTTCTAATTCTAGGAAAGTTCTAACTCTTGAACATCCAGCACTGCTTACATAAATTGAACCATATTCTTCGCTGTCTATATTCACTAAAATTTCTGATTCTAATTTTGTAACATCAAAGTTTTCTGCACCCTTCATGCTTACTTCTTCATCAGTTGTAATTAATATTTCTAATTTTGGGTGTTTAATTTCATTAGATTCAAGTATTGCCAATGTCATACCCATAGAAATTCCATTATCTGCTCCTAGTGTTGTACCATCAGCAGTTAAAAATCCGTCTTTAACCATGACATTTATACCTTGTTTTTCAAAGTCAAAGTCTACATCCTTATTCTTTTCACAAACCATGTCCATATGACCTTGTATACAAATAGACTTGTACTTTTCATAACCCTTTGTAGCAGGTTTTCTGATTAATACATTGTTGTTTTCATCTTGATAAACAAATAGATTGTGTTTTTTAGCAAAATCTACCAAATAGTCACTAACTTGTTTTTCATTTCCTGATCCTCTTGGTATTTTTGAAATTTCTAAGAAATAGTGAAATACTCTTTCAGGGTATAGCTTTTCAATATTCATATTCTCTCTCCTCCTATAATATATCTAATAATTCTTCTAGATATCTCATCTCTTCTTGATTTAAATCATAGCCTTGTTTTAATTTCTTTAAAACTTTATCATCACATCCAACAAGGCTCTTATCTAATATTTTAATTATTAATCTTCTGTAAAAATCCATACTAATCTCCAAACAATTTAAGATATTCATACTTTACACTACTGAAATTAGAAATACTAATTCCTAATAACCTTATCCTATATATATCAAGTGTTCTAAGCATTTCCCTAGTTATTAATAGTATATCACTATTTTCCGTAATTGGCGAATTAAATGTCTTACTTTTTGTAAATGTTTCATAATCCTGATTCCTTACTTTCAAGGTTATACACAATGGATACTCTTTCTTCTTACGTATTTCTTCTTTAATTTCATCACATAATATTTTTAATTCTTTTTGTTTTTCATGCTCACTAGAAAGAAAAGGATAATATGTTGATTCTTTACTAATAGAACTTTCAATATTACATATATCATATATACTATCATCGTTACCTCTAACCATATCAAATATTTGTGAGCCTCTTGTCTTACCAACTAATTTTTGTAGTTGTTCTTTCGATTTCTCATATATATCTTTTGTATATACAATTCTAGATTGATAAAATATTTCAAATGTCTTAGAACCTATCCCTGGAAATATACTTATACTCTTATCATAAATGTAGTCTATAAATTTATCTTTAGTGTTTAGTATAAAGATCCCATTCGGCTTATTACACTCACTTGCAATTTTTGAAACTATCCTATTAAACCCTACACCAACTGATACAGATAGTTTAAAATTATTGTATATATATTCCTTAAATCTTTTGCAAAATCCTTCAATATCCTTATCAAAAAATTGTATGTATCCTTCATCACAAGATAAAAATACTGCACTACCAAATTTTTCCTTTATCTTCTTTTGCATGCAATTTGCTACTTGGATATAGTACTCAACTCTTGAGTCAACAACAACTAAATTTGGACACATTTTTTTAGCAATATTAATGGGCATTGCTGAATGTACTCCATACTTTCTTGCAATATAGTTTGAAGTTGCTACAACATGATTTCCTACTGCTAAAGGAACTGTTCTTAATTTGGGGTTATCTCTCATTTCAATTGAAGCAAAAAAACAATCCATATCATAATGTAAATACATAACTCTCCTTTAAAAAAAATGACAATAAAATTGTCATCTTAATTCTAATTTCTTTATTAACTCTATAAATCCCTCTTTTGACTTAGTTGAAGATAATACCATGGTTGCTATCTCATCATTTACTACTCTACTAATCTTTACTAGAGCATCTAAATGTTCTAACTTAGTCTTATCATTACTAATTATTAAAAAGAATACTGTTGATTTCTTACCATCTATTGAACTACAATCTATTCCTTCTTCTTTTGTACCTACAGCTATACAGAATTCTTTTACATAACTATTTCTTGTATGCGGTATACATAACCCATTTTCCATCGCAGTTGAACCTGCACTTTCACGATCTAATAAAGCTTCATAAAATTTATCAAAATTAGTAACTTTATCCTTTACAAGTAAAGCCATTTCCTTTAACATTTCTTCTTTTGTATTCGCATTAAGATGAAGTTTTATTAAATCTAAACTTAAATATGAGCTTAATTTATCCATAAAAACCTCCAAATAAAAAAAATTTGGCAACTATCTATCTTCCCAAATTACTAGTATTTTCGACGTTTACAGGCTTAACTTCTAGGTTCGGTATGTAACTAGGTGTATCTCTGTAGCTAAGTCACCAAATTAATAAAACTTGGCAGTTACCAATCTTCCCCATTACTGAGTATTGTAGGCGTTTACAGGCTTAACTTCTAGGTTCGGTATGT
>NZ_JADBHL010000015.1:0-24976 GCF_014892235.1 Sneathia sp. DSM 16631 | reverse complement strand
ATTAACTCCTGCTTCTTACAGAAATCAATCCTTATTAGTAAGTTAAATTATTTGTCCAACTTTTTGGGGTCAGTACATATACACCTTTTTTTATTTTTGTAAAATATATTTTTTTTATGTTTACATAAGTAAAATTAATGTATAAAAAAATAAGCATCGAAATGATGCTTATTTTGCTGAGATAGTTTCCATTGTTGTTAATGCTGTTGGATGAGGTGTTTTTATTCCACTATCATCATATAGACAACTTGAATATTTAACTCTCTTATTAATTGGGAATAATTCATATCCTACCCATAATGGGAAATATCCTAATACATTGTTCATATAATTTTCTTCCCATTCTCTTATAGCTTGTATTCTAAAGTTAGGATCTTTTGTTGCTTGTAATGAATTTGTCTTTAAGATTAATTCATCATTCTCAGGTGTTGATATACGAGCAACATTAAATGGTGATTTTCTTGAATATATTCCATTTAAGTCTAATGTTGTTCCTACTGACCATCCTGCAAGCCACATATCTATATCTTTATCATTAGCCTTAATCTTTTCAAAGAAGCTATTTCCTTCTATTAATCTTCCTCCAGATAAAGTAACGTTTAATCCTACTTTTTTCCAGTCTTGTATAACTTTTTGTGCTAATGGCTCTGCTATTTCACCACTTGCTGCCATTGCTAGGTGTATTTCTAATGGTTTACCATTCTTATCTTCTCTAATTCCATCTCCATCAACATCTTTGTATCCTGCTTTATCTAGTATTTCTTTTGCCTTTTCTGGATTGTATGTGTATCTAGCATTCTTTTCATGTACTTTTTCAAATGCTGGAGGTATTACACCGTTTGCACGTTCTTTTAGTCCATTATAGAAGCTTGATATAATTTCTTCTGCATTAATAGAATATCCTATAGCTTTTCTTAAATTAATATCATATAACTTAGCATTTGTATTAGTTATATTTTCACCTTTTTTAGGATCAAAATGTCCTAAATTAAATCCTAAATATGAATAAGATATAGCTGGTCTACCTAAAATAACTAGATTGTTTAAATCTTTGTATTCTGTATATAGATCTGGTGATACTTGAATATATGAATCATATTCTCCTGCTTTCATTGATGCTAATACTGCTGAATCAGGTAATATTTTAATTATCATATTATTAACTTGAGGTATATCCTCTTTTTTATAGTAATTTTCATTTGGAACGTATTCAACACTTTCACCAGGTATTACTTGTTTAACCTTGTATTGTCCTGCTCCAACTGGATGTAATCTAACTTTTTCAGACTTCATTAAATCTTTTACTGCTACATCTTGTAAATGATGTTTTGGCATAATAGCTGGTAATATACCCCCACCATTATAGTATACAGCTGGACTTACTTCATTTAAGTGAATTTTTAAAGTTGTATCATTAACTTTTTCTAATCCAGAAATTTTATCAGCCTTACCTTGGTGATATTCTTCCATACCTATTACTTGTCTTAAACTATCATCATATCTTGTACCAGTATATTCTTTGTTACCTATAACTTCATATGTGAAAATATAGTCATCAATAGTTAATGGTTGCCCATCATCCCACTTTAAATTATCTCTTAAAGTTACTGTAACTACCTTATTATCCACATCAATATCAGTTTTAGCAAGTCCTCTATCTCCTGTCATAAAGTCATGGTCATTTACGAATAAGGGCGCTGCTATAGGTCCTTCAAAATATGAATCTGTAACATAATCGATTAATAGACCATAGAATATTCCATTCATAGGTGATTGGCTAACTACTGCCACTTTATATGTTCCACCTTTTATTGCCTTTTCTTTAGACTCATAAATTTGTGGGAACTTAAATTCTTGTTTTTGTAGACCTAATTCTGATCTTCTCTTACCAGGTCCACATGATATTGCTAATGTTATTAAAGAAAATACCATAGCACTTTTAAAAAACTTTTTCAAATCATTACCCCCTAATTTAGTTATGTGAGATAATTCTATCATAAAAGTGTATGGTATTTCAATAGTATTTTTTTATATATTTTTTAGTGTTTGTTTATTTTTGTTGATTTTTATCAATATCATGTTTTATATTCAACTTAACAATATATGGTCTGTGGTCTGATAATTCTTCCCCTTTATCGTTTTTTACATTCACAAATTTCGCTTCATCTATGCTTATATTTTCACCTTTTTTTAGAAAAATATAGTCTATTCTTTTTTCAGATTTTTCATTATATGTATCAATATATTCCTTGCAGATTTCATTATACTCCTGTGTATCTGGTGTTAAATTAAAATCACCACATACAATCTTTTCTTCACCAGGCACATAGTCTATTACTTTTAATAGGTCTAAAACTTGTTTCTTATTATCATCACCAAAGCCTAAATGCGTATTCACTATACATAATGAATCATTAAGTTTAGTAACTATCACTTGTCTTTTTTCAGCTCCAGTTGATGGTAATTCATGAATATATAGATTTTTTATAGGGTACTTCGAAATAACTGATATTCCAAATTCTCCATTTTGATAATCCAATGCTTTTTGGAAATAGTAATACTTATACCCCAAATTATCTGCCATTTCTTTAGTAAAATCTTTAAAGCTACTTCTTATAGTATTTTTATCAACTTCTTGCAGTGCAATATAGTCTGGTTCATATTTTTTTATACCATCTGATATTTCCTTAGGATTAGTTAATCTCCCTCCATATATGTTATATGTCATAATTCTAAATTCTTTTGAATATGAAAAAATTTGAAAAGCTAAAAATAAAGCTAAAATAAACTTCTTCATTTTAATTTTTCATCTCCATTTTTTGTTTTCTTAATCATAGAAATAAAGTACTCGTGTACTCTTGTATCATCTGTTAATTCTGGATGATATGCAGTTACTAACATATTGTTTTGCTTAACTGCAACAATATTATTATTAACTGTAGATAAAACTTCTACATTTTCACTAACTCTTTCTACATACGGTCCTCTAATAAATACCATAGGTACCTTACCTATACCTTTAAATTCTTCAACTGTTTTAAAGCTACCTAATTGTCTACCGTATGCATTTCTTTTAACTTCAATATCCATTAAGCCAAAATGAACTCTTGTATCATTATTTATTTTTCTAGCTAAAAGTATCATTCCAGCACAAGTTCCAAAAACACATAATCCATCTTCTATTCTTTTTTTCAATGTATCAAACAAATCTAAATCATGTAATAATTTACCCATGGTAGTGCTTTCACCACCTGGTAAAATTAAGCCATCAAAAGGTCTTGATAAGTCTTCTTTGTTTCTTATTTCAAAACAATCTACACCTATTTTTTTTAGCATATTTTCATGTTCTATAAATGCACCTTGAAGGCTTAATACTGCTATTACCATTCTATTTACCTCTTTCAGCCATTAATACCTTTATTTCTTCTTCGTTTATACCTACCATTGCTTGTCCTAAATTTTCAGATATTTTAGCTAATATCTTTGGTTTATCATAATTTGTAACAGCTTCAACTATAGCCTTAGCTCTTTTTTCTGGATCTCCTGATTTAAATATTCCTGATCCAACAAAGACACCTTCTGCTCCTAATTGCATCATAAGTGCAGCATCTGCTGGAGTTGCTATTCCACCTGCAGCAAAGTTTACTACTGGTAACTTACCATTTTTATGTACGTATTCTACTAAGTCATATGGTACTTCTAATTCTTTTGCTGCAAAGTATAGTTCATCTTCTGTCATACCTTGTATTCTTCTTATATCTTCATTCATCTTTCTCATATGTCTTACAGCTTGTATAACATCTCCTGTACCAGGTTCTCCTTTAGTTCTTATCATTGAAGCACCTTCATTTATTCTTCTTAATGCTTCACCTAAATCTTTTGCACCACAAACAAAAGGAACATTAAACTTTCTCTTGTTTATATGCAATCTATCATCTGCTGGTGATAGAACTTCACTTTCATCAATATAGTCTATTTCTATTGCTTCTAATATTTGTGCTTCTACAAAATGTCCAATTCTAGCCTTAGCCATTACAGGTATTGAAACGGCTTCTTGAATCCCTTTTATCATATACGGATCACTCATACGAGCTACTCCACCAACTGCACGTATATCTGCTGGTATTCTTTCTAATGCCATTACAGCACAAGCTCCAGCCCTTTCTGCAATTTTTGCTTGTTCTGGAGTAGACACATCCATTATTACTCCACCCTTTAGCATTTGTGCTAAATTTTTGTTCAATTCGTATCTTTCTTGCATTTTACACCTTTCTATTTAGAATAAAATCTACTAATTACATCCCCAAAAAGTGGTTGTTCAACATTTATATCCTTAAACCATTTATCTAAAACTTTTTCATAATCTTTAACAGCATTTACTTGTACTTCTTTATTATACTTATCTTCCATAGCAAAAGCTTCTTTTTTTATTCTTGGTTTTAATGTACCTTCTAAACTTTCTTTTGTTGGTACACCTATTGTTATACCTAATGCTACTATAGTATTTTCAGGTAAATTTAACAACTCTGCTATTTGTTCAGGATTATCTTTAACTCCACCTATAATAGTGCAACCATAACCCTTTGCCATTGCAACATAGTTAATTGTTAAAGCCATAATACCTGCATCTACCATAGCAACTTCACGTAATCTTTGTATATCCTCTGTTAATTCTTTGCCAACAGATTCTAGATAAACTTTGTCTCTATAGTAATCTCCTATTAGGGTTATAAAGCACGAACAGTCTCTTATTTGTGCTTGACCTCCACTTAAATGTGCAATTTTTTCTATTATATTTTTATCAGTAGTATATACCAAGCTTATTTGTTGTCCATTAACTGAACTTGGAGCTCTTCTTGCTACCTCTATTATTTCTTCTAAATCTTCTTTTTTTATACTCTCATCTGTGAACTTTCTTATAGACTTCCTATTTTTAATAGCTTCTATTAAATCCATACATCTCCTTACCAAATATTAACTCTTTTTTTCTTTTCTAAATACATCTTATCATTTTCTTCTACATTAAATGTCTTATAGAAGTCATCTAAATTTCTAGGTTGTATATTAGCTCTTAATTCTCCTGGTGCATGTACATCTACTTTTATAACATAGTCTAAGTATTCTTTTTTAGCCTTTATTCTCCATACCTTAGCCCAATTTATGAAAAATTCTTCCAAGTTATACTCTCCACCATTTTTTAAAGCTTCTAATGCACAGCTTAATCCTCCTGCATCTGCTATATTTTCAGATACAGTTAACTTACCATTTATCTTACCGCCAGAAAACTCTATTCCATCAAATAAGTCTATCATTGCTTTTGCTTTTTCATCAAAAGTTTCATAGTCTTTTTTTGTCCACCAATTCTTTAAATTACCATTTTCATCAAATTGACTTCCATTGTTATCAAAAGCATGTGATATTTCATGACCTATAACAGCACCTATACCACCATAATTTTCACTCTTTGTTTGAGTTAGGCTATAAAATGGGGCTTGAAGTATTGCTGCTGGGAAGCATATATGATTTACAGATGGGTTATAGTATGCATTTACAGTATTAGAACTCATACCCCATTCTAGTTTTTTAACAGTTGTATTCCACTTAGCATATTCATGCTCTGCCATAATTTTTGAAAATCTCATTGTGTTATTAAAGAAACTTTCTTTTTCATCTACAACTAATTTATCATAAACTTCATCATATTTATCTGGGTATCCTACTAATATATTTAATGTTTCTAACTTCTTAACTGCATATTTTTTTGTTTCATCTTCTAACCATGTATTTTCTTTAAGTCTTTTTTCATATACAGATATCATACTTTTAACCATATTGTACACATCTTCTTTGGCTTTTTTACCAAAATATTTTTCACCATAGTATACACTTACTATTTCTGAGAACATATCTGTTGATAGGTAATATGCATATTTTGCAACACTCATTTCTTCCTTAGTTCCTGATAAGGCCCTCTTATACATACCACCTATTTGACGTATATCTTCTGTTAGATAAGACTTAAGTGAAACTATTAATCTTGTTATTAACCAGCTTCTTATTAGTTCAATATTTTGTTCATTTAAGAAAAGATTATAGTTTTCATAGAATTTAGGTTCACAAACTACTATTTTATCTGGTGTTTGACCTATAATATCATTAACAATCTTTTCAAAATTTAAAAATTCAGAATACTTATTTACTTCTTCTTGTGTTCTTGGATTATTACTCTTTGGATAATCAGCTAATTCTACAGAAGTCTTAATATATTGTGCCATCATTCTATCAAATTTAAATGTATCATCCACTAATTTATCTTGTTCTTCTTTAGAATAACCAAATATATCTAGTAACTTATATAGCATTTTACCATATATGTCTAATAATCTTTTTGCTTCTTCATTACCTTCTTCATAATATCCCTTTTCAGGTAGTATTATACTTGGTATATCAAGCCAAAGTACATTTCTTGTAGCATCTGCCATATCGGCTGTAACGTAAAATGAATATGGTAAAGGTAAACCTTTAAAGATCCATTCTTTATTTATATTTTCTAAATCCTTTATGCTCTTTATGCTTTCTAGTTTTTCTATATATTTTTTTACATCACTTATACCATTTTTATTACGTGTTTCAAAGTCTTTTGTCATGTTATAGTATTTTATAAACTGTTCCATACCCTTTGTTTTAGGTTGAAGATTATCAAAATCTTTTATTAATTTGTCTTCTATATCTAAAACTAAATCCATAAATCCACCTGTAGTTGGTCTATCATTAGGTATTTTGGCTGTTTTTAACCATTGTCCGTTTACTGCGTGATATAGATCATTTCTTATTTCTTGTTTATTTATCATATATTTAACTCCTTATTTAATTTAAGTATTACAGCTGTTTTTGGAAGAAGTTCTAATTCCATTTCACCTTCTAGTTTTGTCTTTATCTTATTATTTGTTAGTAAGTCTAAAAATTCTTGATTTTTGTGATAAGTTTTAAATTCTACTTTTTGCTTTTCAAATGAATTATTTATTACTGTTATAATAGAAACTTTTTTATCATATCTTTCATATCCTATTATATTTTGTTCATCAATAACTAAAAGTTCCTTAAACTTACCATAAACTAAAACCTTATTATTATTTCTTATTGCAATAATCTTCTTATACCAACCAAATAACTCTAAGTCTGGTTTTTGCTCATATACTTCACCCTTATTAATATATGAAGGATTCTTTTCATCATCATACATATATTCATCCCATAGCATAGGCTTTCTACAATAAGGGTCTGTAGCTCCCCACATTCCAACTTCATCTCCATAATATATCATTGGAGCTCCAACATAAGTCATTTGGAATACTGAGATTAATTTTAGTATTTGTTTTGGTTTAATTTTAGAATGCAACCAATCTATAGTCGTATTAGGATGATAATTAGATGCCAAGTCTGGTCTTATACCGTTATATCCTTTTTCTAGTTGTTTTCCTTCTTCGAGGTCACGTCCTATTCTATCATTTACAATTCTTGAGTAAAGTCTATCAGTATCATGAGAACCATTTAAATTTTGCATAGCTTGTAATGCTTGATATGGATACCATGTTCTTTTTTCTCTTAATTCATTGAAAAAGTCTGTAGGTTTTAGTCTATAACTTGGACCACCTAAATCTGATTGGTTTATGAAAAATCCAATAACTGCCTTTAACCATTCATAGTTCATTACAGCATCAAATTTTTCACCACTAGACACATCATCTCCTGCATTATTCCAAACTTCCCCAGTAATGTATGAATCTTTTTTACAACCTTTAACTACTTGTCTAAATTCCTTCCAAAAGTCTTGATTTTCAAGGCAACCTGGTACATCTAATCTAAATCCATCTATACCATCATCAACTGTAAAGTCATCATCAGCCTTTCCATCAGGTCCTAGCATCCACTTCATTACAATATTGAATATGTATTCTTTGTATTCAACATTAAATGAATCAAATTCTGGTAAAGTTTTAAATCCTGCCCAACAAGTGTATGATAAATTATCCTTATTATACATCAATGTCTTGTATGCTTCTTCTTCACTCATATCATCTGTTATGGGCTTATAGTTTGTAAAGTCAATATTCTTATACCACTTAGCATACTTTGAATCAGGTCCTTGTGCCATAGCTAAATTAAAGCTCCAGTGTCTTTCACTACTATGATTAAATACACCATCAAATATTACTCTGATTCCATTTTTATGTAATTCTTTTATTAAATCTACCATTATCAAGTCTGACTCTGTCCAGACCCAACTTGATGGATCATCTGTTTCAAGATATCCATTCATACCTTTATTCTCACCAACTAAATTTACTTCAAGTAATTTTAATTCTGAATTGTGTTTTGCGTTTATTCCTAATACTTCAACATATGTTTTTTGATTATCGCTAACAAATACACCATGTTTTGATCCAGTAGTTCTAATTGTTCCAAAATCAGGTGATATATGTCTAAAATCATTTGCTCCATATTTATGATTTTGATATGAATAAAATACTGGATTTAACCAAATAGCATTTATACCTAAATCTTTTAAATACGGTATCTTTTCTTTTATTCCTTGTAAATCTCCACCATACATACGAGCATATTTTAAATCATATGATAAGTCTTGCTCTCCTATTTTTTCCCATCTTGTTTTATCACTAAAGTCTGAAGTCCATCTATTTCTGTCAAACTTAGATAATTGTATGTTATTTTTTCTCCACTTATATTCCTTTTCAAACTTATACTCATGCAGATTGTTTATAGAAAAACTTTCTGGACCCAACTCATTAAATATTGGGTCGTTATAGGTATCACCATTATAGAATCTTTCTGGGAATATGTTATACCATATAGCTTCTTTCGTCCATGATGGGATATAGAAGAAATTAGTTACAGTATTTTTAGTGAATAATATATTTTCTTCTTTTCTTTTATACTCTAATGTTTTACCATCAAAGTAGGCTTTTTTAGGCCCATCTTCTAGTATAAAAACTAGGTCATACTTAAATAAATCGTCACTAAAAGTTATTAGTCTTTTAAAGAAGTCAAAATGATTTGTGTAATCACTAAATCTTTCTAACTCTTTTACTAGTTCTAACTTAGTTTCTTTATCTTTTAAACATATATATGCTCTTTGTACATCCATTAACTGTGTTCTTAGAGTAAATTCATATTCAATATTTGATATCTTGTTAATATCATAAGAAATAGCTTTAATATTGGAAATGTTTTCTATAGGTAAGAATGAGAAAACACCTGTTCCTAATTGTCCTTTTGGAAAAAGATTACCATTTTCTCCAACTATTAATTTTCTATTATCACCACTTTCGAATTTTCCATTAATTAAAAACTTATACTCATAATATCCATTGTCTAAATCTAATACAGTTTCTACCTCTGTATCACTTTTAATAACACAGGAATTTGTTTCTGGTGTCCAATTATTAAAAGTACCAGCTATTGCTACATCGTTTATCTTTTCACCAAACTTTGTTACAAACCGTGTAAATTTAGTCTTTTTTAATTTGAACTTTAAATTATTCATATCTATTGTTATTAATACATCCATACCACGCCAAAACCCTGTTATTGGTTTAGGTCTTGTATTTTCTTGTAGATATGCTTCAAATATATTTACAAATGGAGCAGTGTGAGAATAAACCACACTTAAAGTCTTCATTCCATCATTAATGTAAAATGAATATGATCCTCCCTCAATTTTTTCAGCCTTATACACATATATTCCATTATTACCCTTTAGCTCTACTTGCTTATATGGCTTATTTTCCTTTAGAATGTACAACTGCATTAATTTACTCCTCGTCTAATCTTTTAAATATTGCATTAGTTTGTTCTTCATATCCTGGTTTTTTTAGTAATGCAAACATATTTCTCTTGTATGCTTCTACACCAGGTTGATTAAATGGATTTATACCATTCATGTATCCTGAAATTCCAACTGCTTTTTCAAAGAAGTAGAATAGATATCCTAAGTTATATGCATCTGCTTTTTCTATTTGTATATCTATTACTGGTACATCTCCGTCAAAGTGTGCTAATGTGACTCCTTTACATGCCATCTTATTAACATAGTCCATAGATTTACCTGCTAAGTAGTTTAATCCATCTAAGTCTTCATCATCTTTTTCAATTAATACATCATGTTCAGGTGTATTAATTGAAATTACAGTTTCAAACATTTGTCTTCTACCTTCTTGTATAGATTGTCCTATTGAGTGTAAGTCAGTAGAAAAGTCTGCTGATGTTGGGTAAATTCCTTTAAAGTCCTTACCTTCTGATTCTGCAAATAATTGTTTTAACCATTCAGAAACATAGTGTAATCTTGGTTCATAGTTTACAAATATTTCCATAGTCTTACCTTTTCTATATAGGATGTTTCTAATTATCGCATAAGTCATTGCATCATTATTTTCTTTCTTGTAATCAACACTTGCATCATATGCACCCTTCATTAACATATCTATATCTATACCAGCTGCTGCAATAGGTAATAGACCAACTGCTGTTAATACTGAAAATCTTCCACCTATATTATCTGGTACAACAAATGTTTCATAACCTTTCTTGTCTGCTAATGTTTTTAATGCACCTTTTTTCTTATCTGTTGTTGCATATATTCTCTTTGCAGCTCCTTCTAATCCGTATTTTTCTTCCAACATTTTCTTAAATACTCTAAATGCAATTGCTGGTTCTGTTGTTGTTCCTGATTTAGATATTACATTTACTGAGAAGTCTTTATCTTTTACCAATTCTACTATATCGTGTAAATAGTTAGGACTTATACTTGTTCCAACAAAGTATATTTCAGGTTTTTTAACTTGATTGTAGTAAGTTGGTAATAGAAATTCAATAGCTGCTCTTGCACCTAAATATGATCCTCCTATACCTATTACAACTAATGCTTGACTATCGCTTCTTATCTTTTCACTAGCTTTTTTTATTCTTTCAAATTCTTCTTTGTCATAATCTTTAGGTAAGTCTATCCAACCTAAAAAGTCATTCCCTTGTCCTTTACCTTCTTCTAATATCTCCATAGCTGTTTTAGCAAATGGTCTTAATGCATCAATTTCATGTTCTACTATTTCATTTTTAGTATATTTGTAATCAAATTTCATTGACTTCAACTCCTTTTTTAGTTTTAATATATATTCATCTATTTCATTTTTTACATTTATTGTTAAAAACGAAAATACATCTAATACTACCGATCTTCTTTTATACTCACAAGCTATCTCAACACTTGTGGTAAAATCATCAATTGCTTTTAAAAATACCTCAACTGTTATCTTTTTGTATCTATCTTCCATAAAGTATGATATCTTATTATACTTATCTTCTTTTAAGTATACTTCTATTAGTCTACTATTTCTAAAAACTATTTCTTTTCTTGTTTTTAATATATTTATATATACATCCTTAATATTGTATTTTAAAACATATTTAGTTTTTAAATATTCCATTAATATACCCCACAAGTATTGCTATATCGTTATATGTCACCCCACTAATACGTGTTGCTTTTGCTATACTAGAAGGTTTTTGATAATTAAGATTTGATTTTGCTATATTACTCAATCCTTGTATATTAGTATAGTCTATATCTTCAGGTATTTTCATATTTTCTAGCTTCTTATACTCTTCTATTTGTTTTTTTTCACGGTCTATAAAGACACTGTACTTAGCATTTATCTCTACTTGCTCTATAACTATATCATCTAAGTCTTTGGTATCTATGAACTGACAAAGATTAGCATAATCTATTTCTTGTCTTGCTAAAAATGAAAATGCATCCATAGGTGATGACATACTTACACCATGTTTAATATTATCTAACTTTTCATTAACTTCTTTAGTTGGATATATCTTTATACTCTTAAGTCTTGATATTTCCTCATTTATTAAGTCCTTACACTTTGTTAAATAGTCTAGAGTTTCTTGGGGTAATAACCCTATTTCTTTTGATACATCAAGTAAACGTAAGAAAGTATTATCTTGTCTTAATGTTAGTCTATACTCTGCTCTTGATGGTAAAACCCTATATGGTTCTGGTGTTGTCTTTGTTATAATATCATCTATCATAACCCCTATATACGCATCATTCCTATTTAATATTATTGGACTTTTACCTTGTATTTTTCTTGCTGCATTTATTCCAGCTATAAGACCTTGAGCTGCTGCTTCTTCATACCCACTTGTCCCGTTTATAGTCCCTGCTGTGTATAAGCCTTCTACTACTCTAGATTCTAGTGTATATTTAGCTTGATTTGCTGGGATATAGTCATATTCTACTGCATACCCATATCTTACTATCTTTGCATTTTCAAGTCCTGATATAGTCTTTAGCATCTTTTCTTGTGCAAAAGGTGGCATCGCTGTTGTAAAGCCATTAATATATATTTCATCACTCTCATTTGATTCTTTTTCTAAGAATATTTGGTGATCATATTTATCTGGAAAATTCATTACCTTTCTATCTAATGAAGGACAATGTCTTGGACCTTTTGTACTTACTATACCTGTTACTATAGGCGAGTATTTTAATAGTTCTTTTGCAACTTCAATAGTCTTTTTTGTTGTATATGTAAGATAAGTTGGTTGCATTTCTTTTTGTATTTCTTTAGTTTCATAAGAAAAATATTTTGGTTTAACTTGACCTTCTAATTTTTCCATCTTTGAAAAGTCTATAGATGATTCTAGCAATCTAGGTGGTGTTGCTGTTTGATATCTATCAAGAACTACACCTGCTTTTTCAAGTGATCTAGCTAATCTAACAGATGAAACTTCACCAGCTCTACCTGAGCTATACTTAACATCCCCTATTATATACTTCCCATCTAAAAATGTTCCTGTACACAATATTACAGCTTTTGCACTGTAGCTTACTCCTAAATTATCTACTACTCCACAAACTTTACCATCTTGTATTATTAAATCTATTACATGAGCTTGCACTACATCTAAGTTTTCTTGTTTTTCAACTACTTCTCTCATTTTAACCCTGTAGTCATACTTATCTGCTTGAGCCCGTATTATTCTAGCTGCAAGTCCTTTTGTATGATTTAAGTTTTTTAATTGTAGATTGTACTTATCTATGTGCTTTGCCATTTGACCCCCTAGCATCCCTATTTCAGATACTAGATGACTCTTACCAGGCCCACCTATTGATGGATTACAACTCATAAGAGCAATGGTATTAAGATATATTGTAAAAAGACCCGTCTTAAGTCCTAGCCTTGCACAAGCAAGACTTGCTTCTATTCCTGCATGACCTGCTCCTACAACAATTACATCATATTTATTCATAAATATTCCTTTCTATTTCACTTTTAAATTTTACTATTTTTTCATTTAAAAATCAACCTTGGCATAAGTAGAGTAATATAGTATACTATCTTAGGTGATAAAATGATAAAAGAATTTTTTAAAACTATATTTTTTTCAATAATTGTTTTTTTTATCTTAAAAACAATTAACAGTAGTACATATATATATCATATGTATGAACTTACAAAAAACATACCTTTAATATATATATTAATACTAGCCCCAATTTTTGAAGAATACCTATTCAGAGGCTATATTTTTTCATTTCTGCAAACAAAAACAAAGTATGCAAATATATTACAAGCACTACTTTTTTCACTATTACACATCAATCCCATTCAAATAGTATATACCTTCATATTAGGATATTATCTAGGTAACATACAAAAAAAATATGGAATATATTACTGCATCTTCTTACACATAGTATTCAATCTTTTCAATTTTCTTATTTCAAATATTTTTTAATCTTTGTGTAGAAAATTTCTCCAAAAAAAAAAAAAAAAACGATATTTATTGACTTTTTCGCTTGTCAATGTTAATATTATAGGTACTATGTCGTCTAAAAGGGGGAATTATGGATAAAATATATAACGTGCAAAAAAATCTGAAAAGATGTATGAAAAGCAACAGAAAAATCAGCTTTTCAATTGGCTTACTTATTTCTTTTTTAATTACTGGAGGAATATACACTTATGCAAATGAATATTCACACCAAATATTTTTTAATGGTGATTTTAATAGAAATGTAAATTTTGATAACACTCTCAAGAACTTTTCTTATCCTGACTATCCAAAAACTTTGGATAATAAGGATAAATATGAATACTTTGGTTCATATGGAGTAAAAAAAATTAATACAAAATATATGGATTTTGTAAGCTTTTCAGCTGATTTAGTTCCAAAAAAAGCACCTAATATTTCTTTAATAAAACCTAAAAACAGCACTTTAGAAATTAAAGCCTTAGATAATATTAATTTTGATAACCCTGAAATAAAGGAAGAAAAAATTAATAAGCCACAAAATAAACCAGAAACAAAAAAGCCTATTAAAATACAAAAAATAGATAGAAACCCAATTAACCCAATAACTCTACAAAATAACGTGGATATACATATTGAAAAAATTGAACAGATTACACCAAAAGATCCAAAATACACAAATATATCCCCATCAAAAATATCAAATAATATACTCCCACAAGATATTGACATCAAATTTGATAAAAGAATAGTAGCAGCCCCAAAACTTGAAGATTTTACACCACCAGAACCAAAAACTCCAGTAGAATTAGAGGATACTGGATTTGAAAGTATTATATACAATGAAGCATACAAACTTTTAGGTCCTGACAATATTGGTAATGAAAGAGCTGAATATAATAGAGGTATAGTTGGACAAGTTAGCATAACTGAGGGGACATTTAAAATTAATAATTTTGCTGATAATGATGGATGCTATTTTGCATACAAGAATTATGATAGCATACCTAACTATTATGCTAATCCTAATGATGCTTCCTATAAAAATCCTATAAAACTAGGTGATAATAACCAAAAACCTGAACAATTTGATTTAGGTTCATTTGACTCACCTGATCCTGATGATAGTGATTATTTAGTTTCTGATGATATATATAATGTCCCATATGACAATGAAAGATTTAGAACTTTTTACGGACTAAACAGTTCTGCTTTCGGATATTTTAGTAAAGATGTTGATATATCATATATATCTAATGCAAAAAATGAAACTACTGGTAATGAGTATACTAATAAAAACCCTAATACTGTCATATATATGGAAACAGACAGTAACTCAGCACAAACTTTAGATAATTTATATAAGTATAAGGTTGTACCAGATGAACTATATAAAGAAATTAAGGGATATAAAGAACTTAGTAAGTTAAAAGATGATGATACTTTTGAATTTAAAAAAGAAATTTTTCCAACTGGAATAACTCTATTTAATTCTGAAGCTACTGTAAAACTGTTAGGGTCTTATGCTAAATTTGTTACAGTAACTACTCAATATAGTAATGAGCACTCTAATAAAAGACTAAGTGTTTTTAATAATAATGGAAATATTTCAGCCCTAAATTATACAACAAATGAAGATGATGATACAGATATTAAAAATCAAATAATATTTTATAGTACTCCAGATGCTACTCCTGAATATAGTGATTTCCAAAGATATATATATTCAAATGGACAAAAAGGTAAAATAAATATATATAGTAATAATGCTATTGGAATGTATTTTACTGAATCAGGAATAAATGGATTTCAAAATAAGCTTTCAACTGCCTTTATTAACAACGGTGAATTTAATATTTATGGTGCACATAGTACTGGTGTAAGTCTTAAACGACCTGCAGCTCTAGGTGAAAAAAGTGGTATATATTTACTTAAACCTATAAATATTTTTGGTGATGAAGCTGTTGGTGTCTTTCTACCTGGTGATGTTTCAAAAGTTCCTGAAGAAAATCTACAATTAAGAGTTAATATTGGAGAAAAAGGGAATAATAAGGAGAAAGTGACTTGGACTGATGTATTTCCAGGTAATGAAGCAGGTGAAGATTATGATGCTGAAGATGCCGAACCAAAAGACATTGTAATACCTAATGTAGGAAATACAGAAGGAAATAGCGAAAACAATGTAGACTACAGTATTGGTCTATTTTATGCAAACTCTAATAAGGCTAAAATAAAAATCGCAGATATTAAGCTAGGACAATTTGCTAAAAATAGTACGGCAATATTTGCTTCTGATGGAGAAGTTAATATATCAAAAGGTACAATAAATATTGATGGAGAAAGTAATATTGGTCTTCTTTCTCAAAAGAATGGCACTAATGGTGGAAGTATTGCTTATGTTGGTGATATTACAGCTTCTGGTAAGAGAAATAAATTAGCATATACTGATAACAAGGATATTTCAATTGAGGGTAAAGTTTCAAGTACATCAAAGGACTCTGTTTCTATTTATGCTGATACTGGTACTATTGATTTAACAAATGCTGATTTGAATATTAATATAAGTGGTAAAAATGTTGCTGCTGGTTATGCTATAAATAATGGACATATTAAATTAAAAGAAGGGGCTAATATTGCAATAAATAATGATACTCTTTCTAATGGTACTGCTCTTGAAGCTAAAAAAGGTGGAATTATAGATGCTAAAAAGACAAATATAACTGCCAAAAATATAACGGCTGGGCTTTCTGCTAGTGATGATAATTCTAAGATTGATTTTACTGGTGGAATACTAAATTATGATGGTGAAGGTTACTCAATTTACACAGATGGAAAGGGTAAAATTGATTTATCTGATGCAAATATTACACTAAAAGGAAAAGCTATAGGTCTTGATGTAGATCAAAATGAAAATAGTGAACAAAATGTAATATTAAATAATAAAACAAGAATTAAACCTGAATCTGATGATGTAATTCTATTTAATCTAAAAAATTCAAATAATTTAGATACTAAAGGCGGAATAAGAGACTATATTATAAATCTCATAAAGGAAAAACTTAAAAAAACTAATCCAAATGTAGACTTAAATCAACTTGTAATTCAACCTGAAGCTGGAAAACCTGGAGAATTTTACAAGGTCTCAGCTACGGAAGGTGGTAATATTAAAATAGGTAGTCTTGATAAGTCTGCTGTTTCTACTGATGATATAAATGGTGAACCTGATACAGATGAAAAGAGAGCTAAAAAAGATGGTTTCCAATTCTATAATCGCCTACATATACAAAGATTAAAAGCTACTACACATGAAAATAGTAAGATTTCTGCTGTTTTAGATAATAAGGCGGCTCATAAATTCAATAATCAAGTAGTTGCTCTTGAATTAAGTTCATCGCCTTCTGCGACTTCTAATGATGAAACTCAAATTAATATAGTTAAATCTAAAATAATTGCTGATAGAACTGAAGAAGGTAATGGTGCAATAGGTCTATTTATCAATTATGGGAAAATAGATGTAGATGAAAATTCTACAATTTCAGTTGAAAATGAAGAAAAGTTTGATAATAAGCAAGCAGTTGGTATATATGCTGTAAATGGTTCAAAAGTTAGTAATAAAGGTAATATAACTGTTGGAAGTTCTAATTCTGTAGGTATATTAGGTGAAAATCACAGAAAAGCTACAAATAATCTCGAAAAAGATAATTTTGGTGATGGAAAGATAAATATATCTAATGAGGGAACTATACAAATTAATAAAAATAATTCTACAGGTATATATGCTAACAATATTGATAAAGAAATTACTGATAATACTGTTGTGAACTCTGGTAAGATCATAGCATCAGGTGAACATTCTAATGGTATTTATTCACTTAAAGGAACTGTTTCTAATACTGGTACTATAGAACTTGGTAATAAAAATGTTGGAATATATTCTGATTCATCTATTATAAAAGACCTGGGGACTATAAAATTTAATAGTAATAATAGTACAGCAATATTTGTCAAAGGTTCTTCGACAATAGAAAATGGTAAAACCCTTACAATCGAAAGCAAGGATGAACTTAGTGGTAATGTGGGTCTTTATTCTGAAAATGACTTGGTAACTGACCTTAATATAAATACAAATGGTAAAAAGATAACCTCATACTATACTAAGTCTAAAGCATTAACTGTTAATGCTGATATAACTACAAGTGAAGATGGTGTAGGTATTAATGGTGATAATGGTAGCATTATTTATGGAAAAGATAAAACAATAAAAGTTTCTGAAAAATCTTTTGGTATTTTAAGTCATAATAGTAATGTCACACTTAATGGAAATATACAGCTAGATAGTGAATTAGGAAAAGGTATATACTTTGATTCTAGTGAAAAAAACTTAAATATTTCTGGGAAAATTACTGTAAATGCAAAAAATGTAATAGGTTCATATATCGCAAATATTACAGATTCAACTAAATTAACATTAAATACCCCTATTACTTTTGGAGAAAATGCAGATCATAGTATTGCATACCTATTTAATAAGTCTAAATTTAATAATAATAGTTTTACTGAACTTAAATCTAAGGGTACACAACATAATACATCTATTTTTGCACTTAGTGAAAACGAAATTAATTTAGGTGATAATGAAGTTTCAATTAAATCTAAAGATAGCATCAAAGGATTTACTGGTATCTATTTAGGAGAAAAAAATAAATTAACTGGTAACAAAATTACAGTTTCAGATAAGGCTACAGGTATTTATTCAAAGGATAATAATACAGTAGAGATTAAGAATATAGAAGTTGATGGTCAAGATACAGTTGGAATATATAGCGAAAAAAATACTACATTAAATAACATAAATATATCTAGTAGTAAGAGTGCTGTAGGTATTTATGGTAAGGAAGGTAAAATCACTTTTTCAGGTGATAATACACTAAATTTATCTGCTAAGGGTACAGGTATATATATAGAAGACGCTAGTCTTAATGGTGGTAATATTAAACTTGTAAATAAGGATACTCCTGATAAAAAAGATAGCCTTGTTGGTGTATACTTTAAAGATTCTAAATCTAGTGTAAATACTTCTAATATATCAATAGATAATTATACAAAACTAATAGGACTTTACCTAGATAATGCTAAAGTTTCAAATAAAGGTAAAATTGAAGCAACTTCAGGTTCATCTAATACTCTAGCCTTTGTAGCTAATGGATCTACATTTAAAAATACAACTAATGGTACTTTAAATCTAACTAGTTCTGATAGTCATGCTATCTATGTAAATAATGGAAGTGCAGAAAATACAGGAAATATTACTGTAGATAATGAAGTTGATAATAAAGTTGATAATAAGCCTTCTGTAGCAATGACAGGTATAAAAAAAGATAACGATGTTAATTTAACTAATAATGGTAACATTACTGTATCTAATAACAGTATAGGAATGTATTTAGATAATGGTGCTATAGGAAATAACACAAAAGAAATTGTAGCACAAAAGAAAGATTCAGTAGGTGTTTATGTAAATGGAAACACAACACAATTTACTAACACTGGTAAGATTAGTGCTGATAATATAGGGGTATATTTAAACAATACAGAAAAAGGTAATATTAAAAAACTAGGTTCTGTAACCCTAACAAATGACAATGCTGTTGCTGTTTATGCAAATGATTCTAAAGTTGATTTTGAAATAAAGCCAACTGTTGAAAATGGAGAATTACCTAATAACCTAATATCACTTTATGCTACAGGTAATACAGAAATAAGTAGTAAAATTTATACAGCAAATGGTAAAAATTCTATAGGTATCTATTTAAAAGATAGCACTGTTTCATTTAATGATGCTCATGTGAAAATAACTGAAGGTCATAAAGATGAAAATGGTGTTAGCTACAACACAGGAATTTATGCAGATAGTGCATATAACGGTGATTTAAAAGTTAATATTGAAAATACAGCTAAAAATACTATTGGTATTGCTGTAAGTGAAGGGTCAACAGTTAATTATTCTGGTAAAATTACAACAGGTAAAGATTCTATAGGTATTCTTACAAAAGGTAACTTGGTTACTAAGAATAGTACATTTACTATAAATGGTGGTACAGGTATTTTTGTTGATAATACTGCAGATGCAAAAATAGGTACTGATGAAAATACTATAATGAACTTATCAAATAAAGCGACTGCAATATACCAAAATGGTGGTAAGCTTAAATTAGGAGATAAGCTAAAATTTGGTGAAAATAGTATGGGTACTCTATTAATTTCTAGAAATGCAGAAGTTGATTCAAATATCTCATATTCTGTTAAGACTGACTCCTTAGGTGTTGGACTATATTACACAGATGCTAAAGATCACAATTTTACCTCTAATGGTACAATAACTCTAAGTAGTGATAATGCTACTGGAATATATGCACAATCAACTGGAACTGGTACTAATACATTAAAAAATAACGGAGAAATCCTTACTTCAGATGGTATGAAAAATAATATAGGTATTTATGCTGATAATGTAAATGTTGAGAATAATAAGGTTAGTGTAGGAGAAAATGGAGTTGGTCTCTACTTAACTAAAAAAGTAAACCTTAAAAACAAAGAAATTACTTTAAACGGAGAACACTCTGTTGGTATTTATTCAGAAGAGATTTCTAATGGTTCAAACTATTCCGTAGGTAAGATAACAAGCGAAAAAGATAATCAAACTGGTTTATTCATATTTAATAAAAATTATGATGAAAACAAGAATATTACCCTTTCAAATTTAGATATTAATTTAAAAAATAATTCTAAGGGTGTTGGACTTCAAAATGCTCATTATACAATAAATGAAGGTTCTAAAATATCTGTAGGTAATGATAGTACAGGTTTAGCATTTAAAAATGCTGATGCTAATGTTAAAGCTGATATTACTGTAGGTAAAAAATCTCTTGCCCTTTATGCACAAGGAGAAAAAAATGTAACTTTTGAAGGAACTATTAAAGAAAAAGAAGATGCTACAGGTTCAAAATTAGTGTATGCAAAAGATAATGCTATAGTAAACTTAAGTGTTCCTGAGCTTACAGTTACAAAAGATGGTTTAGGTTTAGGAGTTGATAATGCAACTATTACTGTAGATAAAGGAACAACAATTACAGTAAATGGTGGAACTGGTGCATATATTAATAATGGTAGTATATCTGATAAGTTCAAAATAGATGTTCAAAATGGTTTAGGTCTATACATACAAAATGGATATAATGGTACTTTACCTACTGTAAGCCTAACTGGTGATAACTCTAAAGCTTATGTTTTAGAAAGTTTAAATAAGAAATTTACAGTTAACGATATTACTCTTGATAAAACAAACCAAATATATATTTATTCAAAAGGAAAAGGTTCTGGAATTAAGACTTCTAATTTAGAAATTAAAGGCTCAGATAATTATGGAATATATAACTTGGCTAATCAAGATATTCTTGCAAAAGATCTTAATATATCTGGTTCTAATTCGTTTGGTATATATTCTACTGTTACAGATGGTACAAAAAAAATTAATGTAAATAAGATTACTGTTACTGGTAAAAATAGTGCAGGTGTTTATTCAATAAAAGGTGATATCACACAAACTGGTGATATTACTAGTAAAGGTCTAGGAATATACTCTGAAGATGGTAGTGTAACACTTAATGGTTCTAAGATTTCATTAGGTGATAAAGATGGTATAGGTGTTAAGGCTAAAAATTCTAGTGTAACTGTTTCTGGTGATATGACAATAAGTGATGGAAAAGAAAGTGCTGCTGGAATATATTCTGAAGGAACTGGAGATATTACTTTTGAAAACAACTTAGTAGTTAATAAGGACATTATTGGAGTATACAAGAGTGGAACAGGCACAATTAATCTTAATGGTTCTAGTACCACTATCTTGGAGAATGGTATAGGAGTATATAGTAAGGGTGCAGAAGTAAAAAATGCTGGAAGTTTAAATGTAACTAGTAAAAATGCTAAAGGTATCTATGTTGAAAATAATAAACTTACTTCAACTGGAACTGTAACTATTGATGGAGAAAATGCTATAGGTCTAGCAGGTAAAAATGGTGTAATAAGTTCTACAGGTGATATTAGTGTTAAAGGTATAAATGCAGTTGGAGTCTACTCTGACGAAGCAAAAGTAACATCTACTGGTAAAATTGATTCTAATAGTATAGGAATATATTCTAAAGGTACTAAAGATATTACTCAAAGTGGTGATATTACTGTTGGTCAAGATGCGGTTGGAATATTTAAAGAAGGTAGTGGTAATGTTAATATAACTTCTGAAAATGTTACAGTTGGTGATAAAGGTTATGCCCTTTATTATCTAAACAACACTAATAATAAAGGAAATATTACTGCTAATATAGAAAATATGAATCTTGGTAGTGAAGCCATAGGAATATATACTAAAAATGGTAACTTAACATACAACGGTAACATTACTGTTGGAGAAAAGAAAAATTCTGCAGGTATTTATGCTGATAATTCAGATGTTACATTCAAAGGTACTTTAAATGTTTCTAATCCTGAAACTATAGGTATCTTTGCTAAAGGACATTCAAATGTAACTATAAAAAATGGTAGTACAATAAATGTTTCAAATGGAAGTTATGGTATTATGACTAATGATGGCTCAACTGGTAATATTACCATAGAACAAGGTGCTACATTTAATATTAGTAATCTATCATATGGTATATCAGCTTATGGTAAAAATACAATAATAAACAACGGAACATTTAATATTGATGCTAATTCTACAGGTATATTCCACTCATTTGACTCTACTGTAAGTGATGAAGCTGGTAATATTCCAAGTGATAAGATAAAGACATTGAATAAAAAGGCTAAGGTAGCAGGTATAGATATTAAATTTAATGGTGAGGTTAAATTCCCTGACAATATTAAAGTTGTTAATGGTGGTACAATAAAGGTTAATGGAACTGTTGATATTAACAATATGTACCTAGATTTTGAACATGATAATAAGCCAATAATAGATGCAAAATCAATAGCTGGTACTGCTATTGTAAAATCTAATTTCTCTATGGGTAATAGTGTTAATAAGCTAGTGTATAAAGATGTATTCAGACCTAGATCTGAAAATGGTTTTGGTAAATTCTCTGGTGATGTTACATCACAATCTGCTTCATGGGTAGCAAAAATTAGTAAAACTGAACCTGATACAAAGACATACGATATTATGATGGTACGTATTCCATATACAGTTATGCTTAAAGGTAAAAAGAACTCACAATTAGGTAAAAGCTTAGAAGAGATAAGAAGTAATATACCGACATATAAGGAATCTAAAATATTTAAAGACTTAGATAATGTTTCTACAGAAAAAGAACTTACAGATACAATAGCAAATATTAGGGGTGACATATACTCTAATATACAAGAAAGAATGTTGGATGTAGATAATACATTTGATAAGTCATATAAAGAAGTATTAGATTCACATAATGTAACAGATAGAGTACATAAGTTTAGTGTAATATATTCAAAGAATAAACACATTGACGAAACTTTTGGTGTTTCTTCATATGATAAAGATTCATATGGAATACTTTACTTAAATGATAGAGAAAACGGAGCTAATAAGTACGGATTCTCAGTTGGATTAATTTGTTCTAAGTTTAACTTTACAGGACCAACTTCACTAGGTTCAAGTGAAGAAATGCGTTCAGGTAAATTTGGACTACATTACCAAAGAACAAAAGATAATTTTAAATACTTAACAAGACTTGAACTAGGGGTTAATAAGCATATTACAAATAGAGTAAGTAATGTTAATGGTATGAAGTATAAGTATAACGCTAATTACTGGAGCTATAACATAGACTGGAAGAATAGACTAAGTTATGATATAGACGTAACAAAAGACTTTAGAATAACTCCATATGCTAATTTAGATGTTACTTATGGTAAAATCTTTGGTATTAATGAAGATGCTCTAACAGATCCTACACTTAAATTAAGTGTAAAACCAAATTCATACTTTGTTGTAACACCTAGAATAGGAATAGATGCTAAGTATGATATAGAATTAAAAAATGATATGCATATATCACTTAAAGGAAACCTAGAATATCATTACGATCTTAATGAATTGTATAAGAGAGTAAATATGGCAAAATTCTCTAGTGTAAAAGACTACTACGATTTATCTATACCAGGTTATAGAAGAAGTGGTTTAAAAGTAGGAGGAGAAGTTGAAATAGGTAAAAAAGATAGATATGGCGTAACATTTGGAGCTACTTATGATAGATCTATGAAGTATAGTTTGAGATTTAATTATAAGTTTTAAAAATGGGTGCAGTAAAAACTGCACCCTTATTTACTAATAAATATTGTCATATATGGTGGGATATATAGTATATTATCCTCAAATCTTAAATTTTTGGGATGTATAATATACGCCATATTTATTCTTTCTTTATACTTTTCAATAAATTTACTCATTGATTTTATTGTATATCTTTTTCCAGATTTAACCTCAATGGGCGATATCATATAATTCAACTTACTCTTATTGCTTATTAAAAAATCTATTTCTATATCATTTCTATGTTTTTCTTTATTATAGCTTGTATAGAAGTATAATTTATGACCATTTGATTTTAACATTTGTGCAATAACATTTTCATAAAGCATTCCTTTATTCATATTTAATTTACCTAATAAAATTTGCTTATATACTTCATGCTCCATAAGCTCATTCTCGCTAAATGCTAAACTCACTAAAAGTCCAGTATCTGACATATAGCATTTAATATATGATCTAATCTCATTAATAGCTAATCCTACATTAGGATCTGAACACATAAAGCATTCATTACATACCATAGAATCTGCTAACCAAAAAAATGTTTCCTCATATTGTAATGCATATGATTTTTCTTCTATCCTGTTAAATACAACTCTTTTTTCATGTTGTGATAAAATACCTGGCAATTGATCGAAAATTGAAATAACTTTTTCTCTATAATTTGAATTTATTTTCATTATATCATTCCTGTATAATTTCAAAATGTACTGCACCCAAAATCTTGGACACAAGATTGGAGGTGCAGTTTTTTTATGAGTAAACTTACAAGAAAAGATAAAA
>NZ_JADBHL010000014.1:0-29666 GCF_014892235.1 Sneathia sp. DSM 16631 | reverse complement strand
ACATACCGAACCTAGAAGTTAAGCCTGTAAACGCCTACAATACTCAGTAATGGGGAAGATTGGTAACTGCCAAGTTTGTTTTGACAGGAGTTTTATGACTCCTTTTTTTTCGCCAATTTTCAATAAATATATATAGTAAAGACACATTGTGTCTTTTTTTTACCTTTCATCCTTAAAAATGATGCGTATATCGCAAATCTATTGTTAATACTTAATTTATTTGATATATTAATATCAAGGAGGTAAGATGAAAGTAGAAATTTCAATTGACAAAAAATATTCTAATCCTAAAGTTGTAATTTATTGTGATGAGTATACAAGTGATATACAAAATGTATATGAGAAAATATTATCATCAACTACTAAGAAAATATTAGCAATTAAAGATGATAAGACGTATTTATTAGACTTTGATGAGATAGTTAGAGCATATTCTCTAGATAAAAAAGTGTTTGTAAGTACTATGAAAGACACATATGAAATTCGTGAGAGAATCTATGAGCTAGAGGAAAAATTATCCTTGGAAAAGTTTATTAGAATTTCAAGAAGCGAAATTATTAATTTAGATTATATAGAAAAATTAGATTTATCGTTTATAGGGACAATTTCTGTAGAATTAAAAAATGGTGAATATTCATATGTTTCTAGAAGAAAAATAAAGACTTTTAAAACATTACTTGGATTGTAAGGAGGTATTATGAAAAAGTATATAGATAGTTTTTTAATTGGTGTTGGTATAGGAAGTTTAGTAGAAGCAATAATATCAATATTTTTACATATTAATATTGTTGGTGTTTCTTCATTTGTTGAAAGTGTACCTTCAGGGTATGCAAAAATTATTCAATGTATATTGTATGGAGGTTTTGGGATTGTTGGACTTTTAACTAGTAAAATTTACAAACTGAAAATACATTTAGCATTAAAAACAATTTTACAATTTATGTGTTTAATAATATATTTTTTGATTGTAGGAACATATTTAAGATGGACAAGTACAAGAAATTTATTGTTTTCATTGATTATATTTGTTGTTATATACTTAGTAATTTGGACTTTAATATATATTGAAAGAAAAAAAGAAGTAGATATGATAAATATGAACTTAAAGAAAAATAGGGAAGGTAAATAGCCTTCCTTATTTTCTTTTCCATATAACAGTTCTACCTAATAGTTTGATACCACCTACATAACCATGTACCTTTAAAGTATTATGATTTTGTAATTTTAAAGAACATTCATATGTCTTACCTGTTTCAGGATCATAAATTAATCCATTTTCAAAACTGTCATTATTTTTATCATATGTAAAACTGCTTATTATTGTTATACCAACAATATTTCTATTTCTTTTAGACTTATCAGGATTATTATCATCCTTTTTAGGGTGTGTCATTCCAATAATATTTCCATATAACTTGTTGTTTGCTTCAAAAATTTTAATAGTGGCAACATTTCCGCTTTTAGCAGCTTGTGATTGCCATGTTCCAAAATAGTCGCTTTTAGCTGCAAATGTAAAAATTGATGATGCGATTATTGAAAGAATTAAAATACTTTTTTTCATTTTTGCCTCCTTATGATAGGTGTATTATAACATGTGTTATATTCAAAAATCAACTATATATTTTTAAAAAATATTTATGTAAACATAAATTATTAATAATAAACATATAATTATTCGTTATGAATATAAATAAATATGTAAGGTAGTGCTAGGAAAGCATACTTTTTTTGTTTGAGAGATGTAAAATAAAGGGAAGGGGAGAATAAATATTTCTGTAAAGCCTATTTGACAAAATGTAAATTTTATATTACAATTAAAGTAATATAAAAGGAGGCTAATATGGAATTAGGTAAAGAGAAATTATTAAAAATGTATGAATTGATGCAAGATGCTAGAAACTTTGATATGAAGATAAACCAACTTGTTAGAAGGGGGTTTGTTCAAGGTATGACGCACTTTTCTGTTGGTGAAGAAGCTGCAGGGATAGCTGTTACATCTTCTATGACTGATAAAGACATTCTTTTTACTACGCATAGAGGGCATTCACAATGTATAGGTAAGGGAATGGATATTAATAAGATGATGGCAGAATTAGCAGGAAAAGTTACAGGTGTATCAAAAGGTAAAGGTGGTTCTATGCACCTTGCTGATATACAAAAGGGTAATTACGGAACTAATGGTATAGTTGGTGGAGGATTTGCTCTAGCTGTTGGAGCTGCTTTTACACAAAAGAAGAAGAAAACAGGGAATTTTGTAGTAGCAATCTGTGGAGATGGATCAACAAATGAAGGATCATTCCATGAATCAGTAAATATGGCAGCAACATGGAAACTACCAGTAATATTCTTTATTATCAATAACAAATATGGAATAAGTATGGATATACAACGTGCAACTAATACAGAACACTTATACACTAGAGCACAAGCTTATGGCATACTAGGCTTATACGAAAAAGATGGTAATGATGTTATTAAAGTGTATAACGAATTTCAAAAAGCAGTAGAACACGTAAAAAATGGTAATGGACCTGTAATAATGGAAGTTGAATCATATAGATGGTTTGGACATTCAACAGCAGATGCTGGGGTTTATAGAACAAAAGAAGAAGTAGATGCATGGAAGAAAAAAGACCCACTAATTAAGTTTGCAGACTATTTAATAGAAAAAGGTGTTGCAACAAAAGAAGAATTAGAAAAAATGGAAGAAGATTCAAAACAAAAGATACTAGATGCAGTAGAATATGCTAAAAATAGTCCAGATCCAACATTAGATGTTGCGTTTGAAGATGTATATTCAGATTAGGGGGTAAAAATGGAAACAAAATTAATGTCATATAGAGAAGCAATTAATCTTGCTATGAGCGAAGAGATGAGAAGAGATGAAGATATATATTTAATGGGAGAAGATGTAGGAATCTATGGTGGAGACTTTGGTACATCAGTTGGTATGTTTAAGGAATTTGGTCCTGATAGAGTAATAGATACACCAATTTCTGAAGCTGCTATTGCAGGGTGTGCTATAGGGTCTAGTATTACAGGATTAAGACCAATAGTAGACTTAACATTTATGGATTTCATAACAATAGCAATGGATGCCATTGTTAACCAAGGTGCAAAATTAAGATATATGTTTGGTGGACAAGGTATACACGTTCCAGTAACATTTAGATGTGCTTCTGGTTCAGGTATAGGTTCAGCAGCACAACATTCACAAGCGTTAGAAAGTTGGGTATGCCATATACCAGGATTAAAAGTTGTAGCACCAGGAACAGTTTCAGATGCAAAAGGGTTGTTAAAATCAGCTATTAGGGATAATAATATTGTTATATTTATAGAACCAAAGGCTGAATATGGTAGAAAAGGAGAAGTACCTTTAGATCCAGAATACACTATTCCTTTAGGAAAGGGAGAAATTAAAAGAGAAGGTAAGGATATAACAATCGTATCGTATGGTAGAATGTTAGAAAGAGCCTTACAAGCAGCAGATGAAGTTAAAAAAGAAGGTATTAGTGTTGAAGTTGTAGATCCAAGAACTTTAGTGCCATTAGATAAAGAATTAATAATAGAATCAGTTAAAAAAACAGGTAGAGTATTACTTGTAAATGATGCACATAAGACAGGAGGATTTATAGGTGAAATTTCAGCAATGATATCAGAATCAGATGCGTTTGATTACTTAGATGCACCTATTGCAAGACTTGCTGGACAAGATGTACCAATTCCTTATGCAAGAGTATTAGAAACACAAATGATACCAAGCGTAGAAGATATTAAGAAAAAAATTCATGATATTATGAACAAACAGTAGGAGGAAAAATGGAAGAAAAATTAAGAGCTACTCCTGCAGCTAGAAGTATGGCAAAAAAAATGCAAGTAGATTTATCAATGATATCAGGAACAGGAGCAAAGGGGAGAATACATAAAGAAGATGTATTAGAATTTATGGAAAATGAAAGACCAAGAATAACACCACTAGCAAAAAAGATTGCAGAAATTAATAATTTGGATTATAGTACAATAAAGGGTAGTGGATTTAGAGGAAAGATAATGAAAGAAGATGTCTTAGCTTTAATGAAGGTAGAAAAACCAGTTGAAGTTAAGAAAGAAAAAGAAGAAGTAAATATAGCTAAACCTGTGGAAAATAGTAATATTATTCCTATGTCAGCTATGAGAAAAGTTATAGCTAAAAGAATGTCAGAAAGCTATTTTCTAGCACCAACATTTACATTAAATTATGAAATAGACATGACAGAACTAAAGGCATTAAGAGCTAAATTAATAGAACCAATAAAAGAAAAGACAGGCTTAAAATTAACATATACAGATCTAATTTCTATGGCTGTTATTAAAACACTTAAGAAGCCAGAACACAAATTTGTTAATGCATCATTAACACCAGATGTAAAAAATATTGAATTACATGATTATGTAAATCTATCAATGGCAGTTGGATATGATGAAGGTCTATTAACTCCAGTATTAAAAAATGCTGATAAAATGAGCTTAACAGAAATAGTTGTAGGACTAAAAGATTTAGCTAAAAGAGCTTTAGATATGAAACTAAAACCTGATGAAATGAGTGGAAGTACATTTACTATTAGTAATATAGGAATGTATGGTGTAGATAGTTTTAATCCAATAATTAATCAACCAAATTCAGCAATTTTAGGGGTTTGTGCAACAGTGGATAAACCTGTTGTAAGAGATGGACAAATAGTTATACGACCTATGATGAATTTATGTTTAACTATAGATCATAGATTAGTAGATGGGTTAGCTGGTGCTAAATTCATGCAAGATTTGAAGAAATTATTAGAAAATCCAATGATGATGTTAGTGTAAAGGAGAAAAAATATGGCAACAGAAATAATTATGCCAAAACTTGGTGTTGATATGCAAGAAGGGCAAATAATAGAATGGAAGAAAAAGGAAGGCGATGAAGTTAAAGAAGGAGAAATCCTTCTTGAAATCATGTCTGATAAAACAAATATGGAATTGGAAGCAGAAGCAACAGGTACATTGATAAAGATATTAAGAAAAGATGGAGAAACAGTTCCAGTAACAGAGGTTATAGGGTACATAGGTAAAAAAGGTGAAGTTGTTGGAGAAGAAACTAAACCTGCAGAAGTAAAAGAAGACAAAAAAGAAGAAAAAACAGAAAAAAATGCTAAAGATTATGATATAATAGTAATAGGTGGAGGACCAGCAGGATACTACTGTGCAATTAGAGCAGCTCAATTAGGAGCTAAAGCACTGGTTATAGAAAAAATAGAAGTTGGGGGAACATGTCTAAATAGAGGATGTATTCCTACAAAGACATACCTAAAGAATGCAGAAATAATAGAAAATATACAACATGCTAAAAAAAGAGGTATAATTCTAAAAGATGAAAAGTATACTGTAGATATGGACAAGACTGTAGATGTTAAGAATAACGTTGTAAAGACATTGACTAATGGAATAAAGGGACTATTTAAAAGTTATGGAATAGACTGCATACATGGTGTAGGAAAAGTATTAAAAGATAAGACTGTAGTAGTTGATGATAAGAAGTTTACAGCTGATAAGATAGTTATAGCAACAGGATCTAAAGTAAGTAAAATAAATATTCCAGGTATAGAAAGTAAGTTAGTATTAACAAGTGACGATATACTTGAATTAAGACAAGTTCCAGAATCACTAGGAATTATAGGTGGAGGAGTTGTAGGAGTTGAATTAGCACAAGCCTTTAATTCATTTGGTTCAAATGTAACAATAATAGAAATGTCTGATAGAGTAGTTCCATCATGTGATGAAGAAGTATCACAAGTATTGAGAAAATCTCTTGAAAGTAAAGGAATAAAGATATTAACATCAAGCAAGTTAAATTCTATTGAAGAAAAAGAAGGAAGATTAACATTAAAATTAGAAGGAAAAGAAGATGTTGTTGTTGATAAAGCTCTATTATCAATAGGAAGAGTTCCTGAATTAGAAGGTACAGAAGACTTAGGACTTACTCTTGAAAGAGGAAGAATAAAAGTAGATGAATATATGCAAACTAATATAGAAGGTGTATATGCACCAGGAGATGTTAATGGTATTAAAATGTTAGCTCATGCAGCATTTAGAATGGGAGAATTAGTTGCAGAAAATGCAATAAAAGGAAATCATAGAAAAGTTAAGTTAGCATCTACACCAGCAGCTGTATATACAATGCCTGAAATAGGTATGGTTGGTTTAACAGAAACTAAAGCAAGAGAAAAATATGATATTTCAGTAGGTAAATTTAACTTTGCAGGTAATGGTAGAGCAATAGCATCAGATGAAACAGCAGGATTTGTTAAAGTTATTGCAGATAAAAAATATGGTGAAATATTAGGAGTTCATATTATAGGGCCAGCAGCAGCTGAAATAATAAATGAAGCAGCTACATTAATGGAAATGGAAATTACGGTAGATGAAGTAGCAAAAACTATTCATGGTCATCCAACTTTCTCAGAAGCTTTATACGAAGCATGCCTTGATGTTTTAGGTGAAGCAATACATTTACCAAAGAAAATTAATAAATAAAAGAGGTTATATCAATGAAATATATAGTTAGTAAGACAAATGATACACATTTTAATATGGCAATGGAAGAATATTGCTTTAAAAAATTAACTGATGAAGAAGAAATATTTATACTTTGGATTAATCAACCATCAATAATTATAGGTAAACATCAAAATGCAATTGAAGAAATTAATGCTGAATATGTAAGAGAAAATAATATATGTGTTGCAAGAAGAGTTTCAGGTGGTGGAGCAGTCTATCACGATTTAAATAATTTAAATTATACTATTATTTCATCAAAAGTAGGAAATGAAGCATTTGATTTTAAAACATTCTCACAACCAGTAATAAACGTACTAAAAAAATTAGGTGTAAATGCAGAATTTACAGGAAGAAATGATATACAAATAGATAGTAAAAAGATTTGTGGTAATGCGCAAGCATATTTTAATGGAAGAATGATGCACCATGGTTGTCTTTTATTCAATGTTGATTTAACTGTTTTGACAAAAGCACTTAAAGTATCAAAAGATAAGATAGAATCTAAGGGTATAAAGTCAGTTAGAAGTAGAGTAACTAACATATTAGATGAGTTACCTAAAAAAATTACAATAAAGCAATTTATGAATATGATACTAGATGAAATGAAGAGTACTAATAAAGATTTTACTGAATATGTATTTACAGATAAACAATTAGAAGAGATAAAGCACGCAAGAGATACTAAACAAGCTACATGGGACTGGGTATATGGTAAGGCACCAGACTATAATATAAAAAGAGGAGTTAAGTACCCATCTGGTAAAATTACTACATATGCAGATGTACAAGGTTCAGTTATTAAAAATATTAAAATATATGGAGATTTCTTTGGTATTAATGATGTTGATGACATTGAAAAGGTCCTAATAGGTAGAAAATATACTTATGAAGATGTACTAGATGCCTTAAAAGACATTGATATATCAAAATACTTCTTGGGAATGACAAAAGAAGAAGTCGCAAAAGCAATATGTGAAATATAGGAAGGGGATATCTATGAAATTAACAGAAGAAATGAAGAAAATGTTTTCTGAACAGTTACCAATAATAGCAACTGTAAATGAAGATTTAACAGCCAATGTAGGTCCTAAAAGATCAGGAAGAGTTTATGATGATGAAACTATAGTATTTAATGAAAATACAGCAGGTAGAACAGAAAGAAATATTGAAAGAACAGGAAATGCTACAATAATAATAGTTGATCGTGAAAAACTAGATGGTTATAGATTTGTTGGTAAAGCAAAAGTATACAAAGAAGGAAAATACTACGAAGAAGCCAAAAAATGGGCAGAAGGTAAGATGGGAGTACCAAAAGCTGTAACAGTAATAAAGATCGAAAGAATAGACACATTAAAATCAGGTCCTACTGCTGGGCAAGAAATTAAATAAATGTATGACAAAATAGCTAGCTAGAAACTAGCTATTTTTTGTGATATAATGAAAAAAAGAATGAAGGTAATACATGTTTAATAAGGTCATGGATAAACTAAATGAATTGGGTATAAAAGTTCAGATAGTTGAACATGAACCAGCTTTAACTACTGAGCAAGCTGATAAGTTCATAGAAGGCATAGAAGGTGTGAGAACTAAGACTATGTTTTTAACTAATAGAAAGAAGAAAAACTTCTATTTAGTTATTATGGATGACGCTAAAAGATTGGATATGGATAAATTTAAGGGAATTACAGAAGAAAAACAAATAAAAATAGCTTCTGCTGAAAGTTTAGCTGAAAAGATGAAGCTTGTATCTGGAGTAGTTTCTCCATTTGGCTTATTAAATAATGATGATAAAGATATTAAAGTATATATAGATAAAGAGATTACAACTCAAGATAGAATGAGTTTTCATCCTAACACTAATGAAAAAACTATTTTCATTAATACAACAGACTTAATTAAATATTTAAATAATATAGGATATGAATTAAAAATAATAGAACTTTAAATGTGGAGGAAAGATGAAAAGAGAATTAGCATTGGAATTTGCTAGAGTTACTGAAGCTGCAGCATTAGCAGCATACAAGTGGATAGGTAGAGGTAATAAAGAGGCTGCAGATCAAGCTGGTGTTGATGCAATGAGAACAATTCTTAATAGAATTAAGATTGATGGAGAAATAGTTATAGGTGAGGGAGAAATAGATGAAGCACCTATGCTATATATAGGAGAAAAAGTAGGTCTAAAAGATAAAGATGTCAGCTATGAAAAGGTTGATATAGCAGTAGATCCAATAGAAGGTACAAGAATGACAGCACTAGCTCAATCAAATGCTTTAGCTGTATTAGCAGTTGCTAAGGGAGGAACATTCTTAAAAGCTCCTGATATGTATATGGAAAAATTAATAGTAGGTCCAGAAGCTAAAGGACTAATAGATTTATCAAAACCTCTTATAGAAAACATTGAAATAGTAGCTAAGGCTAAGAATAAGAAGATAACAGATTTAATGATAGTAGTGCTAGATAAACCAAGACATAAAAAGATTATACAAGATTTACAAGAAAGAGGTATAAAGGTGTATGCACTTCCTGATGGTGATGTTGCAGGATCAATATTAACTTGTATGCCAGATTCAGAAGCCGATATGCTATATGGTATAGGTGGAGCTCCAGAAGGAGTAATATCTGCTGCTGTAATTAAAGTTATGGGTGGAGATATGCAAGCAAGACTTAAATTAAGATCAGAAGTTAAAGGAATATCACTTGAAAATGATAAGATTTCTAACTTTGAAAAAGCAAGATGCGAAAAAAGAGGATTGCATGTAGGAGATGTTTTAACATTAAAAGACTTAGTTAATACAGATGAAATAATATTTTCAGCAACTGGAGTAACTAGTGGAGATTTATTAGAAGGTGTTAAAAGAAAAGGTGATATAGCTAGAACCCAAACCTTATTAGTCAGAGGTTCATCTAAAACAATTAGATATATTAATTCGATACATAATTTGAATTACAAAGATCCAAATATTAGTCACTTAGTTAAGTAGTGGGAAAAGTTATGAAGCTTTTCCCTTTTTAATTGTAAGAAATGTCTAAATAGTGTATAATAAAAATAAAAACGGAGTAATTATTTATGAATAAAAAAGTTGTTGTAGGTATGTCTGGAGGAGTAGATTCTTCTGTAACAGCCTTACTTTTGAAACAACAAGGTTATGATGTAATAGGTGTTTTTATGAAAAACTGGGAAGAAAAAGACGATAATGGAGTTTGTACCAGTGAAAATGACTATATAGACGCACAAAAGGTAGCAGAAAGCATAGGTATTCCTTGTTATTCAGTAAATTTTGTTAAAGAATACTGGGATAGAGTCTTTCAATATTTCTTAGATGAGTATAAAAAAGGTAGAACACCTAATCCAGATGTTATGTGTAATAAGGAAATAAAGTTTAAGGCATTTCTTGATTACGCAATGAGCTTGGGTGCTGATTATGTTGCAACAGGTCATTATGCAAAGGTTATACACAGTGATAAAGGAGCTATACTTTTACGTGGTATAGATGATAATAAAGATCAATCGTATTTTTTATCAGAATTATCAAAAGAACAATTAGAAAAAGTATTATTTCCATTAGGAGATTATATTAAACCTGAAATAAGGGAAATTGCAAAGAAGTATAATTTAGCAACAGCAAACAAGAAAGATAGTACAGGTATTTGCTTTATAGGTGAAAGAGACTTTAATAAGTTTTTAAGTCAATACTTACCTTCTAAAGCAGGTAACATTGTTGATAACAAAGGTAAAATATTAGGAAGACATAGTGGACTTATGTACTATACTATAGGTCAAAGAAAAGGTATAGGTATAGGGAATAGCAAAGAAGGAAATGGACAACCATATTTTGTTGCAGATAAGAATTTAAAGACAAATGAATTAATAGTCTCACAAGGGGATACAAGTATACTTTATTCCAAAGGATTGATTACAAATGAGTTCAATATTATTAACACTGAACTAGTAAATTTTCCACTAAGATGTACTGTTAAATTTAGATATAGACAAAAGGACGTATCAGCAACTATGTATAAACTAGATGATGGAAGAATAAAAGTTTTATTCGATGAAAAACAAAGAGCAGTAACACTAGGTCAAGTGGTTGTTGGATATTTAGGAAATATTTGCATCGGTGGAGGAGCAATAGATGAGATTATAAAATAGGAGATGAGCTTATGTTTTGGGATATTTTCTTTAAAAAGAGTAGTGATAAGGATGACGAACAAAAAGAATATATAGACATAATCGATGATAAAGGGAAAAAAGTAAGTGTAGATAAAAAAATATGGCTAAAAAGAATGAAAGAAAAATTAGATGAGAATAAGAATAATATTACAAAAGAATGTGATATTTTAGAAACAGCTATAGGATATGGATTATCACTTGATGTTGTTGAATATTGTATGAAATTATACAATGAGAATAAGAGCAATCAAAGATGTGTTGATTTAATTTTTCAATGCTATATGAATAACAATATGTATAAAGAAGCAGTAGAAGTATATGAAACATACTTAAATGCAGGATATCCATTTAATTATGCAATGTATTATGATTTAGCTATAGCACAAGAAAAAAATAGGGATTATAAGTCAATGGAAAAAAACTTATTTATGTCATTTACAAATAATAATAACTACATAAAGGCTATAGATAAATTAAAAGACTATATGAAAGGTCAAGGAGACGACTTCTACTATGAATGGTTGAGTAATTTAGCACAAAATTCTAAGTCATGGTATCTTTATATGGAATTAGCAAAAGTAGAATATGATAGAGGAAATTTAGACGAAGGTATAAAGAATTTATTGAAGAGTCTAGATTTACATACTAGTGATAAGCATATTTTAAAAGTAGCAAATATACTTTTAGCAAATAAGAGATATACTGAATTTGAAAACTATATTATTCCAAAATATGATGTTAATTCAGATAATATTAATTTGCACCAAGCAGTGCTTAATTTCTACTTTAAAGACAACCAATGTGATAAGGGATTAGAGTTATTACACAAGCTATATTTAAATAATATACAAAATGAATTTTTTGCAGATTACGAAAAGCAATTTTTAAAGAAAAAATTAAAAATAGAAAACCCATCTAAGTATGATAGCATGATAAATGAAAAAGGTTGGGGTAAACTAAAAAGTATAGGAATAAAAGGGCCATTAAATACACTTTTATTCAAAACAGAACAAGTAAATAGAACAGGTAAGAGTGTTTTATTACTACCATTTGAATTGAATTCGAGTATAAGAGTTCCAGAAAAGGTTAAAGATTTTTCTAAAAATATACATATATTCTTAAATGAAAGAATAAGTCTTTTAACCAATTTAAGAAATATGGCTTTATTTATGTATGATGATTTAGGTACATATGTGTGTAGAAAACCATATTCTGATGAATATTTTGCGAAAATAAAGGAAAGTAACCCTAAACTTGACATGGTATTAACAGGACAAGTAAAAGTCTTAGATGAAAATGGTACATTTGAGTTTAAAATTTTTACTTACGACTTAAATGAAAAACAAAAGGTTGATAGATTTATTATAAAGACAAGTAGTGAGGTTTACAACCAAGTTATAAGTAAATTCTTTAATACAACACTTAAAGTATTATCTGAAACAAATGGAGAAAGTGTTGAAATAACTGATAAGAGATTTATGGAATATTATACAGACTATATTGACATTGTATTAAATGTAAATAAATATAATGAATATAGAATATATGAAACAGATAGAGTGTTGAAATATTGCTTGAATTATTGTACTGAAAATAAGATAAGCATGGCACTATCTCTTATATATAAACAATCAAAAGTCTTACCAGAGGTAAAAGAAAAATACAAACAAATAATTTATAATGAAATAGCCAAGGGAACTTATAAAGAAGAAATAGTTAAACAATTTAATCTTGTTTATGGAGAAAATAAAGATGAAAACAATATTGAAACAAATGAAGAAAATTAATAATATATTAATTTTAATATTCTTTTTGATACTCCTATTTTTAAAATATTATTACATAGAAAAACCTGTAGGTAATATATATATAACAGTAGGAGGTTTGCTTTTAACAGTAGTAAGTTACTTATATTTTAACAACATATTAAATGAACTTAATATTGAAAAAAAGTATAAATATATCTATTTAGTTATATTAGTATATGCAAATATAATATCAACTATTATAAATGCATCATCATATATAAGTGATATGGTTTACATTAGTGACACTTTTAGATATATTGTTATATTTTCAAAAATAACATATGTACTTATTAGTCTATATCTTGTTAATGAAGCATTTACAAAAAAGAAATATAGAACGTTATCAGTTTTATTCTTCTTTGTTTCATATTTAAATGTTTGGGAAATATTTGTAAAGTATGAAGCAGTATTAGCGATTATAGCAATATTATTAAATTATGGACTAGAAAGATATGGCAGAATTATTAATAAGAAAAAAGAGAATAATAAGTAATTTAAATAAATTAAAAGAATATTCACCTAATAATATATACGTTTTAAAGGCAAATGCTTATGGCTTAGGTATAGAAAATATTGTAAGTATATTAAAAGAGCAAAATGAAGATTTTTTTGCAGTTAGCAATATAGAAGAAGCTATGAGAGTAAGAAAAATAGACAGTGGATGTAGGGTGTTGATACTAGGAGATGTTGATAAAAAAGATATAGATTTAGTGAAGACATATAATTTTGAGCCAACTCTATTTTCCCAAAAACAAATTGAAAAATACAGGGGGCTTAGAGTACACGTTTCATTTAATACAGGACTTAATAGATTAGGATTTGATGAGTATGTAGATTATCCTAATATATTAAGTGTTTATTCACATATATCTGATGCGTTTAATAAGAAAAGAGTAATAGATCAAGTGAATAGATTTGATGAAATTTGTAAAAATTATACCAACGTAAAAAAACATCTTTTTTCAACAGAAGCAATGCTATTATACCCGAACAAATATGATTATTGTCGTATAGGAATGGGACTTTACGGATTTAATGAAGGCTTTTTAAAGGCAAGTGTTTTAAAAGTTAAAGTTTTGCAAAAAAGAAGTATAAAAAAAGGTGAATATATTTTTTATGGAAGTAAGAATATAGCTAAAAAAGATATGGATATAGCTATATTAGAATTGGGGTATAAGGACATAAATATACAAAATGCTTGTATGGATATGATGTATATGCCTATTACAGAAGACATAGGTGATTATGTATATATAGACATAGATTCAGAAAAACAACTTGCAAGTTTGTCACCATATATAAAAAGAACATTAATATAGAAAGAGGATAAATGATAAAAGAAGATATAGTGAATATTTTAGATTCTATAATATTTAAAAATAAATTTAGTAATATAGAATTAAATTACTATTTTACAATAAAGAACTATACATATGAGCAAAAATCTTTTGTAAAAAATATTATAACTGATGTTTTAAAAAATCTCATATACATAGACTATGTTATAAACCAATATGCTAGTAATGTAAGTAAAAGAAAAATAAAACATCTTTTAAGACTATCTGTTGCACAGATTGCCTTTTCTTCTAAAGACTCAAAAGGTATCATATACGAAGCAAATGAGATAGCAAAAAAAGAAAGCATACATCAGGCTAAATTTGTAAATTCAGTTTTAAATAAGATAGTTTCTAATATTGATAAGATTAATAAGAAAATTGATGATGAGAAGTTATTTCATATAAAATATTCATATCCTAAGTGGTTAGAAGAAAAGATAAAAATAGATTTTCCAGATGACTACATCAATATTATGGAAAATTTAAAAAATAGATCTTATCTATCTATAAGAGTTAATAGAAAAGCCATTGATATAGATAAATTTTATGACCTTATTAAAAACGATGTGGTATACAGATTAGAAGATGTATTCTATTTAAAAAATGGTAAGGTATTAGAAAAGCTAGAAGAAAATACATATTTTATACAAGACGGGGCCTCATATATAGTATGCAAAAATATAGATGCAAAAGATGGAGATACAGTCTTAGATGCATGTAGTAGTCCTGGTGGTAAAACACTTGGTATATTAAGTTTATTCAATCCTAAAGTTGTATACGCACAAGATATATACGATCATAAGATAGAAATTTTGGAAGGTCTAAAAAAGAGATATAACTTTTCTAATATGATAGTAGAGAAAAAAGATGCAACTAATGAAGAGGACTATCCTTTAGAATACTTTGATAAGATATTACTAGATGTTCCTTGTTCAGGTTTAGGTGTAATAAAAAGAAAGCCAGAGAAGATATATAGTTTAAGCTTATCTGATATTAAAGCATTAAAGAAGTTGCAAAAGAAAATAATAGAAAATAATCTTAGATTTTTAAAAAAAGGTGGAGAATTAGTATATAGTACTTGTACTATAACTAAAAATGAAAATACAAATAACATTAAATATATATTAGAAAAATACCCTAACTTAGAGGTAGTAGATCCTAAAGTTCCAGAAGGTATAGAGTATATAAAAGACGAAATAGGGGGTATATATTTAAGCTATAAAAATAAGTATTTAGATAATTTTTACATCATAAAATTAAGAAAGAAAAATGAAGATTAATGGAAGTTTTAATAGACGATGATACACGAGATATCTTATACAAACTAAATGAAAAAGGCAGTGCATATATAGTTGGTGGTTATGTAAGAGATACATTGCTTGGTATAAAAAGTAGCGATATAGATATAGTAACAAACTTAGATAAAATTGATATTATGGAAGCTTTAAGAGAATATAATCCAGTTTTATCAAATGAGAAATATCAAATTATTACCATAAAACTAAAAGATAAAAAATATGAGATTGCAAGATTAAGAGAAGATATAGGTATATCTGATGGGAGAAATCCCCAATACATTAAATTTATTGATGATATAAATAAAGATTCAATAAGACGTGATTTTACAATAAATGCTTTTTACTATAACAAAGAATTAATCGATACTCAAAATGGTAGTTATGATTTAGAGAATAGATTGATAAGAAGTATAGGTGATGCAAGTATAAGGTTTAGTGAAGATAGACTAAGAATATTAAGAGCATTTAGATTTATGTCACACTTAGGTTTTGAACTTGAAGAAAATACAATGCTAGTTATAAAAAACATGGCAAAGGATACAAGTCTTTTTTCTTCATTTTCAAAGGAGCGATTAATATCTGAATTTAATAAGATTTTACTAGGAAGATATGCATATAAAGCGATAGAAGCTATGTTTAACTTAAATGTATTAAGACATTTTATAGACATTTTCAATAAAAATACATTTGATAATATATTGTTTCTAGAGATTTGTAAGAAGTATAAAAAAATGCAAGAAAGCTATAGAGAAATTGATATAGACATGAGTTATGCTCTAATATTTTCTTTTTCAGGTAAGAAGAACATTCATACAGAAAGGCTCTATGAAAATGATAGTATAGAGCTGTATGAAAAATTTAGAACAAAATTTACATTAAATGTATCAAAGAAAAGTATAGTAAAAAATCTAATATATTATCATAATTTGGTCAATAAAAAGCCAAGTTTAATTATGCTAAAACGTATGTTATTAGACCTTGTAAATAATCAAAATGTATGTAAGTTATTTAATCTAATAATGATCTTATTTGATTTAAATATAAAAGACATACAAAAACTTTTATACAACATACAAATATTGTATATGGCACAAGAACCAGTATTTTTATCAAGTCTTGATTTAGATAATGTTGATTTATTTAATTTAGGCATAGAAGGAAAAAAGATTCTAGGAATAAAAATGGATGTATTTAGTAAAGTTTTAAATGGAGATTTACCTAATTCTAAATTTGAACTACTAAGCTATATTACAAAAAAATATTTAAATAACGCACAACTTAAGTATGAGAAAAGTGCTGGAGCTATTGTGTATAAGAAAATTAATGGAAAATATATGTTTTTAATAATCAGAGGAAGTAATGGCGGAAGTTTTGGATTTGCCAAAGGTCATATGGAATCAGATGAATGTGAAGAACAAACTGCTATAAGAGAAACAAAGGAGGAAACAAATATAGATATTGCTATAAGAAATTCTAAGGCTTTTAGAAGGACGTTAAAGTATGTAATATATCCTAATATATATAAGGAAGTTACATTGTTCATGGCAGAAGCATTAAGTGCAGATATTAAAATAGATGAACATGAGTTATCAAAAGCACAGTGGTTAACATATAAGCAAGCAAAAGAAGCATTAACGTTTTTAGGTCAAAGAAATATACTTAAAGAAGCAATGATATATTTATACTAGTATGAGAGAAAATATATTTGTTGGGTTAGTTCATTACCCAGTATACAACAAAAATAAAGAGATTGTTGCAACATCTGTAACAAATTTTGATATACATGATATTTCAAGAACAAGTAGAACCTATGACATTAATAAGTATTTTATTATAACACCTGTAAAATCTCAGATAGAATTAACTAAGAGAATAATGGGTTATTGGCAAGAAGGTGATGGAATAGGATTTAATAAGGACAGAAATGAAGCATTTGAAAATACAAGAGTAGTTTCTAGTATACAAGAAGCAATGGATAGTATAGAAAAACTAACAGGTAAGAAACCTAAGATAGTTACAACATCAGCAAAAATACATGATAATAGTATAACATTTGCTGATATGAGTAAGCTTTTATTCACAATGGAAGATCCTGTATTACTCTTATTTGGTACTGGATTTGGATTAACAGATGAGGTAATGTCTATGTCGTATAAGATAATAGAACCTATAAGAGGTAAAACAAAGTATAATCACTTATCAGTAAGAGCAGCAGTTAGTATAATATTAGATAGATTATTGGGGGAAGATTAATGGTAGGAATAGTAATAATAAGTCACTGTAGTAATATAGGTGACGATTTAATAGATTTTTTAAATGTATTTAAAACTAGTGATTTTGAAATAGTAAATGGGTCAGATAAGAATATACAATTTGGGACAACTACTGAATATGTAGTTGAAGCTATTAAAAAAGCAGATAAAGGAGAAGGTGTTTTAGTAATACTTGATCTAGGAAGTTCAATAGACTGTGCAATTCATGCAAAGAAATTACTAGAAGGTAAGATAAAAGTTGAAATAGCTGATGCACCTATGATAGAAGGGGCAATTTCAGCTGTTGCAGGTAATGATGAAACAATAGATTTAAAGACTTTAAAGAAAATTGCAGAAGATAGTAAAGAATTCAGAAAGGTTAAATAATGATAAAAGATAAAATTATTGGTAAAAAAATGGGGACTATAACCAACATATACTTAACATATATTTTGGCTTTAATATTTTTAATTCCAAGTCTTGTGGTACTTTATCCATATGCTATAGTAGTAAAAAAAATCCCTATTTTATCACTAATATTTTTACCGTTAATATATTTAGTAATATATTTAATATTGAATTTTGCATTGTTTAAAAAGAAAATAAAGGTAAAAAATATATTAATTTCATATGTACTACTTTTTGTTTTGATAAGAATACCGATATTGTCATATGTATTTTTGCCTATAGCACTAATGATACTTTTATTGGGATTAAAAATTAGCGATAAGGTATTTTTGTCTGTGAAACTTGTAAAAAACAATATATTTAGACTACTTTTTGACTATATAATAAATATTTTAGTCTTTTCAGTTGTGTTTTCTGGGATTTTAATACTAAAGGCACAATATTATTCAGTTAGTTTTGCGAATAGTGATGAAATATTGGCGTATGTTCATAAACATGCATTGATTTTGAACTATTTTAATTCAATAATTTTTTCAATTAGTTCATATTTACTATACAAAAATTTTGAACAAAATGATATAATTAAGGGTGGTATGAGTGAGTGATGTATATTATGTTGGACATATAACAACAACACATAAGCTAATGGGAGCTGTAAAAATAAGCACTAGTTTTCCAATTTTGGAAGATATAGTAGGCAAAAGAGTAATAGCTTCTAAAAATGATAATATTAAAATACTTTTTGTAAAAAAGGTAGAAGGTTTTAATGGAAAAAGGGCTATAATCTCTTTTGATGAAATAGATGGCATAGATGATGCTAAGGAAATAATCGATGCTGATATTAGCATTAGAAAAGATTTAGTACCAGAATATGAAGAAGAAAAATCTATTATAGGATATAAGGTCTTAAACTTTAATGAAAGTATAGGACAAGTAGTAGATGTAATGGAAAATAAGGCACAAGATATACTGGTCGTAAAAGGAGAAAAAGAAATACTAATCCCTTTTATAGACGTATTTGTGAAAGAAATTGATGATGAAAGAGAAGAAATACAAGTAGAATTGATAGAAGGTATGCTATGAAAATAACTGTATTAACTTTGTTTAAAGAATTATTCGATTTGTATTTAAGCCAAACCATTTTAGATAGAGCAGTTAATAATGATTTGGTTGAATATGATATTGTGAATATACGAGACTATTCAACAAATTCATATCATCAAGTAGACGATACACCCTTTGGTGGTGGAGCAGGTATGCTATTAAAACCAGAACCATTCTTTAAGTACTTCTTTAGTTTAAAAGAAGAAAATAGAAAACCATATGTAGTCTTTGTTACACCACAAGGTAATAAATTAAATCAAGAAAGAATTGATAAATTAAAAGAAAAAGAGGATCTTGTAATAATTTCTGGTAGATATGAGGGCCTTGATCAAAGGGTCATAGACAGATATGTTGATGAAGAAATTAGTATAGGGGACTTTGTACTAACTAGTGGTGATTTACCAGCTTTATGTCTAATAGATGCAATTACTAGACAAAAAGATGGTGTAATAACAAAAGAATCATATGAAACAGATTCTTTCTATAACGGACTTTTGGGTTATCCACAATATACAAAACCTAGTAGTTTAGGTAGACATAAAGTACCAGAGGTACTACTAAGTGGAGACCATAAAAGAATTAGAGAGTTTCGTTTTAAAGAAAGTGTTAAAAAGACTATAAAAAATAGACCAGATTTAATAGCAAAAAAGCTAGAAGAAGATGAAGATTTTAGAAAGATGATAGAGGATTTATTATGAAAAAAATATTTCTATTGTTTGCTATATTTTCTACATTTACTTTTTCAAGAGGATATATTGAAGAGTATAAAAGGGAATTAGAAAGAGAAAAAACAATTTCAAGGCTATTTTCTGCTATAAAAACAAAAAATAACGTATATGCCGAAGCATTATTAAGCCCCAAAGCAAATGTTAATAAGGCGTCATATAACATACCAAGTGAAAAAGAAGAAAATAAGGTAGAGCTAGATGTAAATGTAGTGGATAAAAAAGGATTCACACCTATCCTAATATGTGCAATGTATAATAATGTAGATATGTTAAAGGAAATAATAAAAAAGGGTGCTAGTCTTGATACATTACATCCAATATTAGGTAAAACTTTGTTAGTAACTGCAATTTTTTACGGTTCAAATGATGTTGCTAAATTTTTGATAGAAAATAGAAAAGAATTAGTCAACAAGGGAAGTAATACAGATGGTTGGTTGCCTATAGAAGAGGCTGTATTACAAGAAAATAAAGATATATTATTACTTCTACTAAGACATGGTGCTATTATTCGCAAAAAAGATAAAAATGGTTACGATGTGTATGATCTTGCAACAAGACATGGAAAAGGTACGATGGTAAAAATATTAAGAGATTATGAATTAGGCAAATTAAAATAGGAGGAGATACATAACATGATAAGATTAACAGGTATTGGTGCTTCTGAGGGTATATCATTAGGTAAAGCACTTATTTACATTGAAGATAAAATTGATTTAGAATCAATGAAAAAATCAAGTTTATCAGCTGAAGCAGAATTAGTGAAGTTAAATGATGGTATAACTAAGACCAAATCACAATTATTAGCAATTAGGGAAAGAGTAAGAGAAAAACTTGGTGAAGACAAAGCAGCTATCTTTGATGCACACATAGAATTATTGGAAGATGAAGATCTACAAGATGGTATAAAAGAAAGAGTAACTAAAGAAGGTATGAGTGCAGCCTATGCGATAAATGAAGGTGTAGAAGAAACTTGTAATATTTTATCACAATTAGATGACGCATACTTAAGAGAAAGAGTATCAGACTTACGTGATATTGCTAAAAGATGGATAAAAAACACTTTAGGTATTAAGATAAAGGACTTATCTATCTTAGAACCAGATACTATTGTAGTAACTGATGATTTAACACCATCAGATACAGCACAATTAGACTTAGAACATTGTGCAGCCTTTATTACTGAATTTGGTGGTAAAACAGCTCACTCAGCTATTATGGCAAGATCACTTGAAATACCAGCAATTGTAGGTGTAAAAAATATCATACAAACTGTAAAAGATGGTGAATACTTAGTATTAGATGGTGAAAAAGGTATAATATATCTATCACCTACTGAAGAAGTAATAGAAGCATACAAGCAAAAGAAGGTTAACTTCTTAAAAGAAAAAGAAGAATTAAAGAAACTTAAGGATTTACCTGCAACAACTTCTTGCGGTGAAAGAACAGTTAATGTTTGGGGTAATATAGGTAAACCAGAAGATGTAGATGCTGTAATAGCAGCTGGTGGAGAAGGTGTAGGATTATACAGAACAGAGTTCTTATTCATGAATTCTGACCATATGCCAACAGAAGAAGAACAATATGAAGCATACAAGATTGTTGCACAAAAATTAAAAGGAAAACCTGTGACTATAAGAACTATGGATATAGGTGGAGATAAGGAATTACCATATCTTGATTTACCAAAGGAAATGAACCCATTCTTAGGATATAGAGCAATAAGAATATCATTAACACATAAAGATATGTTCAAGACACAATTAAGAGCAATATTACGTGCAAGTGCATATGGAAAGATAAAGATAATGTATCCTATGGTTTGCTCAATAAATGAAATTAGAAAATCAAATGAAATACTAAAAGAATGTATGGAAGAATTAGATAAAGAAGGTAAGGTATATGATACTAATATACAAGTAGGTATAATGGTTGAAACACCTTCAACAGCTATGATAGCATATAAATTTGCAAAAGAAGTAGACTTCTTCTCAATAGGAACTAATGACTTAACACAATATTTCTTAGCAGTAGATAGAGGAAATGAAAAAGTTTCAGGACTATATAGTGCATTTAACCCAGCAGTATTAGAAGCAATACAAAGAGTAATAGATGCAGGACATGATAGAGGAATATCAGTAAGTATGTGTGGAGAATTTGCTGGTAATAAGAAGGCAACAGAAATACTTTTAGGTATGGGATTAGACTCATTCTCTATGAGTGCAAGTTCTATACTAGGAGTTAAAAAGAAAATTAGAGATACAAAATATGAAGATGCTAAGAAATATAGAGATGTAATATTAAGTATGAATACTCCTGAAGAAGTTATAGATTCTCTTAGATAATAGAAAGAAGGATATATATGAAAAAAGTAGCATTAACACTAGTTAGTGATTTTGAAATAGTTGAAGCAATGGCTCCTTTAGATATGTTAAGAAGAGCAGGAATTTATGTAGATGTAATATCAGTTGAAAACAAGGACTATGTAAAAAGTGCAATAAACATTGAAATAAAGGTAGATAAGAAGTTAAAAGATGTAGATTTATCTACATATGATTTAGTAATTTTACCAGGAGGACCAGGAACAAAGAATTACTATAATCATCAAGACTTACTAGATAAGGTAAAAGCAAATTATAATAACAAGAAAATGGTTTCAGCTATATGTGCAGGACCTAGTGTATTAGCTAACTTAGGAATATTAGAAGGAAGAAATGCAATATCTTTCCCTAGTTTCCAACATGTATTAGTTGAAAATAACGCTAAATTAGTAAATGAACAAGTTGTTGTATCTGATAATGTAATAACAGGTAGGGCAGCTGCAGCATCAATTGATTTTGGTTTAAAACTTGTAGAAATGTTAGAAGGAAAAGAAACAAGAGAAAAAGTTGAAAAAGCAATAGTATATTAGGAGATGATATGAAAACAATATCGGAATTATTAGAATATGTAATAGAAGCAGGTCATCATAGAGAAGAAAAAACTTTATTACAGTTAGCAATACTTGCAATGCTATCAGGTGCATTTATAGCCCTAGGAGCAGTAGGAAATATTTTTGTTAGTTCAGATATATTTTTTACTAATGTAAACTTAGCTAAATTTTTAGGAGCTTGCGTATTTCCAGTAGGACTTATAGCAATAATTCTATTAAAATTTGAGCTTTTTACAAGTAATTGTATGATGACAATAGCAGTATTAGAAAAGAAAATGAAATTAAGCAAAATGTTTAAAATATTAGCTATAGTTTGGATATTTAATTTAGTAGGTGGAATAATTATAGCAGGTATTACATACAAGACTGGGACATTTAATGAAAACTCAGTTAAGGTATTACAAGTATATGCACATCATAAAGTGACAACAAGTGCACTAGATATGATTTTAAAAGGTATAATGTGTAACATTTTAGTTTGTACAGCATCACTTTTAGGATACATAGCAAAGGATGGAATTTCTAAGATTTTTGGTATTTGGTTTCCTATTATGTTGTTTATTCTATTAGGCTATAGTCACGTTGTAGCAAATATGTTGTATCTACCTTTATCATACATGTATGGATTTGAAGGTGTTACAATACCAGCAATATTATACAATTTCTTATGTGTTACAATAGGTAATTTCATAGGTGGTGGAATATTAGTTACAATGGGATTATGGTATGCAAATAAGTAAAAAAAAAAAAAGTTTCGGAATTAAAAGCCCGAAACTTTTTCTATTTCACGCATCTTATACAAAAATACAGCAGTTGCAACACTAACATTTAGTGAATTAACTTTGTCAGATATTGGAATGATGACAGAGTAGTCTGAATTATCTATTAAGGTTTTAGATACACCACCGCCTTCATTACCGAATATGTATGCGTTTTTATTAGTTTTTAATTTACAATCAGTATATACAATAGAATTGCTTGCTAAATTGGTAGCAAAGCTTGTATAGTTGTTTTCTTTTAGAAAGTTAATTATTTCTTCATAACTTGCATAGATAATATTTAACTTAAAAATACTGCCCATAGATGCTCTTACAGCCTTTGGGGTATATACATCACAGCTACCATTAGTAAGTATCAAATTAGAGTAATTTAGAGCCACTAGAGTACGGATTATTGTACCAACATTACCTGGATCTTGAACGTCATCTAATATTACAATATCTCCTTTGATATTATTGAGGTTATATGTATTTTTAGAATGAATAAATATTATTCCTTGACTATTTTCCTGAGTTGACAATTCATTAAAAAGGTTATCAGCAAGAACTGTTATTTTTTTAAACCTTTTTAAATCATAGTTAGTGTCAAAATATTCAAAATTACTTTTTTTGATTACACAGTGAGAGAAGTTTTCTATTTCATCAATAAATTTTTCTCCTTCAGCTATGAATATGTTGTTTATATCTCTATACTTTTTTTTATTTAATTTTTTTAAGAGTTTGTATCGCTTGTTTTCTTTACTTTCTAAAAATTCTATATTAGTCCATTTTTGTTCCAAGTTTTTTACCACCTAATAAATGATAGTGCATTTGTTGAACAGTTTGTCCACCAAAATCACCTATGTTTGAAACTACTCTATAACCTTCTTTGTCTATACCTAAATCTCTTGCAACTTTAGCAATAGCAAGTTGAATTTTGCCTAATAGGATAAGATCATCTTCAGTAGCGTAAGCTAAGTTTTGAATTTCTTTTTTAGGGACAAATAGTATATGTATAGGTGCAGCAGGATAAATGTCTTTAAATGCTATTATATCGTCATCTTCATATATTATGTCAGCTTTAATTTCTTTGTTTATTATTTTACTAAATATTGTTTTCATATTAACACCCACAACTTTCTAACATATCAATTCTTCTTTGGTGTCTTCCACCTTCATATTCACTTTCCATATATGCTTTTATACAAGACAAGATTAAATCTATCCCCATAACTCTTGCACCAAATGCTATAACATTAGCGTTGTTATGTTGCTTTGTTAATCTTGCAGAATATTCATTGTATAATAGTGCAGCTCGTATACCTTCAACCTTATTTGCAGCAATGGATACACCTATACCAGTACCACAAAGTAAAATACCAAAATCAGCTTCTTTTTTTACAACTACATTACATACTTTTTTTGCAAAAACTGGATAATCAACTGATTCATGTGAGTCTGTACCTAGATTAATTACTTCGTGACCTTCTTTTTCTAAAAATTTAACAATTTCATTTTTGTAATCAGTAGCAGCATGATCGTTACCTATTGCTATTTTCATATTTTTTCTTCTCCTTTGATAATAAAAATCTATTCCATAAAAATATAAATAAAACAAAACTTACAATTCCTTTAACTACCATAGTACCACAGATAACCCACCAAATAGCAGTTATTCCAAATATTGGAGCAAGGAAATATGCTAGAGGTATTCTAGAAGCTGTTCCTACTACACCTATAATAGTAGGTTCATTTATACGACCTATACCATTAAATGCTCCGTTTGTAATAATTTCAACGCTTTGAAGTATTTGTGCAAGTCCTACAATAGTTAGGTAGTTTATACCATGGTGTATTAAACGTTCATCATGTAAAAATGCACGGTATAGAGGTTCTGCAAAAACAATAAATACGAAGGTTATAAACACAGAAAATATAGAAATACCTTTAAGAGAAATATAGTATACTTTCTTTATCCTATCATATTGTTTTGCACCATAATTTTGTGCTATGTATGTTGCAACCGCACTAGAAAAACCACCAGAAATATTCCATGAGAAAGATTCAAACTGTACACCTAATCTTTGTACAGCAAGTACTTCTTCATCGTATCTTGCTATAATATTTGCTAGTACTATGGCGATAATAGTAAATAGAGCTTGGCTAATACCACCAGGTAGTCCTATTTTAAATAACTTTATATACATATTTAAAGAATCAAGCTTAAAAAGTTTCATTTTTCTAAATTTTGATTTTGGTGATAAAAAGTAGATTGTTAGTAGAACAAATGATATTATTTGTGACATAACTGTTGCAATAGCAGCTCCCTTTATACCAAGATTCAAAAAGGCTAAAAAGAAGTAATCTAAAAATATATTAATTACTACACCTAATGAATTAAATACAAAAGGTCCAAATGTATCACCATCTGCACTTATTATAGCAGAAATAGTGTTAGAAAGAAATAGAAATGGTAAGCCTAAACAACAATATCTCAAAAAAGTTTTAGCTAATTTTAATATGTTTGGATTTGATATACCAACTAAACGTATTAAACCATCAGAGAAAACTAACCCTATTGTCATACAAAATACTGAAAATATTATTGTAATAATAATAGATATTCTTGCATATGCTCTAGCATTTCTGTAAAGTTTAGCACCTATACTTTGTGCTACTAAGATTTGTGCACCATTTTTGGGGACTAATAAAAAGGCAAAACCTAAAACTAAGAAAAATGTTGCAGCAGCAGCAGCCGCTACAGCACTATCGCCTATATATGCACTTATAAACTTGATATCAGTCAAGTTGTATAAGATTGAAATTAATGATGTTAGAACTATTGGTAGTGCTAATTTAAATAAATTTGTAGATATATTACCAGTAAGTATATCGACTTTTTTACGCATATTTTCCCCTTTCCTAAATAATTGTTGAAAAAAAAGAACAACACACTGTGTTGCTCTAATATATTTTTACTTTCTTAATCCTAATCTTTCGATAAGAGTTCTGTAATCATCAAGTCTTGTGTTCTTGATGTAAGTTAACATTCTTCTTCTCTTACCAACCATTTTTAATAGTCCAACTCTTGAGTGAACATCTTTAGGATGGTTCTTTAAATGAGCAGTCAAGTGATTTATCTTTTCAGTTAAAATTGCTATTTGAACTTCTGATGAACCTGTATCCTTTTCATTTTTACCGAATTCTTTAATTAATTCTTGTGTTGATTTCATTGCCGTTTCCTCCTTTATTATCTAATCTAAGAATATATCTGGCAAAATATATTCTGAGAAAAAATTCATATTTACTTTAACATAAAAAACGCTATTTGTCAAATTAAAATATTGATGGAAGAGACTAGAAAAAAAGATATAAAAGTTGTATAATGAAATAATAATTTTAACGAATAAGGAGTATATTATGGAATATTCACCAAGTAAAATAGAAAAAAAATGGAGCAAAAAATGGGAAGAAGATTCAGTTTTCAAATCTTCAAACTATGTAGATGGTAAACCAAACTATTATCTACTTGAAATGTTTGCTTATCCATCAGGTAAATTACATGCAGGACATCTTCGTAATTATACATTAGGAGATGCAATAGCTAGATACAAAAAAATGAAAGGATTTAATGTATTACACCCATTTGGTTGGGATTCATTTGGGCTACCTGCTGAAAATGCTGCAATAGATCATGGAGCTATGCCTGAAGAATGGACAGCTAAAAATATTGAAAACATGAAAAGACAATTAAAGTTAATGGGTATATCTTATGATTGGGATAGAGAAATTGCAACCTACAAGAAAGAATACTATAAATTTAACCAAAAATTTTTCATAGAAATGTATAAAAAAGGTCTAGTTTACAAGAAAAAATCATATGTAAACTGGTGTCCAGACTGTAATACAGTTTTAGCAAATGAACAAGTAGAACAAGGAAAATGTTGGCGTCATGGTAAAACAGATGTTATACAAAAAGAATTATCACAATGGTATTTTAAAATAACTAAATATGCACAAGAGTTACTAGATGGTCATGAAGAATTAAGAGAAGGTTGGCCTGAACAAGTATTAGCTATGCAAAAAAATTGGATAGGTAGATCTGAAGGTACTAGTGTAGAATTTAATTTAAACTACAATGGTGAAAATATCCCTATAACTGTATTTACAACTAGAGTAGATACATTGTATGGAGTAACTTATGTAGTATTAGCTCCAGAACATGAAATAGTTGAAAAGGTAGTTTTAAAAGAAAAGCCAGAATTAAAAGAACAAATAGATAGTATGATAAATGAAGATAAAATCTCAAGAGAAGCGGCAGATAAGGAAAAAACAGGTGTTGATACAGGTCTATTTGTAGTTAATCCAGTAAATAATGAAAAAGTGCCTTTGTATATAGGAAACTATGTACTAATGGATTATGGTACAGGAGCTGTTATGGCAGTGCCAGCACATGATGAAAGAGACTATGCATTTTCTAAGAAGTATAACTTGCCTATAAGACAAGTAATAAAGGGAGAAGATGAAAAAGAAGGTTGTGCATATACTGGAAAAGGTACAATGATAAATTCAGAAGAATTTAATGGTTTATCAAATGTTGAAGCTAAAGAAGGTATAATAAACAAGTTAGTTAGTTTAAATAAGGGTGAAAAGAAGGTAAATTACAGACTTCATGACTGGTTAATAAGTAGACAAAGATATTGGGGAACACCTATACCTGTAATATATGATGAAGAAGGTAATATTTATCTAGAAGAAGAAAAGAATTTACCAGTTGAATTACCTACAGATATTAACTTTAAAATAAAGGGTAACCCTATAACGACATCAGAAAGCTTTAAACATGTGGTATTACCTAACGGTAAATTAGGAAGAAGAGAAACAGATACTATGGATACCTTTGTTGATTCATCATGGTATTACCTAAGATACCTTGATCCTAAAAATCCTAATATACCATTTGATAAAAATGATGCAAATTCATGGACACCAGTGTCACAATATATAGGAGGGGTTGAACACGCTGTAATGCACTTGCTTTATGCAAGATTCTTCCATAAGGTATTTCGTGATTTAGGATATTTATCAACAAATGAACCATTTAAGAGACTATTAACTCAAGGTATGGTTTTGGCTAATTCATATTATTCAAATAAAGAAAGAAAGTACCTATTTGAAAAAGATGTAGAATTAAAAAATGGTAAGGCATACGCTAAAGATACAAATGAAGAATTAGTTGTTAAGATGGAAAAGATGTCAAAATCAAAGAATAATGGACTAGATCCTGAAGAATTAACAAAAGAATATGGAGTAGATGCAGCAAGATTATTCACACTATTCGCAGCACCACCTGAAAAAGAATTAGAATGGAACATGAATGGTGTTATGGGAGCCTATAGATTCATATCAAGAATATACAATATTGTTGAAGAAACAGGTGAAATATTATCAAAAGACTATGATGATATAGATATAGAAAAAAGAAGTAAAGAAGATGAAAATCTTCAAAGAAAAGTTCATAAGACTATAAAAAAGGTAACAGAAAGTATGGAAGATAATTTCCACTTTAATACTGCAATAGCAGCAACAATGGAATTGTTAAATGAAATTTCTAGTTACAAACAAAATGTTTTAGACAAATCAGAAAAAAGCAGTGAATCAAACAAGATATTTAAGGAAGCAGTAGTTTCTATGGTACTTATGATTTCACCATTTACACCATATATAGCAGAAGAATTATGGGAAAAACTAGGAAATAAAGGATATATTTATAACGCAAAGTGGCCAGAATATGTTGAAAAATTAACTCATAGTTCAGAAATTACTATGGTAATACAAATAAATGGAAAATTAAGATCAGAAATGCAAGTTAGTGCTAATATCTCAAAAGAAGAAGCAGAAAAATTAGCTCTAGAAAATGAAAAAATATCACAACTAATTGAAGGTAAAACTATTGTTAAAGTTATAGTTGTTCCTAAGAAGTTAGTTAATGTAGTAATAAGATAGATAAACGGTAGCAAGAGCTACCGTTTTTTACCATGAATATTTTAATTTTAACATAACAGGCAAGAAGTCGCCCACCTCTGCAGGTGGTGCGATGAATTGCCCTATTGTTAGTGATATAATCAAATCAGTAGATATATAAAAATAGGAGTAATAATAATGATATTAGATAGTAATTCTCATTCAGTATTCTTACTGTATTATCACTTAGTTCTTGTTGTAAAATATAGAAGAACAAGGACAAAGGATTAAATAATTTTGAGGGATGTGGACTGATGAAACAGCTAAAAGCAT
>NZ_JADBHL010000013.1:0-30844 GCF_014892235.1 Sneathia sp. DSM 16631 | reverse complement strand
TGTATTTCTTGCTCTTTACTTGGATAAATCCGATATTTATATGCTTTTAACATTCAGCTTACCTGCCTTTCTACCCTGCTACAAGCAAAATATCCATCAGTCCAAAATGTATGTTCTTTCCAAAAATGTTTCTTAAGATATTCTGTATGCTTTTTCCATATATTTTATGATTATATTATGCTTCTTGCATATCTCATAAGAAAACTGCTTGATATCATCCGACATTGATTTCGGCATTTCTATACTTGCATACAAAAATAATGTGATACTGCAATAAATACTTATGCCTATTCTTTGATTTCCACGTTCCCATAATGCCAATTATTGTACCATTAAATCATAATTTTTGCTACCTTAACCCACCCGTCTAAAGCCAGTGGGATTGCGGTAGCTTTAATTTCAATGCTCCTACATATGATGCAATAGTTTTCGTTGCTGGTTTACCTTGCCTTTCACGATTTTGAATCATATTTTCAGATACAAGTGTATTGCTTACCAAATTAAGAGAGGTAGTATTTCCAATATTATCCGCTAAAAATATTATAATTTTTCTAAGTAATTCTACATCAGTAATTTGTCTTAATCCTCTTCTTTTTTTGATTACATTATGCCCTAAACTTTTATTTTTATCAAGTTTGAGGTATTAATTCCCTAAACTTTTCTTATTTCAATTATCCATATTTAAAAATATGTATCTACATAAACAAAATTCCTCTGCTATCATACATACTCTAAGTATTTGTATTTCCACATCAGTAGACTTTTCTTTATCTGCTTTTATGTTCCTTTGTCCATTGACATATTAGACAAAAAAAAGGAGGACTTCTGCACATAGGCATAATAAGTCCTCCGAATTGAATACTTAATAACTAATTATATCTTTTGCTTTTTCTATTAGTTTTTTTGTACTATCAAAATCAATTGAATTCTCCAATTCTGTATTTTTAATTACAGAATCTAAATATGACCTATAAACTATCTCATGATTTCTACTAGGCTTACCTCCTAAAAGCAAGTTATCTTCAATCCAGTTATCAATTTCATTAAAATATTGATCCCCTTTGATTTCAAAAGATTGTTTTCCTCTCTCCAAAAGAATTTGTAAGTACTTTTCTATATACTTATTAGCTAAATTAAAGTTTTTATCCTTGTTATAATGCATAGCTACGGTTAAATAAAAATTCAAAGCCATAGCTACATTAATTTCTACCAGGTTAAATGTTTCTATTAAATCTTCAATTTTTTTACAAGTTGCACGCCAATTATCATTTTTAAGATTGCTTTTCATTAGCAATAAGGTGACTAGCTCAACAACATTTTTTAGAATGAACACCTGTAATTTTGCATCCACAAATTCATCCTCTTGAGTTTGTAGATAAGCAGATGCAAGCAAGCATTCTGTTGATAAGAGCAATTCCTCCGATGAAGGTAATATTTCTATCACCTCTTTTGCTTGTCCTAATTGAAGAAGGCATACCCCTTTCATGTTTAGTGCTTTTTTAGTTAATGTATTATTCTTAGATTGGTCAATTACTCTTTTAAATATTTCATTTGCATATCTTAAGTATTCCTGCTTTTTTTCTATCTCACCAACCAAATCGCATAGATTAACTATCAATTCCCCCATATAATAAAGCAATTCAAAGCATGAATAATATTGATTTATTGTCAATTTAATATTCCTAATAACGTCATCAATTCCACCCTTTGTAATCTCTTTTGAAAAATCCTCATATATTTTTTTTATTTGTTCTAGTGATAATTGAGGTTCATAACCAATCAATTCATCTACTGTAACGTCAAAAAATGTCGCAAGCTTTGGTAACAATAAAATATCTGGGTAACTCTGTCCAGATTCCCATTTTGAAACAGAAGCTTTTGTAACCATCATAAAGCCAGCTAATTCTTCCTGTGTTATATTTTTTTCTTTTCTTCTTCGATAAATATTCTCCGCAATTTTCAACATATATGACACTCCTTTTATGATATTTCCTTTTTATTTAATACAATAATAGAACTAATAATACAAATAATGATTAAACCACAGGTTGTAAAAATAGGTATGAAATAGTCATTAAAAACTATCCCCTTAATTATATCTACATTCTTCCCAATTAAGGCAATCGGCATATATTTTACAATTTCTTCTTTTAGAGAAAGAAGAAATTGTATCACTACACCACCTGTGACGAATAATAATGTGCCTATCACATTTTCAGTAATGACACTGCCTAGTATCTCAAGTGAAATCAAAAATATTCCAAAAATTAGTGGAAGAAATACTGCCATAAGGATATTCTTAATAGGAAATGTATTCCCAAAAAAATACTTTGTATATCCAAATGCTACAAGAAAACAAATACAATATGAAAAAATCCACATAATTGTATTAAAAAAACACTTTGATATTATTACTTGATATCTTGGTAATCCCTTTGATAGCAAATTTATTAAAGTTCCTTTTTGAATCTCATTCGTAACTTGTGTACTGAACAATATCACAAGGCCAAGCATTCCTGTTTGTTTGACGTTCTTAAAAAATTGTACCCAAGAATCAATTTCTGTTGGAGTATTAGCCTTGATATCAATGCCATCAGTTGCAATAGCTTGAAGGATTTGAGGAGTCAGTTTTGCTGTAAGTGGACTTATAAATCCAATAAATATAAATAACAATAAAAGTCCCAGCATCTTTTTTGTCCTAATATTTTCAATTAATTCTTTTTTTATCAGTGAAAAAAATATCTTCATGACTTAATTACCTCCATAAAAATATTTTCTAGTGTTGGCTCTTTCACACTAAACTCAAGAGGGAGAATATTCTCATTATGAAGTTCAGATAATATCTCAAACGCTTTCTTTTCAGAATCTACTTCTAAAAAACTAAGCGTACTTTCTTCCTCTTTAAAATTCATTTTCGAGATAACATTGTTGTTTTTAAACTTATTCAACTCATCAATAGATTTAAACCTTATATCAATTTCATTTGTACGTTTCATATTCTTCAACTCATCTATTGAGCCTTCTAATACGTTTTTACCTCCATCTAAGACAACAACATGATCACAAATTGCTTCAACATCAGATAAAATATGCGTAGAAAAAACAACCGTCGTTGTTGATTTTATTTTTCTAATGATCTCTAATATTTCTTTTCTGCCCACTGGATCAAGAGCCGAAGTAGGTTCGTCACAAATCAATAATCTAGGACTGTTTAAAAGAGCTTGTGCAATTCCTAAACGTTGTTTCATACCTCTAGAAAAACCCTGTATTCTTTTGTCAATTCCATCTAGTCCAACTAATTCTAATAATTCATTACTTTTTTTTACTATCTCATCATTATTAAGCCCAGTTATTGAACCGCATAATTTAAGATATTCTTTCGGCGTCATATAACCATAAAACTCAGGTACATCTGGTAAATAACCAATAAACCTATTTGTGCTTGTCTGACCATATTTTACTTTTTCACCAAATACTTCAATAGATCCATCATCAATTTTCAAAAATCCCAAAATCATTTTCATTGTTGTCGTCTTACCCGCACCATTTTTGCCTAAAAATCCAAATATAGTTTTTTCAGGAATAGCTAAAGACAGTCCATTCAAAATATTATGGCATCCAAAAGATTTAGATAGATTCTCTATTTTAAGAGCATACATTATTCATTATCCTTTCCTATTGTTAAATACAAAATAGGACCAATAGTTTGTATTAAAACAACTATAACAATCCACATTACCTTGTTCCCAAATCTAAACTTGTTGTGTTTTAATATATGGGACAATGCGTAAATCATAAGCCCAATTTCAAGAACAACTATCGGTATTAAGATTGGTAAATATTCTCTAATAAATTCCATTTTAAATCCTCCTTACGTTATCTTTATGTTATTTGTATTATATCACTTAACTTTATTAACTTTCAAGAAACTGTTAGTTGTTTTTTTAGCCGAAAATCAACTATCATGAAACCTCAACTTTTATATCTAAATTTAAATTAATTGCTCTACCGAGTTTATACACTTTTTTTTTTTTTTTTTTGGAAATAAAAATATGATATAATCAACCAGGAGGTATATAAATGGAACTTGAAAAATTAGTTAAAGAATTAGAAAAAGATAAGAAAAAAATGATAAAAATTAGAAGATATTTACATGAAAATCCAGAAATATCTTTTAAAGAAACTAAAACAGCTGAATATATATCAAAATATTATAAAAATAAAGGAGTTGAAGTTAAAACTCATGTCGGAGGAAATGGTGTAGTTGTAATAATAGATAGTGGAAAGCCCGGTAAGACAATGGGGCTAAGAGCAGACTTTGATGCTCTACCAATAAAAGAAGAAACAGGTCTAGCTTTTTCATCAAAAAATATAGGAGTCATGCACGCTTGTGGGCATGATGCACATACTGCCTATCTTATGGTATTAGCTGATATTTTGATAAAATATAAAAAAGAACTTAAAGGTAAAATATATATAATTCATCAACATGCCGAAGAAATGACACCAGGAGGAGCAATAGGTATGATAAAATCAGGTAATTTAGATGAAGTAGATAATTTTTTTGGCATACATGTTATGACGGATATGCCTTTTGGAAAAGTATATTATCATAGCGGAGAAACTCAACAAGGAAGATCAAAATTTAATGTTAAATTGATAGGTAAAGGTGGACATGGTTCTATGCCACATACTGCAAATGATGCTATAGTTGCTGGTGCTAATCTTATTATGGCATTACAGACTATAGTATCAAGAAGATTAAGTCCTTTTGAAAATGGTGTAGTAACTATAGGCTCATTTGATGGAGCAGGGACTTTTAATATAATAAAGGATAAGATTGAAATTACAGGTGATGTTAGAGCAATGTCAGAAAATACAATGAAAAAAATTGAAGAACAAATAAATATAATTTCTCAAGGTATTGCAAAAACTTATTCTATGGATATAGAGTACAACTTTTTAATTGATTATCCTATATTAAATAATGATAAAAAAATGACACAACTTGTTGTAAATGCAGTAAAAAAAGTGGGATTAGAAGCAGAAGACTGTGGTCCACAGTCTCCATCAGAAGATTTTGCTCATTATGCTAAAATTAAGCCTTCATGCTTTTTCTATGTTGGAGCAAAAAAAGATAATAATAATTATCCACATCATAATTCAAAATTTGATATTAATGAGGAAAGTTTATTAGTAGCTTCTAAAGCTATGCTAGCAGTTGTGTTTGAATATTTAGAAATTAATTAAAAAAAATTTTAATGGGAGTTTTTGTACTGCACCCATAATCTTGGACACAAAATTGGAGGTGCAGTACAAAGTAGATTCGCTATTATTTACTAAAACATTCTATTTAAAAAGAACATGTACCAATAAACAATACATAAAAATGATATTTTTTTATGAAAGGTTAGGTGCATGTTCTAAAAATTAGATTTTTTATGCTAAAATAATTTCTAATAAAACATTTTTTATTGCTAAGCTAGTATCGTAATTTAAAATTTCAGATATAGTTGTTTTATAATCTTTATTAGCTACTAAAATTTTATATATTTCATCTTTATCTACATTACTCATTTGTGCTTTTTTAAGAAACTTTTTAATAATATTTAATTTTTGAGTCTTTGAATCAAAAACAGCTTCATCACATTCAAAAGTAATTTCAACATTTTCATTTATAGATATTTCCCTAATTATAAAACTTGTTATATTCTTTTTAAAATTATATTCTGTTTCTATTTCTCTAATACTATCTTTAATTTTAATCATAACTTTTTTTATTTTTTTTCCATATATATTAAATTCAAAACTTCTATATCTAGGAATAACATTTATATTTCCTTCAGCCTTATGAATTAAAATTTTACTATCATTTTCTAAATATTTAAAATTTGTAGTTACTGATTCAACATTTGATAGATTATCTTTATTATCTTCTATTAAGTTAAATTCACCATCATCTCCAGAACCAATAATAATTTTTAGATTTTCAGGATTATCAATATTATTAATTCTTTCTTTTAATTTTGCTAATGGTATAATTGACCCTTCTTTAAAAAATATACCTAAGTTTTCTATACCTCTATTTATAGTAATATTCCTATTACCACTATACTTTAACCCCATTTGAAGGTCATACCAATTTCCTTTAGGTAACCATGCTTTGAATTCAGCCATTTCTGATTCTTCATTTATTTTCTTAGTAATTGGACAAATTATAAGTTCAGATCCAAAATAGTATTGATTTTTTACTTTATAACTTTCTTTATTTTCTGGATATTCATAGTACATAGGTCTAATTAATGGAATATTTTCAGTATTTGCAATAACATTCATAGTATATGTATATGGAATCAACTCATGTCTTAATCTTAAATATTCTACTATTATTGTTTTATATGGTTCTTTAAAATTCCATGGTTCTTTTTCTATAAATTCAGAATTTGAACTATGTAATCTATTTATAGGAGAAAATACTCCAAACTGTATCCATCTTAAAGTTAATTCATCTGACCTATAACCATGTCTGTGACCACCAATATCATGACTCCACCATCCATAACCTATATTAGATGCTGTAGATGTAAAATATGGTTGAAAATCTAGAGATTCCCAACTTATTACAGTGTCTCCAGAAAAACCAACTGGATACCTATGACTTCCTGGTCCAGCATATCTTGAGAAAGTTAATCCAATATTATTATTTTTTTTATTATCATTATAGTGATAATGGTTTAATACCCATAATGGATCTTTATTTTCATCTATTTTTGTTGGGCTTTGTTGCCAATCTATCCACCAAAAATCAACTCCAATATCTTCATTTGGTTTATATAAATATTTAAATGTATTTTCAAAAAATGTTTTTGACTTATGGTCAAAATCAATGTATAAATCTTTATTAGGATCAATATTCATAGCTTTAGCAAAATCTCTATACATTATTTCAAACGGTCTTATTCCAGCTGACGGATGTACATTTAATGTTATTTTATAGCCTTTTTCTTTAATATAATCAATAAATCTTTTAGGATCCGGGAATAACTCGTGATTCCAAGTATAACCTGTCCAAATACTTCCATATTTTTCAGGAATATCAACTAAATGCCAATCCATATCTAATACAGCAACAGAAAATGGTAGTTTTTCGTTTTCAAATTTTTCTAACAAATCTTTATAACTATTTTCATTATATGGATAATATCTACTCCACCAATTTCCAAGAGCATATCTAGGTAATTTTGGTTGTGGTCCTGTTAACAAGAAAAAATCTTTCAATGCTTCCTTATAATTTCTTTTGTAAGCAAAAACATATAAATCTATTTCATTAGATTTTCTATCCTCATACCATCCATTTTCTAGAAGTATTGGAGAGTTAGAATCATCAATTACGCTAATTCCATACTCTGATAAAATTCCATCATCTAATTCAACTTCTCCATCTATAAAATCAAGTGTTCTTCTTGTTCCACCAAGGTTACTTAATTTATCATTAAAGTGCCAAATCTCTTTGTAAGGATGTTTTGTTTTCCCGTTTAATTCTATACTTAGTCCATAAGGAGAAAACTCTCTTTTGTTATATCTAAGAGTTATATCTTTAGTTATAATTTTAAGAGAGTTTTCATCTTCATAAATTTCATATAAAACCTCAGGAAAATTTCTATTTATAACCATTTTAGTTCTAGCATCTTCGAAAATATTATTTTTTGAATATTCTAATCTTACTAATTTTGATGTTAATAAGGTAATTCTATATCCTTTTCCAATAATAATCGATTTTGGATTAGCCAAAGGATTAAAATCATTATACTTTTCAATATACATAAAATTCTCCTATTTTTTTATTCGTCATCTTCATCTAAAGATTGACTTGCTAATTTATCATTTACATAAACAATTTCACTAGCAGCATTTATTATTTCTTCTCTAATAGTATCTTTATCAATATTTTTTTCCCCAAGTTGAGTAGCTATTGAAATTAAAATTGATAAATTTGTTCCAGAAATTAATTCTATATTATAATCGTTTAATCTTCTTATAAAAGCTTGATTAACAGATCCTCCCGGTATATCAGTAAATACAAAGATTTGCTCTTCTTTAGTAAAATTACTTAATACTTCATCAATTTGTTTATCAACTGAAACATTTTCTAAATAAGCGCTAATATCAATTATTTCAACTGTATTAGGCAAAATATATTCTAATGTGTCCTTAAATCCATTAGCAAGCTTATGATGACTTGCAACAATAATTTTTTTCATAAATCTATGCTCCTAAAACTTTAAAGTATGATCCTATTAATGAGAATACAACTATAGTTAGTATAACTCTTAAGAATCCCCATTTTCTTTTTTCCATTAAATAGTATACTATTCCAGTTAAAGCAACTGGTAATAATGCAGGTAAAATCTTATCAAAAATACCAGTTTGCAGATTTAAAACGACTTCTCCAAATTTAAACTCAATAGGAGATTTTACTCTTACAACAGTAGCAATTAAGCTTCCAACTACTGTTAACCCCATTACTGAAGCACCTTCTGTTATTGCACTTAATTTATCAGATAAATCAGTAATTAATCTAACACCTGAATTATATCCAATTTCAAATAATTTTAATCTTAAAAGTATTAGCGTTAAATTTAATAACATCCATATTATAGCACCTAATGGATTCCCATCTAACGCCATATAACCTGCAATTGATCCCATTATTGTAGGATATAATACCCATAATAATGAATCTCCAATACCAGATAAAGGTCCCATTAATGAAGTTTTAATAGATCTTACAGCATTTAATGATTCTAGTCCTTCTTTTTCTTGCATTGCTAAATCTGCTCCGATTACAAGTGGTCCCATATATGGTGTAATATTAAAATATTCATGTTCCATTCTCATTGCTTTTTGATAATCTTCATCATTTTTATATATTTCTCTTAGTGGATCAGCAACAGCCCAAGCATAACCTGTCCCCATTAAAGTCCCATAATTTAAATTGTTAGCACCTATGAAAGAAAATTTCCAAACGGCTCTTTTTTTATTTTTTTCAGATAATTTTATTCCATTATTCATCAAAATCAACTCCTCCTTCATAAACTGCTTCGGTATTATTTGTTACCATTTGCTTTTTAGATATCATATCTTTGTAAACATAAACTCCTAATGCAAATCCTACTATAGAAATTGCTAATATTGGTAATTTCATATACGCAGCAATTACAAACCCAATTAATAATGCCCAAATATAACGACTTGTAGGCATATAACGCATTAACATTACAACCCCAACTACTGGTAGCATTCCTCCAGCAATATTTAAACCATTTGTAAACCAATCAGGTGTTATCTTTATAATAGTTTCTACAGCTGTTGGTCCAAATACAACTAGTATAATCATAGGAATAAATGCTTGCATAGAAACAAAGAATACACTTATAAAGTTAACATTTTGCATCTTTTTAAATTGTTTTTTTTCTAAATATTGTTTTGCCTTTTCAGAAACAAATGAATTTAATGTTCTTGTTAATACATCTAAATTTATTGCTATTATACCAACTGGTAATCCAATAGCAACAGCTGTCCCTATTGTAGCTCCAGTTCTAGCATTTAAATATATTGCAACTACAGTAGCAAGAGCATAATCAGGTACTGATGATCCACCTAAAGCAGCTACTCCTAAACTCATTAATTGAAATGTTCCAGCTATAACTAATGCTGATTGTAAATCTCCCATTATTAACCCTGCAAAGAACCCAACTGTTACTGGCCAGTGGTTAACTATTGTGATACCACGATTGTCTATTAAGGCATACATTGGAAGTAATATAATTAATATATCTTGTAAAATACTTGGCATAATTTTAATCTCCCTTTCCTATTTTAAATATTCTTTTAATGATACTTCTTTATCAGAAGGTGCAAATTGATAAGTTACTGATATCCCCATATCTTCAAGTTCTTTTAATAATTGTAATTCATTTTCTGTTGCTGCAAAACTTTTTTCATATTTTTTACGCTCAGGTCTATCTAACATAATACCTATATTAACTTTAGGTATTTTAATACCTTCTTTTGCCAATCTTACTAATACTTCAACATTATTAACAACTAATAAAACATTATGATTATCATATTTACCAGCTTTAATATTAATTATTGCTGTCTTTTCATTAATAAGTGACATACCAACTCCTGATGGCTTGCTCATTCTCATAGCTGATTTTCTAATCTCATCTTCTGCTACAACATCATCTATAACCATTATTCTTTGTGCATTTGTTGTACTTGTCCATTGAGTCACAACTATACCGTGTACTAATCTTTCATCAATTCTTGCTAACTTTATTCCCATATCTATATCCTTTCATTTTAATTAAAAATATAATTTATTTTTTTAGCTAAATAGCTATCTTTTTTACAAAATACTGGTAAAGTTTCTAAACTAAATTCTATTATATAATCCTTACCACCTTTGTAAACTTTATTATTAAATACGTTAATCCAATCATTTCCATCAGGTAAATAAACCTTCATTTTTTTCATTTCAAAATCAATAACAGGACTTATGAGTAAATCACTTCCGAACATATACGAAAGTCTATCGTCCCAAGCTTTTTTATCATTTGGAAATTCAAAGAATAAACTTCTTGAAATTGGATAACCAAAATTTGTACTTTCTTCATATAATTTAAATATATAATCAACTAATTTTTCTCTAATTCTAATATATTTTGTTAAGATTCTTTCAACTTCTGTTCCAAATGACCAAATTTCATTACTAGATCCACTTGTTCTTACTCCTCCTCCTGTTTTACCATTTTTTTGACTATGAGGTTGTCTATCCCCATGCATTCTTAAAACTGGACTAAATACAGCAAATTGAAACCATCTAATCATTAATTCCTTAAATTTTTGTGTAGTTGAATCTCCACTATGGAAACCTGCAATGTCTGTTGTGCTCCAAGAGATTCCTGATAGTCCCATACTAATTAGTATTTGTATTTGTTCTCTTAAAGATTTAAATGAACTATCTATATCCCCAGACCAAACAAGACTTCCTTCTTTTTGTGAATTAAACCATGCAGATCTTATTAATACTGGATATCCTTCTTCTCTAGGTATTGTCATTAAATACTCATAAGGATATCTATTTGCCATTTTTTCCAAATTTCCTTTTGAAGTATTATACTCTCTTTGCTCATATATATTCATTTCAGGTTCTGCTTGATCTGCCCAGAATAATTTAATATTCTTGGTTTTATAATTGTTTGTTAATAAATTTGAGACGAATTTTTTTGTTTCGTCATTATAGAAGTCAAGAATATCTTTATTATCAAATATTTTTGATTTATTATCTCTAGGTTCTAATAACATCTTATTATTTTTATAATAATTATAATATTTTGAATTTTTACTAACAGTTGGCCAAACAGAAACCATTAATTCAGTGTTAGTTTCTTTCATTTTTTTTGACAATTTATCTATATCTTTCCAATAATTATCATCAAATTCAAAATTTCCATCTTCAGTCCAATGAAAATAATCTATAACAATTACTGAAGGTTTTATTTTCCTATTTAAGTATTCATTATATATTGTTTCAACTTCATTAGTTGTTTGATATCTTAGTTTACTTTGCCAAAGACCTAATAATTCTTTTTTAATTATTGGTGCTCTACCAACCATAAAAGTATATTTTTCAATTATATCTTTTGGATTTTCTCCAACAATTACAACATAATCTATACATTCGGTATTATTATTTACCCATTTTTTATAGTTTTTATTAAATGATACATTACCTATCGATGAACCATTCCATAAAAAACCATAATTTTTATTTGAAATATAGAAAGGTATTGTAGTTTGTGAGTTTCTTTGCATTAATTCATACATTCCTAAATTCTTATTCAAATTTTCCTCTGCATAAGAACCCATTCCAAAAATTTTCTCGTTTATATCAGTCTCAAATAATTGTATTGACTCAAATGAATCCTTATAATTTTTTTTAAATTCCCTTGGTGAAATATTTAATGAATATGATGGCTTATATTCTATTTTAACATCATCATCTATTCCAATAGTCCTTCTAACATTACTTTGTTTTCTTGAATATTCTTCTAGAATTAATTGATTTTTATTATAAAAAAATAATTTATTATCTTTATATTCAACTTTTAAATTGCCATTTATAAATTCAATAATATCTCCATTTTGTATTATTTTAAAATTTGAATTTTCATTTTTTTTTAACTCTTTAATTCCAAATTCATTTTTAATTTTTTTATTTTTAGGTGATGAGTAGACTCTAATAGCATCTACTCCCCACTCTTCAACAATTAATATTTCTTTATCATTTATTGCAGAAAATGAATTTTTACTTATTTTATATCGATTCTGTTTATTCATTTTTTCTCCAATATAATTATTTATTTATATTCTTTTCAATATATTTAAATAATTCTTTAAAATTATCTTTTGATCTTTCTCTTATAAATACAGGAATTTTTTCTATACCTGCATCAACAATATATTTTTTACCACCTTTATATACCTTGTTAGTATATAAGTCTATCCAGTTTTCATCGGCAGGTAAATATACTTCCCTTTTTCTATCTTTATAATAAAGTATAGGAGAAACAAGAATACTATCACCTAACATATAAATATTATCAACTTCCCAAGATAATTTATCATTTTTAAATTCATAGAATAAAGGACGCATTATCGGATAACCAAATTCATGTGATTCTTGCATTAGATTATCTAAATAATCCTTTAATAATTCTCTTATTCTAACATATTTTGTTAGTATATCTTCAACTTTTGTACCATACGACCAAATTTCATTTCCAGCTCCAGTTGGCATACAGCCACCACCAGTATTTGACAAAGGTTTACTATGTGGTAATCTATCCCCGTGCATTCTTAAAATTGGGGAGAAAGTACTATATTGGAACCATCTTATTATTAATTCTCTAAATTCTTCATCTTCTGGATTACCTCCATGGAAACCTCCTATGTCAGTTGTCCACCATGTAATTCCAGCAATTCCCATATTTAATCCTGTATTAACTTGATTTCTAAAAGATTTAAAACTAGAATCAATGTCACCTGACCAAGCTAACGCTCCATATTTTTGAGCACCAGCCCAAGCTCCACGTACTAATGTTACAACAGCTTCATTAGAATCCTTATTACCATCATAAACCATTTCTAAATATTTATTTGGATATAAGTTACCACAGTAAAAAGCGGTTCCTTTACTATATCTATAATTATCAAAATCATATACAGCAAATCCTGGTTCTGCCACATCTACCCAGTAGTAGTCGATACCAATATCTTTATAATTTTTCTTAATTAAACTCCATACATAATCTCTTGCAGCTTTTTTAGTAGTATCTAGATATAATGTATTTCCTTGTATTTGCATTGTTAATCTAATACCTCTATTAACTTTTACTAAATAGCCATTTTCAAGATAAGTATTATAATTATAGGCATCTGATTGAACTGTAGGCCATATTGAAATAATAGGTTCTACTTTATATTCATTTTTTAATTTATTAACCATTCCAGATGGATCTTTCCAGTAGTCTCTATCAAATCTATATTCACCTTGCTTTGGCCAGTGGAAGTAATCTATAGCAATTGTTGACAATTGTATATCTCTTTTTTTGTATTCTTCTACTACATTAATAACTTCTTCATCTGTTCTATATCTTAATTTACTTTGCCATAATCCAAGTAAATTTTTCGGCATTTTTGGAACTCTTCCAGTCATTTGTGTATATTGTTCTGTTATTTGTTTAGAATCATCAGAAACTGTTATCCAATAGTCAATATAATCAGTCCCAAACATTTCCCATTCAGTTAAATTTTTAGCAAAAGTTACTTTCCCTATTCCAGGATTATTCCATAAGAACCCATAATTCTTACTTGAAATATAAAATGGAACAGACATTTGTGTATTTCTTTGTGCTAACTCAAGCATTGTATTTTTTAAATCTAAATATTCATGTTGGTATTGACCCATACCATATATTTTTTCTTCTTTATTTGCTTCAAATCTAACTTTTACATTAAAACTCGAACCATCAAAATTTGATCTGTATTCCCTAGATTTTAATTTTAGAGTAGAATTAAAATCTTTAGTTATTTCAATCGTTCCTACATCTTCACTTCCGTCATCGTGTTTAACAGCTCTTAGTCTTATAAACTCTTTAAGTATTAATTCATCTTTATCATTAAAAAAACTTATTCTATCTCTATGATCTAAAACTGCTTTAATCTTACCATTAACAATAACAGCTTTATCATTTTCCTTATAAATTAATAAATTAGGGTAATTACTAGAATAGTTTTCAGTCAAAGCATTCTTTCTATCCACATATTTTTGATCTAAGAAAGATCTAACTCTTAATGAGTTTTCACCCCATGGTTCTATTATTAATAACTCTTCATCATATGTTTTTACAACGCAATTATCCTTTATTGTTACCATTTCTTACTCCTTTATTATTTATTTCCTTACAAATTAAATTTGTATTATCATATATTTTTTTATATATTCCATATATATTTTTATATTTCTCTTTTTTATCATTATCTGGAGTATAACTATTTGAATAATTTATTAATGATTTTATACATTCAAGTTCATTTTTATACCAAGATAATCCTAATGCAGAAAGCATAGCAGCTCCTAAAGATGGTCCTTGTTCAACTGAAACTGTTTTAACATTTAAACCAAATATATCTGCTTGTAATTGAAGCCATTTTTTATTTTTTGCTCCCCCACCTATTGATATAACTTCATTAATTTTTTTATTTGTTATTTCATTAATCAATTCTTGACTATCTTTTAAAGAAAATGTAATCCCCTCAACAACTGATTTTGTAAAATGATTTAAGTTATGACTAGTATCTATACCAATAAAACTTCCTCTTATGTTAGCATCAATATGTGGAGTTCTTTCTCCAACTATATACGGTGTAAATAATAAGCCATTTGAACCAGCAGGAATTTCATCTATCTTTTCTAACAATTCATTAAAGTTACTGTTTTTAGCAAAAGTTTTTCTGAACCATTCTAAACTATGACCAGCTGATAATGTAACACCCATTGAGTAATATAATCCTTTAATAACATGATTGAAAACATGTAACTTTCCATTATATTCTTTATCAACATTATTCTCTAGTGTTAAGAATACTCCAGAGGTTCCTATACTTACCATAGCCTTATTCTCATCATATATTCCTGTTGTTAGTGCAGCACAGGCATTATCAGCACCTCCAGCAAATATTTTTATATTTTTCTTAAAATTAAATTTTGTTTTTAATTCAGCTTTTATAGTTCCTACTAATTCATAAGATCCTAAAAGTTTTGGCATATATTCTTTAGGAATATCATACTTTTCTAATTGATAAGAAGACCATTCATTTTTATTTAAATCAAGTAATAAAGTCCCTGAAGCATCCGAATAATCAGTAACATATTCACCTGTTAACCAAAATGAAAGATAATCTTTAGGTAATAATATATGTCTTACATTATCCCATATTTCTTTTTCATTTTTTTGTACCCACATTATTTTTGGCAATGTAAAACCTTCAAGAGCTCTATTTTTAGTAATTTCAAAAAGTTTTAAAGAATCCTTCATTATTTCTTTACATTCAGCAGTAGTTCTAACATCATTCCATAATATTGCATTTCTTAAAACTTTACCGCATTTATCTAAAAGGACTAAACTGTGCATTTGCCCTGAAAAACTTATTCCTTCAAGGTTTTCAGTAAAATCCGATATTTTACTTGATAAATTATTGATTACATTTCCTAAAGCTTCTACCCAAAATTTCGGATTTTGTTCGCTATATCCAATTTTTTCTTGAATAAGTGGATAAGAATATTGTTCTGTTTCAACAATTTCTCCATTTTTATTTAAAACTAAACCTTTTAAAGAACTTGTCCCTAAATCAATTCCCAGTACATAACTCATAAAACATTTCTCCTAATTATACTAAATAATCATTTAACATAGACTTAATATATTCTAAATGATTAGATTTATTTTCAATTTCACCATTTTTCATAGCATAATCTGTTAATGTTTCTAAATTTTCATTATCACTAACGATGCTAGCACCTATTCCTTCTTTATAGCTAGCATATCTTTCTTGAATAATACTATCAAAGAATTTTTCTTCTTTCATTTTAGCCGCTGATTTTAATCCTCTAGCATATGTATCCATACCAGCTATATGTGCTAAAACTAAGTCTTCCATAGAAGTAGATGTTCTTCTAACTTTAGCATCAAAGTTTATTCCACCTTTTTGTAATCCATTATTTTCCAGAATTTCATACATTGCAAGTGTTGTATCATATATATTTGTAGGAAATTCATCTGTATCCCATCCTAAAATTGTCTCAGCATGGTTTGCATCAATTGAACCTAAAAGTCCATAACTTCTAGCTGTTCTTAATTCATGTTCAAATGTATGACCAGCTAAAGTTGCGTGGTTTCCTTCTAAATTTAATTTAAAGTCATTAATTAAATTATATTTATATAGGAAAGCTATTGTAGTTGCAGCATCATGGTCATATTGGTGTGTCATTGGTTCTTTTGGTTTAGGTTCTATTAAGAATTGAACTTTATGTCCTATTTTCTTTGCATAATCAACAGCCATTTTTAATAATCTTGCCATATTATCTATCTCTAAATTTAAGTCTGTATTTAATAGAGATTCATAACCTTCTCTTCCACCCCAAAATACGATATTTTCACCATTTAATTTTTTACTAACTTCAATAGTTTTCTTAACTTGTGCAGCAGCATATGCAAATACATCAGCATTATTAGATGTAGCAGCACCGTTTATAAATCTTGGATGAGTAAATAGATTTTGAGTGTTCCATAATAATTTAATTCCAGTCTTATCCATTTTTTCTTTAATTAAGTCTGTAATTTCATCTATATTATCCATAAATTCTTTAAGACTTTCACCTTGTGGTGCAATATCAATATCGTGGAATGTAAAATACTTAACATTAAGTATTTCTAATAATTCGAAGAAAGCATTAACTTTATTTTTTGCTGTTTCCATATGAGTTCTTCCATTCCAATTTCTAATATATGTTCCATCACCAAATGGATCACTTCCTGTACCATTCATTGTATGCCAATAAGCAACAGCAAAACGAAGTTGTTCTTCCATTGTTTTACCCATTATAACTTCATTAGGATTATAATGTCTAAATGCAAATCTATTTTTTGTCCCCTTTCCCTCAAAACTTACCTTTTCAATATTTGAAAAATATTTCATAATCAACCCCTTTTCTTGTGCTCGCACACATTTTTATTTAAAATTTTTTTATAAGTTTTCTTTAATTTTAATTTCAGTTGTCATAATTATTCTTTTATTAATTGGAACTTTATTCATAATTAAATATTCTAATAACACTTCTACAGCTAGTTGACCTTGCTTAAAAGGTTCTTGACAAATTGTAGCTGAAATCTTATCTTTTTTTATGTATTCTTCAACAATTGGAATCAAATCCACAGTTATAATATTTATTTTATCTAATATATGGTTTTTTTCTAAAGCTTTTATTCCACCCTCAATACCACCTGCTGAGAAAAACACACCATCAAAATCCTTATTTTTTTGAATATACTGATTAATCATTTTATATGACTTATCATCATTATCTTCATTTTCTATAATATCTATAATTTGAATGCCATTATCATTTTTTTCTAAATATTCTTTTAGTCCATTTATTCGATTTCTATGTCCAGACACCAATTTAGAACCAGTTACAACAAGTAATTTATATATTTTTTTTGTTGAAAAAATATTAAATAACGCACCAGCAACATTTCCAGTTTTTTTGTAATCAGATCCTATATATGCTAACTTATCAGCATTATCAATATCTATATTTAAATTAATAACTGGAATAGATTTTTTACTTATTTCTTGTAATCTATTAATTACCTTTTTATCATCTATAGGTGTTATAATAAGACCTTGTACTTCATTTAAAATCATTTTGTCAATCGCATCAATTTGATCTTTTACATCATATCCTTTTTTTAATTCATATAATAATTCAAAACCAAAATTTTCTAAAACTTCTTTCTTATTTTCAATACCGTTTATAACTTGGTCATAAAATGGATTTCCTTTTGAATTTAGTATTACACCTATCATTTTTTTACTATATTTATTATTAGCCAACATTTTCCCAAATATATTAGGCTTATAATTTTCTTTTTCAAGTATTTTTAATATTTTTTCTTTAGTCTCACTTTTAACCGAACCTCTATTATTTATCACTCTATCAACTGTTCCTCTGGAAACCCCAGCTTTTTTAGCGATTTCTTTAATTGTAACCATTATTCATCTCCTTGTGCCCGTGCACTCTTATTAAGAGTATACCTTGTTTTTTTTAATTGTCAAATTTTTTATTTATCGTAAATTTTTCCAAAATTAGAGGATCAAAATACTAACGAGCATGCATAAACATTATGCATTTTTTTTGAAAGTACTTTCCTTTTTTGTGGGGTGATTTCATGTACTATACCATAGAAAAATTAACTAATAGACAAGGACTTTCTTACCTATACAGCTTCTAGCAATCGCTTAAAATAGTACTTAATCTATTCATCTGTATATATATCAATTTCAATATTGTACACTAGCATTTTGTCGTTTCCGTTTTCTTCAATATACAGTAATATTTGCCTTATTAAGTCTTTATTTAATATTATTTATACCTCCCTAATTAACTAAAAAACACCCCTAAGGGTGCTTTTAGATTGCAATCATTTTTATCATATATAGGTGGGTCTGCCTTTTTCCACTTCTCCATACCTACATTTCTGCAAGGGCGATAGCGGCACATTTACTATCCTCTATATATAAATGGTCTATAATTATTTTTTGTTTTTTTCAAATATAATTTTATTGTTTTTTAGTAAACTTTTCCCGAGTTTGACAGTTTTAAATAATTAAAAATGTTGTAGATATATTAAAATCTAGCATCAAAAAATTCCAACACATAGCTATCCATAAACAAATTATGTGTTTCTTGCTTTGCTTTTTGTATAGCAGGCAACCTCTCACCATTAGAAAGCATATATCTCTCATAATAACCACTATCCATCTGTCTTACTAATTCACATGTGTTAAATTTTCTTTTACAGCTAAGTTGAGATAAAATTCTCTTTCTTCTTTGCTTTTTGAACCAGACATTATTTTTAAGTGATTAGACCAGTTCAATTGTGTCAACAGTGTTGACACTTTTTAATCATCCTTATATAACTCATAGAATTGCTTCATTCTATAGAGTCCTCTACGGTTAAACCCTTTTAGATCAGGATAGTTCTCAGAAAAAAAATCAGCAACATTTTCCACAAAATTTGATCCATAACTTGTTTCTTTACTTTTCTCACTTATATACTTTCCCACTTCCTGATACATCAAAATCAGTTCTTCATTGACTTTTCTATAAGCACGATCCTTTACGCCTTCAATAATCTTAACAATATCATCAAACCGATGATTATCTTTTCCCACATTTGTATTCTGCAATACCATCTTATCTTTATCCATTATTTATTTACCTCTCTGAACCTCTCACGACTGAAGTCGCGAGGTTCTTAAGTGCTATTTAGTTTCTTTTGAATATTTAGTATTCAAATACTAGCTAATTTCCTTAAGACTTTAATAAACAAACTCTCCGTATAGAAACTCATCAATGAATTTCATATCATCAGGGAACATTGGAAGATCTCCACTATCAAGAAGCTATCCTTTCTCAGCCGTTTTCCTCCTTTTAGAAATATTGATAACTGAAAAACGTCAATCATATATCCCAATTTCTAATCTTATCTTCCTCTGTAATCGTACGTATTACCTTACATGGATTCCCGACAGCCACAGAGTTATCTGGAATATCTTTGACAACTATACTTCCACCACCAATTACAACGTTATTCCCGATAGTAACCCCTGGCATAACTTGAACACCTGCGCCAAACCATACATTATCTCCGACAGTTATCGAATATGCATATTCAAAACCCTGATTTCTTCTTTCATAATCTATCGGATGACCTGATGTATGAAATCCGCAGTAAGGAGCAATAAAGACATTGTTCCCGAATATAACCTTCCCAGCATCCAAAATCACAAGACCATGATTTGCATAAAAATTCTCTCCAACTTCTATATTCCATCCATAGTCACACCAGAAGTCAGGCTCAATAAGAATGGAGTCTCCAGTCTTTCCGATAATTTCTTTTATAAGACTTTCCCTCGCATCAAAATCGTCCACTGGAAGATTATTATATTTCTGGCAAAGCACTTTACACTTTATCCTATCCATCTTTAGTTCCTCATCATAATTGGCATCATACATTTTATGATGAAGCATTTTTTCTTTTTCCGTCATAAAAACCTTCCATTTCAAATTTATCTTTCTGACATCTAAATTGAACACTCAACCCTCACACTTTTTTCTATAAGCCACCGTGGATAAGTTCTCACGGAGCCTATCACCCTTTAACCCTTGACATCAATGCAACCGTCTCGACATGAATTTTTAGACTATTTAACAAATTGTACATTTATATAAAACACACTTTATTTTCAAGATTTATAATGGTTTTGTCGTTTAATATCCATAATTTTTGATTAGGATTTTACATGCTATATAAATTATTAATTTTTTTCAAAGATTCATCACTAGAAATATCTGTCCAACATGAACTAACATTTTTTAATTTGCATATAGCCGCTACCTTATCTCCAAACGCATTTCTCGTTTTTTCTATATTCATATCGCTAACATTATATCCTGTAGGATTATTTCTCCATCCACAAAAATAGATTTTATATGCTTCCTCAACAACCCTTCTTTTTGACACTACCATTACTACATCTGAATAATTCGGCTTTCGTTGAAACATTTTCGGAATTTTATTATTTAACGCTTCAAAAAAATCTATCGGTTTAAAAGTATGATTGGGGTCGTATTTAATTTCTAAATATTCAACAAGTTTTTTATAATCATCTAAATAAGGTTTTGCACAATATTTTTCATCAATTTCAATTTCAAAAACAATCGGATTATTCCCCAAGGTTGATAAGTACAATCTCATTGGGTTAATATCGGTTAAAAATAGACAGCTAAAATCTTTAGCATTATATGTAAATGGAAATATTGCCCTTTCCTCTTTTCTGATTTTCATATCTTCATGTAATATTTTAAGTGCAGTAAATTTATACATATTCATTTCCTCATATCTCCTTATATAAAACAGAAATAATAATATAGTTATTTTTGCAAAATCTATCTTAACTTGTCTTCAGCTGGATCAACTCTATACCAATGTTCTGAATTTCTTTTACACTGTAATGCAGGCACTCTTTTTGTAACCTTACGTTTTATTTTCCCATCTGAATTTAGTACATCTATACATTCTACTGGTTTATTGAAGTATTTCATTTTTCCACCACATATAGGACATTTGTCAATATGAATTTTTTCTATTGTGATTTTCCTTCCAAGACCGCTTATTGCATAATTAAAGAATAATGGATGTCTAGTTTCTTTTTTTGTAATATTCTTTAAAAATATGACTATCACAAGAAGTATCAATATTACAGAAAAAATTATGAAGTAAATAATATTATTTGAATCTAACTTAATATTCTTATTAGTTATTAAATTGATTAAGGGCTCAAATATTTTATACATTTGGAAAAGTTCTATTAAAGAAAGTATAAATCCCATCCATGAAAGTATTGCCATTGTTATCGGACTTCTCCAAACAGGTTCTGGTGTATATAATACAACCTTATCTTCTTCAGCTTCCTTAGAATAATTATTACCAGCTAAAATATTAGTTGGACCATTAAAAATATTCCCTGAAACATTATTAATATTAGACTTAGAATATTTATCTCTCATATATTTTCTCCTATCATTTTATTTTCTTCGCACTATACTTTTTACTCTTTCTTTGAGACTTTCCATCTTCTCCAATTTCAACATTACTACGAAGTTCCATTTCTAGTTGAACTGCTTTAAATTGCTCTTTTGAAATTATCCCTTCGTGATGATTCTTATTCAAATAACGATTCTCCGATCCTCCTGAATTCGCAATTGCCACATCACCTGTATATTTTTCTCGTATGAGTGTAGATTCAATCACTTTTTTACTCCATCGTTCTTTACCTTTAAATGTCTTTATTTTCTTTTCTTCAAGTTTATCTATAATTCCACCAATACTATATCCTCCAAGATACTAGTCGTAAATTCTTCTAGCAATGCTTGCTTCTTCTTCATCAATTATAAGCATTCCATTCTTATCTTTTTTGTTAGCCGTAACAGGCTCTATTATATAGTCCTGATGTTCCATCCTCGGCTCTGCATTTTAAGCCCAAGCGTATATTTTCGCTTCTCCAGTCATTTCACACGTTTCAATTGTACTAATCAATAATTCATCTTTAACGGTCTCTGTATCTATCTTATCTTTCTCAAATATAATTCTTTTCCCTGCTACTCGTATTCTTCTAATAGCTTCTAAGCCTTCTTTAGCATCACGTCCAAAACGGCTAAAACTTTTAATAAGAATAATATCTAAATTTCCATACTTGCACTCATTTATCATTCTATTAATTTCTGATCTTTTTGATCCTGTCTTAGCATATGCAGCATCAATAAAAACATCTGCCACAAACCATGTTCTATGTGCAACCGCTAGTCTCGTTAATCCCTATATTTGTGCCTATAAACTATCCATTGGGGCTTTATGGCTTGTACTTACACGATCATATATCCAAACAGCATAATCTTTTATAACTCTCTGCTTCTGTATTACAGTTACATTTTCAGCCATATGTTTTCTTCCATTCATAGAGATTCCCCACAATATTTTAGCATAATTATTCTTTAATCTAATTATAATGTTCATTAGGCTATTTTGCAATTATCAAATTTCTAGTTGGGTGCATTTTTTCTTGTTATCCATTCTCTAGTGTCAACTCTAGGCTATGGATATGTTCCCACTCAACCTTATTTTCTCTCAAATAATAAGACTTACTCAAAGCTAACGATACCTTTAATGATATCCTATGAATAAGCCCTTATTTACGCACTGTATGCAACTTTTGACATCAATACTACCGTCTCAACATGATTAGTAAATGGGAACATATCAACTATACATGCTTTTTTCACAGTATAACCATACTCTTGAAATTGTTTCAAATCTGTACATAATGTTCTTGGATTACAAGAAACATATATTATTTCATCTGTTGGATAAAACTCTACAATCTTTTTAACTGTTTTTTCACCAACACCACCTCTTGGTGGATCTAGTATTAATAGGTCAGGGATTTCTAGATTTTCTAACCTACTAAACACATCACCAGCTATGAACTCACAATTTTGTATATTATTTAATACACAATTTGATTTTGCCTTCTCCACTGCTTCTTCAACTATTTCTATACCTATAACCTTCTTACAGTTTTTTGATACTATTTGTCCTATAGTCCCTGTACCACTAAATAAGTCAAATACAACTCTATCCTTTTTTTGACCTATATACTCAATTACCTTTGAATAAAGTTTTTCAACTGTCTTTTTATTTGTTTGAAAGAAACTATAAGGACTAATTTCAAATTTTAAGTCAAATACCTCTTCGCATATATCTCTTTTACCATAAAGTATATTTTCTTTTTCACTAACTACCATATCTTGTAAACCATCATTTAATGTATGTAGTATACCAGTTATCTTATACCCATATTTTAAGGGTAAAATAAGGAGTTCTTTTTTTAATTCTTCTAGATAATCTTTTTCTATTTTTCTGTCTATATCACTTGTTGTGACAAGATTTACTAAGATATCATTTTCACCTTTTCTTATAACTAAATTTCTTAAGTAGCCTACATGCTTAAGTCTATGATAAAAGTTTAAACCAAATTTCTTTGAAATTTCATCTATTTTATTGTATATCATATTAAAATTAGCATCCATCAACTTACAACCACTAACATTTACTATATCATGAAAACTATTTTGCTTATGTAATCCTAAAATTGTTGGACCATCTAGGTATTCATTCCCAAAGCTAAATTCCATCTTGTTTCTATACCCTTGTTTTTCAACACTTTGTATAGGTTCTTGAAACTCATATTCATACTTTATACACTGATCTAACAATCTTTTAATATTTTCTTTTTTTAAATAGAGTTGTTCTTCATAGGTGTAATATTGAAAATTACATCCTCCACACTGTCTTTCTAATTCTTGATATATTTGATTTTTTCTATTAGCATAATCTATTATCTTACAATCATTTAACTCATATCTCTTTTTTCTTGTTTTGTTTAATCTTCCCTCAACAATTTGGTCTTTTGCAGCATTAATATTGACAAAAACCCTATTATTATCAATAATTCCATATGATTTTCCTCTTTCATTAATACCTTCTATTTTTATACTAATTATATCGCCTTTTTTCATTTTATTCCTTTACTAAAAAAAATGGCGTGCCTCACAAGAGTCGAACTCGTAACCTTCTGGTTCGAAGCCAGCTGCTCTATCCATTGAGCTAGAAGCACGTTATATCCCATATATTTCATTTTTAATTTTTTTGTTATATATATTTAAAGGTTTTTCTACAATTAAACCTTTTTTACCCGACTTTATACAATCAATTAAGACTAATAAAGCGTTATCTGTATTTTTAGTATACACAAATTTCAAAACTTTAGCAACTAATTTAGTTTTAGAGATATATTCTAGAACTTCATCTAATCTTTCTACTCTAAATACTAGATAAAGATGTCCCATATTTTTTAATAATCTATTCGATATTTCTATTATATCCTCTATCTTTAAATCTTCTTCATTTCTTGCTATTTGTTTTAAAATATTTTTCTTTTTTTGATTCTCATTTTTTTCTATAAAATACGGTGGATTTGATACGATAACATCAAAATTTTGATGTAGACCTTTAGAATATTCCTTTATATCTGCATTGATATATTCAATTTCCATATTATTAGCTTTCATATTTTCTACTGCTAATTCATATGACTCTTTTAAGATTTCAACCCCTTGTATATTGGCACTAGTTTTTTTATACAACAGCATTGATATTATTCCATTACCACTTCCTATTTCTAATATATTTTTTACCTTCCTATTAATCTTTACAAAGTCAGCTAAAACTAAAGAATCTAGCGTTACTGATTGTAAATCTACATTTTGTAATATTTTTAATCCCTTTATACATATTTCCTGTATCATAGAACCTCCAGTAAAAAAAAAGTACCTCACGGTACAAAGTGGCGTGCTTCACAAGAGTCGAACTCGTAACCTTCTGGTCCGTAGCCAGACGCTCTAATCCATTGAGCTAGAAGCACATATAATGGCGGTGAAGGAGGGATTTGAACCCTCGATCCAATATTACTTGGACACTCCCTTAGCAGGGGAGCATATTCGGCCACTCTAACACTTCACCACTGGCGGGCAGACTGGGATTCGAACCCAGACGACTGTTACATCTTCGCCGGTTTTCAAGACCGGTTCCTTAGCCAGTTCGGACATCTGCCCGTTGCACTAGAATATACTACCATTTTTTAATTTTCTTGTCAACCTTTTTTCCTCTTTATTTTTGTATATTGTACAATAATAAGCTATAATATACTATAACTTAATTAGGAGAAAAAAATATGGAATACCAAATACTTATGCTTTTTAAAGCTTTAAGAATCATTAAAATTTTTAACTACATCACCTTGTTAGGTGATACTAAAGTACTTTTATTCATTATCTGTGCAGTCTATTGGAAGAATTCTGTTGTGGGTATTGAACTAATTAAAACTACACTTATGGCTGGAAATGTATCACAAATTGCAAAATTAGTTTTTTGTATACCTAGACCTTTTACAATATACAAAAACATTAATCCTAGTAAATTTGCATTAAAGACTGCTACTGGATACTCATTCCCTAGTGGACATTCACAAGGATCTATGTCTGTATTTGGATTTTTAGCTAATAAGTATAATAGGAATATATTGTATGCTATACCATTTTTAGTTGCAATATCTAGACTAGTACTTGGTGTACATACGCCAACTGATGTAATTATTGGTTTGATTATAGGGTTAATATTTATACGTTTAAATAAAGGTAACCTATTTGTTATAGCTCTAATTTCCTTATTACTTTCAATATTTAAATATACAAAAGGTACAGAGTTTATGCTTATAAAGGATGATTTAATGATAAGTATTTTGACTTTGCTGTTTATAATAATAACACCATATATACAAAAACCTCATAAATTAAGTAACAAGAAAATACTAATAGGTCTTATACCTCTTGCAGTGGTCCTATTAATCATTAAGTACTTTAATTTACCAACATATATATTCTACATATTATTCTTAATAACTATGTTTGTTTATCCAAAAAAAGCTGTTACTAAATAGTAACAGTTCTTTTTTTAGTTATTACTTGCAGCTCTTGTTAAAGGTGGTACCATTTGTTTCTTTCTTGATACTACACCAGGTAAACTAAATGTATTAGCAACTGCCTTTTTATCAAATGCTTTTTCTATAATATCCACTTTATTACCTTCTACTATAGCAACTGAATCATTTAATAATATGTTAGTTATTACAAACATAAATCCTTCTAAATTTAAGTCTTCTAACATTTTTTTGATTTCAGCTAGGAATTTATCTTTTTTAGCTAATAATTCTTCTTCATTTACTGTATTTACTTGTGCTATACCAAATCTACCCTTATCTAATTCAAATACTTTCATATCCATATTAAGTATTTCATGTTCAGTCTTAGAACCTAAATTAGTACCTGCTTTTAGTAAATCCATACCATATTCTCTTAATTCTACTACTGCAATAGGTGCTAAATACTTACAAGCATTAACATCATGTTCTGTACATGTAGGTGATTTGAATAATAGTGTATCTGATATTATTGCACTTAGCATCATACCTGCCATTTTTTTAGATGGTACTACACCTTTTTCTTGATACATTTCACATACTATAGTTGAAGTACATCCATAAGGTTCAACTCTTGCATGTAAAGGTTCATCTGTTTTAAAGTTTGCTATTCTATGATGGTCTATTAATTCTAGAACTTTTGCTTCTTCAAATCCATCAGCTGTTTGTGTTCTTTCATTATGATCAACCATTATTATCTTCTTACCTGCTACATTTTCAACATATCTTGGTGCTTCTACATTAAAATAATTTAGTGCATATTTTGTTTCTTCATTAACATCACCAATTCTAACAGCTACTGCTTTTTCATCCTTCTTATTTGTTAAATTTCTAAGTTCTGCATAAGCTATTGCTGTACATATTGCATCAGAATCTGGATTTCTGTGCCCATAAACTAAAATTTCTTCCATTATTCCTCCTAAAATATTCTTCCTAATTTTATTAATACTAAAAATATTATATAAGTTATACTAAATCCTATTATACTACCTACTAAAACTTCCTTAAATGTATGAATACCTGCTTTTATTCTGCTTTGACAGACTAATAGGTATAGGACTAAAGCCATTAATATTACTCTAATATCTGTTGTCATAAATGTAATTATTACAACAAACGAACTAGCTAAAGTTGCATGTCCACTGGGCATACCACCTTCTAGTGCTGTTCCTTTCTTGTAAATTGCCTTAACACTAACTACTATTATGCATAATAAGGCAATAACTAGTAATGATATGTTAGATATTCTACCTGTTAATGTTGCAATATGATGTGTTGTTACAACAAACTTTAGTATCCTATCAAAAAATATTATATACCCTACTAGTAAAGATGAAATTGCCGCTATCATAACAGCACCTGCTGCTGAATCTTTTGCTATTTTTGCTAGTGGATTCTTTTTCTCAGTGACTAAGTCTACTGTCCTTTCAATACTAGTATTTATTATTTCGGTTATAAAGACAAGGGCAACTGTTAAAATTAAAATTAATAGTTCCGCCTTTGTTACATCAAATAGCATTGCTAGGATTATTATAATTATTGCAGTGAATATATGAAACCTCATATGTGATTCACTTCTTATTGTTTCTATTATACCATCTATAGAATGGTTAAAACTTTCTATTATTCTTGAAGCTTTTTTTGATTTATTATCTTTTATACTCATACGCATCTAAATATCTTTCTTCTTTTTCACGCATAATTTTTCTTTCGTTATCCTTTATATGATCATAACCAAGTATATGCAACATACCATGAGTTAGTAAATAAAAGAATTCTCTTTTATCACTATGACCATATTCTTTTGCTTGTTCTCTTACCTTGTCAATAGATATTATTATATCACCTACTACTTCAACTGGTCCTACATTTTCTGTTTCATTATATGCAAATGATATTACATCTGTTGGTCTATCAACACCCCTATATTCCTTATTAATCTTATGAATAACTTCATTATTGGTTAGCATAAATGATACATAATATGTCTTATCATTAAAATCTTCTTTTTCATTTTTTAATATGTATTCCACATATTCTCTTATTCTATCTTCATCATAATATTCTAACACTTCATCTACGTCATAAGTAATATCTAAGTCTAACATATTAACTCCTTTATTTTCTACTAATTTTTGGATATTGTATTCTTTCATGATAAGCTGCTTTTAATACTTTCAAGAATGCTTGTATTATTGCTTCAATATCCTTTAATTTTATATCACATTCATCTAATTGATTATCATCTATCTTATACTTAATTAGGTATCTTATAGTATTTTCAATACCTTCTTTACTTTTATCAGAAGATGCCCTTATTGCAGCTTCTACCGTATCAGCTAACATTACTATTGCTGATTCTTTTGTACTAGGTTTAGGCCCCACATATCTAAAGTCTGTTTCATTAATATTTTCACCTATTTCAACTGCCTTATAATAGAAATACTGTACCATAGTTGTACCATGGTGCTCTATTATTATATCCAACACTTCTTTAGGTAGTCCATATTGTTTACCTAGTATATATCCGTCTTTAGGGTGAGATGTTAATATCAATGCACTTAATGAAGGCTTTAATTCATTATGTAAATTAGTAAGTCCTCCTTGATTTTCAACAAAATACACTGGTCTTTTTAATTTACCTATATCATGATAATACGCTCCAACTCTAGCTAGTATAGGGTTAGCTCCTATTGCTTCTGCTGCTTGTTCAGCTAATGCTCCTACCATTATACTATGATAAAATGTACCTGGTGCTTCAAGCAATAGACGTTTTAATAATGGTGATGAATAATCTCCAGTTTCTAGTAATTTAATGTCTGTTAGTATAGAAAATGCATTTTCAAAATATGGTATTATACCAAGACATATCATACCAGTTAAAAATCCTGATATTATTGAGAAGGTTAATAAGATGGTTAAATATTTAATACCATAGTTATATACCCCTGCATATATTAGTACAAATAAGCCTTGTATAGCTCCTATCTTAAATCCATTTTTTACTAATTCCATTCTATTTGTTAATTTAATATTGTTGTATATACTAACAATAGAAACTATTGTCATTGCACAAAACCATTCTAAATTAGGTGCAAGTAATATATTTGTCATACATGAAACTGCAATAGAAAATTGCTTATCCTGTGTCAACATTGATGATATTATAGACACCGTTGCAAAAGGTACTAGGTATAGTAATGTGTCTGATTTATTTATTGTTAACAAGTATAGTACATTTACTAATACAAAACTTATTAACATAGGATAGAATCCTTTTGAGTTTATACCCTTACTTAAGAACTTTTTACCACCTACATAAAAAGCAATAGAAATCATCACTACATATATGATGCTAAATACATTTCTTAAGTTTCTTTCATAATTAGAAACTAAACCTAATTGTTTTAATTGTTCATACTTACTTTCACTTATTTCATCACCTTTTTTTAGTATGAAATCTCCCTTTTTGATTGTAATAGTATTATTCTTCAATGCCCGTATATTTGCATCTATTTTAGCATTAGTTTCTTCTTCATTAATTATTAAGTTAGGTTCTATGAAATTATTAATCAAATTCTTTTCATAGTCATCTAAAACTATTTGTTTTTTAGATAAAATCTTTGTTAAATCGTCTTTATCTATTACACCTTCTTCATATATTTTATTCAATATATCTATCAAATATATATGATACTTATTACCACCATTAATTCCAACACTTATTAGATCTTCTGGTGAAATATTTAGGTTATTTTCCTTAATAAATAAATGGACTTCATTCACGTTTTTTAAATCTACTAAACTTAAATTTTGTAACACTTTAGAAAACTTATCTACTTCAGCTTTTGCAACATCATCATGTCTATCATATTCTGGTTTAGTATTTTTTAATATCTTCTTCTTTATTTCTTTATCTAAAATATCTTTTTCATATGTAATAGTCTTGTATGCAATAACATCACGCTTTGCTGGTGTCCCTATAACATAATCTGTTTTTGTTTTGTAATATACAAAAATTATAGAAAAAAACACAAATATTGCTAGTAGAATAAAGATTCTAAAATTGTATTTATCATAAATTTTTTTAGTTCTAATTCTATCTATATTTTTTTCTTGATGACGTATATTAATGTCAAATTTATTACCAAAAAAGTTAAATTCCATGATTTTATCTCCATAATTTATTATGTTAAATTATACCATATAGCTACTTTATTGTCTATTTAAAATATGGTATAATCTCTATTATTTATTAGGAGTGAAAGATGAA
>NZ_JADBHL010000012.1:0-38496 GCF_014892235.1 Sneathia sp. DSM 16631 | reverse complement strand
ATTAACTCCTGCTTCTTACAGAAATCAATCCTTATTAGTAAGTTAAATTATTTGTCCAACTTTTTGGGGTCAGTACATTCTCGCCATTTTTTATTTCACAATCCAAATAGTATTTAATATAGCAGCTATTACTGTGTTTGGTTTAAGTAGTGGTATAAAAAATTGATAAGCTTGAACCAAATCCTAAATACATAAATATTAAACCTACTATATTTAACATATGTTCTTTACCAAATAGTGAAATCAATGGTATCGTAACTGCTTGGAAAGGTATAAGTATTGCAGAATTGTATTTTACTTTAATGCTATCACATTATATTTTAATTTTTCATCTAAATGATGTGTTACTTCAATAATAGTTTTATTTGTTGTAGATAAATAATTATTAATAATATCTCTATTTTTTACATCAATATTTGCTAAAGCTTCATCTAAAATCAATATATCCTTATCATCATATATCAACCTTGCTAATTTTACTCTAGCAATTTCTCCTGTTGACAACTTATCATTAGATAAAATATCATAGGTACTTAAATGAGTTAAATTTAAAAGATTTAATATCTTATCAATCTTTTGTTTATTATATTGCTTAAACAACGATATATTTTCATATATATTTCCTAACAATATATTTTTATCATCATTAACATAGTCAATTTCATTATATACATTTTTCATATCTATATTTTTAATATTTATACCATTTACTAAAATATTACCATCATATTTTTCAAAACCTAATATTGTTCTTATTAATGTAGTTTTACCACTACCAGATTCTCCAACAATACTATATTTATTACTTTTTTGAAATGATGTTGTTAATGGTTTAAGTTTATTAGCAACTGATACATTTTCCATACTAATACTATTTATCTTATCTATTTTTATTCTATTTTCAGTTTCTTCTAAAACTTCTAGATCAAATTTATCGAATATAGATTTACCAACCTTTATTCTTCCAACAATTCCTGATAAAGTTAAAAATGAATTTAAAAAATTATTATATATACTTACAATTCCAAAAAATGTACCAAAGCTAACCTTACCTAAATATATTAGGATACATATAACAGCACTGATTAAAAATTTTGATAATACACTAAATAAATTCATAATACTTTCATATATATCATTTTCTTTAAAATTTAATATTGTTGCTTCTTTTAATTTTAAATTTTCTTTTCTAATTAGGTTGATAAACTTACTTCTTTTATTATTATATATAAAATATATCATACCTAATAAAAAATTCTTTATTTTAAATAAATGCTTTTCTTGAGAATCATTTAATTTTTTTTGAACAATTTTTAATCTTTTAACAAAAATTTTAGGAATAGCTAAAGATACTATAGATAGTGCAATAACTAAAACCATAATATATTTATTTATATATAATATTGATATCATAGAGAATATTAGCATTGATATACATGCATATAGATTGAATAAATTTGTAATATACAAATTTATTATGCTTTCCACATCATTAAATATCCATGACAAATATTTATTTGTATCAATTGAACTTGTTTTTTGCTTTGAAATTTTATTAATTAAAACCCTTATTATCTCTATTTTATTTCTTTCTTTTACAACAACTGAACTGTATTCAATTAGTGATTTAAGGCATACAAGTAATATATACAGTATTGATACTGTTATCATTGCAAAAATTGCAAATTTAACCTTTTTTTGTATTATATAATCTAATACTTTAATTAAAGATAGTGGTATTAATGCATTAATCAATGATAGTATGACGTATAAGATTGAGATTAAAAAATTCTTTAATCTTAGTTTTTTTATATATTCATTTTGAAACAATATGTCTTTCATATTTACCACCTCTTTTTAGTAAAAGTACTTCATCAAAATTTTTTATAAATTTCTCATCATAATAGTGTGTTATAAATATTATTGTTTTATTTAAATTCAAGAACATATTTTCTATTCTTTCTCTATTATTTTTATCTAAATTTGATGTCGCTTCATCTAATATGATAATAGGTTTATCCATATATAAGACTCTTGCTAAATTTATTCTTTGTTTTTGTCCTAAAGATACACCATTTTCAGTAAGTTCTTCACTTCTATTCTCTAAATTTAAATTTTCTAATATATTATTAACCTTATTTTTATTTATTTCATCATCAAACATACTAATATTATTATCTATAGTAGAATAAAAAATAAAGTTATCTGCATTCATATATTCAATATTTTTATATATCGAATATTTATTTATGCCCTCTAATTTATGATTATTAATATATATATCACCTGTATAATCTTCAATATTTTTTAATATTAAATTCATTAAAGTTGATTTACCACAGCCTGATTCTCCTATAATCAAATATTTTTTATTCTTTTCAAAGGTATAATTGAAGTTATTATATACATCCTTAAAAAATATATTCTTAAATTCTATTGTATCTATATCAGATAAAACAACTTCTCCTTGTTTTTCACTAATAAGTTCTTCATCATATCTTTTAAGTACTTCTTTAGATTTTTTTATTGAAACATAGTTTTGAATAATTAGATTAAAGGTATTAGTTAAATATCCTGAAAAGCTACCTATGACACTATATGCTCCTAAACTTATTTTACCTTTATAAATATAGTAAATTGCAAGTATTATATTTATAGTTTGAATCAGTATCAAAAGTATATTTTTTTGTGTTAAAAAAATATATAATGGCTTTATAACTTTCTTCATTTTACCTAGAAATACTTCATTGTATTCCACATTTTTTTCTTTAAAGATTTTCATATCTCCTGAAAACCAAAAAGTAAATATATTATCAAATAAATTAGTTATAAATTTTGTCTTATTTTCAGATAGTTTTGAAATATCACTATTTACATTACTATAATTTTTAGACTTGCTGCTTGTATATATGGTAATTAATAATGTTCCTAATATATTTACGATAAAAAATGCAACTCCAAAATATATCAATCCTAGTAGATATATAACTATTTCAAAAATTAAAAAGAATATTTCTATTTTTGGTTTAAAATATTCATATTTTAAAATGTTCATATCATTTATTATCCATGATATATATTTATCTCTATACTTAAATTTATCATTAGATTGTTTTGTTATTTTATCAATAAGTGTATCTATTAAATTTAATTTCCTTTCTTCTAAATGTTTTTCCATAAAAAGTTCAGAAAGATATCCAAAGATAACATCAATAATATATAGTATAAATTGAATTACTATAAAAAAACATATTGATTTTATATCTTTTAAAAATAGGCTATTTACAATAAACATTGGTGCTATTAAAGTACATATAAATATTACTTTTTTTATAAACAATACAACGTACAACAAAAATTCTTTAAGCTTCATTTTCTACCTCTTTTATTTTCTATTGATTAGTTTATTATACTCTTATTTACTTTTTATGTAAACATTTTTCTTTTTTTATTTATATTTACAAAAAAACGTGTACAGATACATCCATACACATTTTTAACGTTTTTACTTAACAATATATTCCAACTTATTATCCTTAACACCAATAACAACTGTTGAATTATTAGGTATTCTGTTTTCCAATAACATCTTTGATAAATCAGTTTCTATATTACGTTGTACATATCTTCTAATTGGTCTTGCACCATATTCTTTGTCATAAGAATTATCTACAATATATTCTATAGCATTCTTATCTGCTTTAATTGTAATAAATTTATCAATTAATAATTTATTCAATTCATTAATTTCTTTTTCAACAATCTTAGCAACATTATCTTTAGTTAAACTATTAAATACTGTAATTTCATCAACCCTGTTTAAAAATTCTGGTTTGAAGTAATGTTTCAAATCTTCTTCTTTTAAGTTAGATGTCATTATTATTATAGTATTTTTAAAGTTTACAACTTTACCCTTATTATCAGTCAATCTACCATCATCTAACACTTGTAATAATAGGTTAAATACTTCTGGGTGAGCTTTTTCTATTTCATCAAATAGTATTACTGAATATGGTTTTCTTCTAACAGCTTCTGTTAATTGTCCACCTTCTTCATATCCAACATAACCAGGAGCAGCACCTATTAATCTTGATGTACTAAATTTATCCATGTATTCACTCATATCAATTCTTATCATATTGCTTTCATCATCAAATAGATTGTATGCTAATGTCTTAGCAAGATATGTCTTACCTACACCTGTTGGTCCTAAGAAGATAAATGAACCTATTGGACGATTAGGATCTTTTAATCCAGCACGTGATCTTAAAATTGTTTCATAAACTTTTCTAACTGTTTCGTCTTGTCCTACTACTCTTTCTTTTATCTTTTCATCAAGATTCAATAATTTTTCTTTTTCACCTTGCATAAGTTTTGTAACTGGTATATGTGTCCATGCAGCTATAACTTCTGCTATTTCATCTTCTGTTATCTTTTGACTTACCATTTTTTGTTCATTCTTGTTCTTCAAAGCTTCCAATTTTTCTTTTATTTGTGGTATTATTTGATATTTTAATTGCCCTGCTTTTTCATAGTCTATATTTCTTGTACTATATTCATCTAAGTCAAGTTTTGCTTTTTCTAATTCACCTTGTAATTTCTTAATTTCTACTACTTTATTCTTTTCTTTTTCCCATTGAGCTAACATTTCTTTTTGAGTAGCTTTCTTTTCTTCAAGATCTTTTTCAAGGTCTTCTAATCTTTTCTTACTAGCTTCATCATCTTCTTTCTTTAAGGCTTGTCTTTCAATTTCTAATTGTGTTACTTGACGAATTAATTCATCTAATTCTGTTGGCATAGAATTTATTTCTGTTTTTAACTTAGCACAAGCTTCATCTAATAGGTCTATTGCCTTATCTGGTAAGAATCTATCTGAAATATATCTACTAGAAAGCTTTGCAGCTTCTACTAATGCATTATCTGTTATTCTTACACCATGGAATTGTTCAAATTTTTCTTTTAAACCACGGAGTATAGAAATTGTTTCTTCAACTGTTGGTTCTTCAACTAATACTGGTTGGAATCTTCTTTCTAGTGCTGCATCTTTTTCAATATACTTTCTATATTCATCTAATGTTGTAGCACCTATAACCTTTATTTCACCCCTTGCAAGCATAGGCTTTAGAAGATTTGAAGCATCCATGCTTCCTTCACTAGAACCAGCTCCTACTATATTATGCACTTCGTCTATAAATAGTATAATTTGACCTTTTGATTGTTCCAATGTATTTATTATTGCTTTTAATCTTTCTTCAAATTCACCCCTATACTTAGCACCTGAAATTAATGCACCCATATCTAGGCTGAATATCTTTTTATCCTTTAATGTTTCTGGAACATCACCTTTTACTATTCTCCATGCAATCCCTTCAACTATTGCTGTTTTACCTACACCAGGTTCACCAATTAATACTGGGTTATTCTTATTTCTTCTTGATAATATTTGAACTGATCTACGTATTTCATCATCACGTCCAATAATAGGGTCTATCTTACCTTGTTTTACAAGTTCTACTAAATCTTTACCATACTTTTCTAGTACTTCATATGTATTTTCTGGATTTTCACTCATAACCTTTTGTCCTCCTCTAACTTTTTCTAGGATATTAACAAACTTTTGTCTATCCACACCTAGTTCTTTTAATATTTTTGTATTATCCATTATAGATAAGAATAAATGTTCCACACTTATATACTGGTCTCCCATTTTTTCCATATATCTTTGTGCATCGACTATAACATTAGATAATTCTTGGCTTACACTTAAATTACCCCCTGTTACCTTTGCAAATTTATCTATCCTATTCATTAATTCTTTTTGTAATTTATTTACATCATAACCTATTCTTTCTAATATATTAGGTATTAAGCCTTGTGGTTGTCCAATTAATGCTAATAGTAAATGTTCTACCTTATACTCTGAATTAGAATACTTCTTAGCAAAATTTTGACCTTCTGACAACGCCAATGTAGCTTTTTCCGTATATTTATTATCCATATATATCACTCCTTTTTTTATTAGCACTCAACATCTTTATCTGCTAACAATTGTATGTTAGCACCTTTTATTTGTTTTGTCAAATGTTTTTTAAAAAAATTTTTTAAAAAAATTATAGCCAAATACTTGAATGAAAAACAGCCAAATACTGGAATGAAAAATAAAAAAATATTTATATAGGAATTGGACCACAAGATCTATTAGATGACTTAAATACTATGGGATTTTTATTTAAAAATTTATGTATTAGAGATTTAAGAATATATGCAGACTTTTTAGATGGGACTATTTATCATTATAGAGATAGATACAACACGTATGAAAAAACCATCTTTCCTACTAATACTATGTGCAACAGCACCTTATGCCTACAAGAGAAAAGATGGAATATATGTTGTGCCTATTACAAAACTTAAACCATAAAAAAAGAAGCATCTCTGCTCCTTTTTTTAATTTATTCCAGCCTTCATTAACCGTATAGTACTTGCTCTATCATTTTCATCTAACTTCATACGTATAAACTTGATTGTTTCTTCTAATTGAGGTATAGTCATATATTCTAGTGCATTTACTCTTCTTCTTGTCTTTTCAATTTCATCTGCCATTAATTGACAAGATTTTTCTAATTCACTTAATCTTATTAAATCTGGCATTATACTATTCAATTCATAAACTGCATCATCTAATTCTGCTGATGTACTACCATATGAATATGGATATATATCAGTTAAATCTGGATTACTCAAATTTTCATCTAGTGATAAAACTGGAATTCTAACACTCATAACATTTTTCTTTGATACGTCTATTTTAAATTCCATCTTAGGCATACAAACTGCTTCATTAAATGATTCATCAGTCATTATTGCCCTAGCTAAAAGGAAGTTCTTTAAAGCTTTTTCAACTTTTTTTTCTGTTTTAGATCTTGCTTCCTTATTCTTTTTTATCATTTCAATAAAAATTCTCATAAGTTCATCTTGTTTATCTTTTAATAATTTATGCCCTTTTATAGCAGTGACCAGTTTAATTTTAAGCTTACTTAATTCCATTCTTGTTGGATTAACATTTAGCTTTGCCATTAACTAATCCTCCTTTTTATCAAGATATTTTTCAAGATATTTATCTCTAATTCTCTTTAATTCTGTTCTAGGTAATATTCTTAATAGTTTCCATCCTAAATTTAATGTTTGTTCTATAGTTCTATTTTCTTCAAATCCTTGACCTACATATTCTTCTTCAAATCTTTCAGCAAACTTTGCGAATAATTTATCTGTATCTGATAATGCAGATTCCCCTAATATTACTGCTAATTCCTTAGCTTCCTTACCTGTTGCATAAGCAGCAAACAATTGGTTCATAGTGTCTGCATGGTCTTCTCTTGTTTTACCGTCCCCTATTCCTTTATCTTTAAGTCTTGATAATGATGGCAATACATCAATAGGTGGCATAATATTCTTCTTGTATAATTCTCTACTTAAGATTATTTGCCCTTCTGTTATATATCCTGTTAAGTCAGGAATTGGATGTGTTTTGTCATCTTCTGGCATTGTTAGTATAGGTATTTGTGTTATTGAACCTGGTCTACCTTTAATTTTACCAGCTCTTTCATAAAGTGTTGATAAATCGGTATATAGATATCCTGGATATCCACGTCTACCTGGTACTTCTTTTCTGGCTGCTGATATTTCTCTTAAAGCTTCACAATAATTTGTTAAGTCTGTTATTATTGTTAAAACATGCATACCTTTTTCAAATGCTAGGTATTCAGCACAAGTTAGTGCCATTCTTGGTGTTGCAATACGTTCAACTGCTGGGTCATTTGCAAGGTTTATGAATAATACTGCTCTATCTATAGATCCTGTCTTTTTGAAGTCGTCTATAAAGAATTCAGCTTCTTCATAAGTTATACCAACTGCAGCAAATACAACGGCGAACTTTTCTCCACTTCCTAATACTTTTGCTTGTCTTGCTATTTGTGCTGCAAGTTCTGCATGTGGTAATCCACTTCCAGAGAATATTGGTAATTTTTGTCCACGAACTAGTGTATTTAATCCATCAATAGCTGAAACTCCTGTTTGTATAAATTCTGATGGATAGTCTCTCGATACTGGATTTATTGCCATACCATTAATATCTAATTTCTTTTCTGGTATTATCTTTGGACCTCCATCCATTTCTTTTCCTAATCCATTAAATACTCTACCTATCATATCTTCTGAAACTCTTAAAGTTAATGGTTTTGCCAAAAATCTAACTTTTGAATTTTTCATATTAATTCCTGCTGCTGATTCAAATAGTTGTACAACTGCCTTATCTCCATCAATTTCTAAGACTTTACCCATTCTGTGTTCACCAGTTTGTGTTTCTATTTCAACTAATTCTTCGTATTTTACACCTTCTACACCAGTAACAGTCATCAAAGGACCAACAATTTCTTTAATTGTTTGATACTCTTTTATCATAATACTTCCTCCTTAACTGCACTAATTAAACCTTCAATTTCTTTAGGTATTGATTTAATAATATCATCTAACTTAGATATTTCTTTTTCATCTACATATTTTGCTCTTGCTATTTTTTCTCTTATAGGTAAATTTAATAGATTTCCAAGATATACTCCATTTTTTAGAGCTTTTACTGATTCGTTATAGTAATCTAGAACCATAGTTAACATCTTATCTTGTTTATCTAATGATGTAAATGTATCTTGTTCATGGAAGGCATTTTGTTGTAAGAAGTCTTCTCTTATACTCTTAGCAGCTTCTAATTTCAATTGATCTTCTTGTGATAATGTATCTTTACCTACCAATCTAACAACTTCTTGTAAATTTGATTCTTCTTGTAATAGTTTCATAGCTTGTTTTCTTCTCTTAGAGAAAGTACTAGAAACATTTTGATCCATCCATTCGTCTACTTTTGTTTGGTATAGAGAATATGAATTTAACCAGTTTATAGCTGGGAAGTGTCTTCTATATGCTAATGTTGAATCTAGTCCCCAGAATACCTTAACTATTCTAAGTGTTGCTTGTGATACTGGTTCTGATATATCTCCACCTGGAGGTGAAACAGCACCTATAACTGTTAATGCTCCTATTCTATCTCCTTCACCAAAGCATACTACTTTTCCTGCTCTTTCATAGAATTCTGCTGCTCTTGATGAAAGATATGCTGGATATCCTTCGTCCCCTGGCATTTCTTCTAGACGACCTGACATTTCTCTTAATGCTTCTGCCCATCTTGATGTTGAATCTGCCATTATTGAAACTGAATATCCCATGTCTCTATAATATTCACCTATTGTTATACCAGTATATATTGAAGCTTCACGGGCTGCAACTGGCATATTTGAAGTATTTGCAATTAAGACTGTTCTTTTCATAAGTGATTGTCCAGTCTTAGGGTCTATAATTTCTGGGAATTCCATTAAAACGTCTGTCATTTCATTTCCACGTTCACCACATCCGATATACACAACTATTTGTGCATCTCCCCATTTTGCAAATTGGTGTTGTACTACAGTCTTACCTGATCCAAATGGACCTGGTACACAGGCAGTTCCTCCTTTAGTTACTGGGAAGAATGTATCTATAACTCTTTGTCCTGTTATTAATGGTTCTGTAGGGTTTATCTTCTTCTTATATCTTCTTCCACGACGTACTGGCCATTTTTGTAACATACATATATTCTTTCCTGCGACTACAGCAACAGTTTCTTCTATTGTGAAGTCACCTTCTTTAATGTCTTCAACAATACCTTCAACTCCATATGGAACCATTATTTTATGTTCTATTACTTCAGTTTCTTGTACTACTCCTAAAATATCACCTGTACTTACCTTATCACCAACATTTTTTAATTTCTTAAATGTCCATTTCTTTTCTCTATTTAATGGCTTTACTTCTACACCTTTTTCTAAGAAGTCTCCAACTTGTTCTCTAATCATATCTAGTGGTCTTTGAATACCATCAAACATATTTTCTAATAATCCTGGTCCTAATTCAACACTTAAAGGTTCTCCTGTTGAAATTACAGGTTCTCCAGGTCCTATTCCAGCTGTTTCTTCATAGACTTGGATTGAAGCTCTATCGCCTCTCATTTCTATTATTTCACCTATAAGTTTCTTTTCCCCAACTTTAACAACGTCATACACATTTGCTTCGTCCATGTTTTCCGCTACAACTAAGGGTCCTGAAACTTTTACTATTTTACCGACTTTCAAAACTTTCCTCCTATAATATATTTGTACCTATTGCTTTTTCAATATTTTCATCAATTTTACTCATTCCAATATTTAAACTTCCTCTATTACTTGGAATCAATGTAATCATAGGTAGTGTTTGTCCTTTGTATCTATCAATTACATTTTTAGAATATTTTGCATATTCTTCAGTAATAAATATTATTCCATATCCCTTATATACTAGGTGTTCTATTACTTTTTTAATATTGTTAGCTAATTCTTCAGTATCTTCTGTAAAATCTACAGGATATATATCAACACCTAATACTTTAAAGGAAATTATTGAATCTTTGTCACCAATTACTGCTAATTTATACATAAATTTCCCTCAATCTTTCTTTTATTACCTCATTAGGTATCTTATTAATCTTACCTGTCATTATTAATCTAATAGCCTTCATTTCATATTCTTTTGCTAGTATATATGTTATTACTGGTTCTATACCATAATTGATATTTTTGTATTTTCTTATTAATTCAACAACCTTATTTTCCAATACCTTTTCTATAACTGATATCTTTTGATCTTTTTGGTATAAAGACCACATATTTTTATCATCGAAATATTTTTCCAATGATGCAATATAGTTTGAATCTTGTTCATATATTCTTAACAAGTCATCATCAAAAAATATACAGAACTTTGCATATTTATATGATCTTTTTTGATTTTTAAGTCTTAAAAAAGTTAATAAGTTATATGAATTAAGACTAAGTTTAAAGTATTCATTTAATATTTCAAGATCTAACTTCTTACAAAGCTTTTCTAATCTTTCAAAATACAATCTATCAAGTAGTATAACCGCAGCTTGTACATCTTTATTCTTTTCGTATTCTTTCATTGCTAAATCATATTCACCAAGGTATTCTTCATCAATTTCTTCTACACTTTCACCCTTTATCTTATTCTTCAAGGTTAATTTTAAATTTTGAAATATACCTTTTAGCTTAAATACTTTAACACAATCTTGACAATCTTTAGCTACATCAGTTGCAAACTTATACACTCTTTCTGATTCATTTTTCAAAATTTCTTCAAATGAATTATTATCGCTTACCCCTGCCATACTTTTACTATAGTCAGTTTCGCTTAATATTTTAAGTATATCTAATGCACTGTCTGCATCTATCATACGATTTAATTTTGCTTTATTTAGTAATTTTTTTTCTTTTACTTTTACTCTGGCTGCAGTTTGAACATAATTCATTCTGTCTATCATCAAAAACCCCCTCTAGAAAAATATATTTTCTTGTATTTGAGCTTCAATTTCATCTTTTTTAAGTTCAATTAAAGCCTCCAAAGTATAGTTTTCATAAATTCCATTTTTTTCAATTAAAAATCCTGTATCTATTTTATCACTTAATACATATTCTATTCCTAAATCCATTCCTTCATATTCTTTAGGTAATACTAATTTTTCATTTTCTTTTAAAGTTCTTCCACTTAATGTTTTAAGTATATATTCTTTCATTTTGTCTAAAGGAAGTCCTTTAATCTTTTTATACAATTCATCAAATATATAGCTTATTGATTCTTGTTTTGCTTTAAGTATAGTATTTCTACTTTTTAATGCAATACTAGATCTTACTCTATCTAATTCTGTTTTTTCTTTTGAGTCGTATTCTTTTTTTAATTCTTCTACAGCATCATTAGCTCTAATATTTGCTTTTACTAAAATATCTTCAGATTGGTTTTTAGCATCATTCAGAATGAAATTAGCCTTTTCGTTAGCTTCTTCTACTATTTTAGCTGTTATTCTTTCTAAATTTCCCATTTTACTTTCTCCTCCGATTATCTACTGATTAGTATGAATGAAATAACGAATGCTAATAGGGCATATATTTCAACCATAACTGCATAAACAACTCCCTTAATTTGTTGACTTTCATTTTTAATTAAGATTGTAATTCCTGCTACTGATACTTTTGCTTGTGCTATTGCTGAATAATATCCAACTATACCTACTGGTAAGCAAGCTACTAAGATTAAGAATCCTTGTAAAGTAGTTAATTCATTGCTTAATTTACCTAGTGCTAATAGTCCAATTGCAAATCCGTATAATCCTTGTGAACCTGGTAGTAATTGAAGTATTAATGATTTACCGAATTTTTCTGGTTCATCTATTACAACTGCTGAGGCAGCTTCCCCAACCATACCTACACCTTTAGCTGATCCCATACCAGCTAAAATTACTGATAATGCTATCCCTAACATTCCAAAAAATACACCTGTTTGTTTTAAAGCTTCCATATTTTACTTCCTCCTAATTATTTATCTTCTTTTATGTTAATATATTTTTCGTCTATTTTAAAATCTTTAAATTCTTTTCCTCCACCTTCGTAGAATTTTCCAAAGAATTCAACATATATTAGTCTTGCTGAATGCACATATGCACCTAATAGTGATAATAGTATGTTAAATGTTTGTCCAAACACAAAGATGATAATTACAAATATTATTGTAGCTGGTTTAAATCCTACCATCGCACAAATTTGGTTAACTGATAATGCTATAAATCCACCTGATAAACCTAGAGCCATTAAACGTGCATATGATATTAAGTCTCCCATATATCCAGATATTCCATATAATGAATAAATTCCAAGACCTATTCTTCCACCTATATTTTTAACTTCTCTACCTCCAGTTAGGATTATACCTATCATTGAAAGTATCATTATATATTTAATTACCTTCATAGCTATTGGGTTGAATCCCATATACTTTCCTAATAGTAGTAATATTACAGTAGTTAAAGTTAAATACCATAATCCTACATCATAAAAGGCATCTAAAGGTTTTCCATCTCTTATTTGCATATATGCTTTAGCACCAAGTCCAACAAATACATGAATTAAACCGATAACAATTGATAATTTCAATATTGTGTTATAGTCTGTTGTTGGATTAATTAAACCAGGTATACCTAGTGGCAAGCTAAAGTATGATCCATATATTGCTCCCCAAAGCATTATTGAAAATCCTAAGTAGAAGAAGAATTTAACATTCTTTCTCATTGCTTCCTTTAAGTTACAAGTTTTAAGAACTAAACCTGATAGTATTGTAACTAATAATCCGTATCCAAAGTCTGCTACCATCATACCAAAGAATAGCCAATAGAATGGTGCTACTAATGGAGTAGGATCTATTTCATTATAGCTTGGCATTGAATATGTTTTAACTAAACCTTCAAATGCATCTGAGAACTTACCGTTCTTTAATTTTATAGGTGCATCATTTGAAGTCTTAGCAACTTTTTCCATTGTTAGGTAATAGTAGTTACTACATACATCTTCAATTTGTTTTTTAAATTCATTTTCCTTTTCAGTTGGAATAAATCCTTCCAATACTACTAATTCATCAGTTTTTCCAAAGCCTTCACTCTTTATTTCTCTTAATTTTTCATTGCAATAGTATTCATAACATACTTCTAAATCTTCGATATCATCAGCATATTGTTTGAATTTTTCTACTATATCGTTGTTTAAATTAGTCTTTTCTTCGATTTCTTTATTAAACTCTTCGATATATTCACAAGGCTTCTTTTCTAAACTAAGACTTAGCTTATTGAAATTACTTTTTCTCAATATTTCTTTTACTAAATCTTTATTATTATTCTTTGAAACAATACAAACTAAGCTTTCCTTTACAGTCTTATTTATTACTTCGTAATATATTTCATCATTTTCTAAATTACTTAAATACTTTGTTGGTATCATACCTATATTACAAAATACTTGTTTTAAACTGTGTATTTCCTTATTAGATATATCTAATTCTAATAAAGGTGTATAATCTTGTATCTTTATTCTTGCATTTTCAATAGTCTTTAAATTTGCATCATAATCAAATTGTAATTTTGTTACTTCATCTACGACTTTTTTAAAGTCATGATTTTTAGTAAATTCTTTAAGTTCTGAATAAGTAAAAGTCTTTTGGCCGTCTTTTAGACTCTTTAGTGCTCCTTTTGCTTTTTCATACTTTCTTAATTTTTTTATTACTTGATCTAATTTAAAAATATTATCTTCAATTCCTTCTATATCACTTGAAAGAAAATTGTCATATCCAAATTCCTTTATATCACTTTGTCTAAAGTCTACTTCTCTGAAATTTTGTAATGAATTCAATATTTCTTTCTTGTCATGTTCAAATACTATTAAATTAAATCTACTCATGTTTAATATAGCCATTTTAACACCTTACTTTAACAATTCATCTAATATCTTATTTGCAACATCCGTTCCATTCTTTTTTGCACTATCTGTTATCTCTTTTGCTTTAGTTAAAGCATTTTCTATTTCTATGCTTAACTCATCTTTTAAATTTGAAACAGACTGATTCAATTTTTTTTCAAAATCTTCCTTATTCTTTTGTATAGTATCATCGTAGAGTTTTAAAGATTTCTTTTTGGCTTCAGAAAGTATTTCTTTTGCTTTTGTATTAGCATCATTAACAATGTTATTGGCATTTTCTTCTGCTTTCTTTATTTTTTCCATAGCCTCTTTCACTGCTTATTCCTCCCTTTTTTTTAAAATTTCTTGTGCTATTTCAACTGCATTTGTCGCTGCCCCTTTTCTAATATTATCTGCAACTATCCAAAGATTCAATCCATATTTTACCGAATTATCTCTTCTAATACGCCCAACATATGTTTCATCTTTACCCTCAACTTGTAAAGGAGTAGGGTGAATTTCATTTGAAACAACAACTCCTTTTGCTTTACTTAATCCTTCTATTAGATCTTTTAAGTCAAAATCTTTTTTTAATTCAACATTTACACTTACCCCATGTGAGTATCTAACTGGCACTCTAACACAAGTTGCTGTAACTCTTAAATCTTTTAATCCTAAAATCTTTCTTGATTCATTTATCATTTTTTCTTCTTCTTTTGTATAACCTGAATCTTGAAATTTATCTATATATGGTATTAAGTTAAAAGCTATTTGATCATCAAATTTTTGACTCTTTTCTCCTTTTAGATTATTATCTAAATCATTTAGTCCACCCATTCCAGCTCCTGAAACAGATTGATATGTAGAATATACAACTCTTTCTAAACCATACTTATCACTTAAGTATTTTAATGCTGGCATAACTGTAATAGTAGAACAATTAGGATTAGCAATAATTCCCTTATCTGGTATAGTTTCACTATTAACTTCTGGTACTACTAATGCTTTATCATCATCCATTCTAAAGCAACTACTATTATCTATTACTATTGCACCTTTATTTACAAATTCTTGTGCAAATTCCTTAGATGTACTAGCTCCTGCTGAAAATAGGGCGATGTCTATATCGTTTGCTATATTTTCCTTAGTCAATTCTATTACTGTATATTCCTTATCTTGATATTTTATCTTCTTACCCTTAGATCTTTTAGATGCATAAAGGTATAGCTTATTAATAGGAAAATTTCTTTCATTTAATACCTTCAACATTGTTTGACCAACTAAACCCGTTGCTCCTACTACTGCAACATTTACACTCATTTTATTTCTCCTTCAAATACTTTTTTTGCACTTCCTTGCATATATATACCTTCATCAGTTAAGAATATCTTTAAATCTCCTCCTAATAGATGAACATTAACATTTTTATCTACTAAATTTAATTTATTTGCCACATAAGCACTTGCACAAGCTCCTGTTCCACAAGCAAGTGTTATACCAACACCTCTTTCGTAGGTGTATATGTCTATATTTTCTCTATCTAATATATTAACTAGATTTACGTTTGTGTCATACTTTTTTTGTAATTTAGGACCTATTTCTTTTAAGTATTCTATTCCTTTATTAGATATTATCACCAAATGATTAGTTCCTGTAAATATGTTATAGTATCCATCCTTTATTTCAAGATTTTCTGCCTTACCCATAAATACCTTATACTCACTGCCTACTTTTTCTACTTTTTTTAGGCCAGCTAAAGTATCTATTGTTGTATAATCTAAATTCTTATGATATAGATAATCAGCATAACATCTAATACCATTACCACACATTTTAGCACGACTTCCATCTTGATTAAAAAACTTCATAAATGGTACATTATCTTTAAATTCTTGTATAATTACACCATCTGCACCCACTCCAAAGTGTCTATCACATAAGAAGATTATTGTTTTTTCATCTAGTTCTTCATCTACTATTAGAAAATCATTACCTAAACCTTGATATTTTGTAAATCTCATAAAATCCCCTTAGATTTGAATAGTTTTATTAATTTTTCTCTTGTTTCACTACTTGCCTTAACTAGTGGTAATCTTAAATTATTCTTACATAAATTTAATATGTCCATTGCTTCTTTTATTGTAACAGGATTACCTTCGATAAATAGGTTTCTACTTATATCATATAGGTATTCATGCATTGCTAATTTTTCTTCTCCTTCTAAAGTGAAGAATTCTGAAACTCTTTTTGGTAATATATTAGCTGTAACAGATATTACACCAGTACAACCTATAGCACTCATAGGCATTATTAAATGATCCTCACCTGATAATATATTAAAGTTTGGTCTACATAATTTATGTATTTCTATCATTTGTTCTATACTACCACTTGCTTCTTTTATTCCTATAATATTAGGAATCTTAGATAATTCTGCCACAGTTTCTGGTAAAATATTTACACCAGTTCTACCAGGAACATTGTATATTATTACTGGTAATCCTACTTTTGCCACTTCTTCATAATGTCTCATTAATCCTCTTTGTGTTGGCTTATTGTAGAAAGGACAAGTAACTAATATGCTATCTACATTAAGTTCTCTACATTTTTTAGCTAAGTCTACTGCCTTTTTTGTACAATTTGACCCAGCACCTGCTATGACTTGCACTCTCTTATTAACTGTTTTTACAACAGTCCCAACAACTTTTTCATATTCTTCATCTGTTAAAGTAGGTGTTTCTCCTGTTGTTCCACAAACAACTATACCAGATATCTTATTTTCTATTTGAAATTCTACTAATTCTTTTAATTTTTCATAGTCCACACTTAAATCATCTTTAAATGGTGTTACTAACGCTACGTATGCTCCAAATAATCTCATATTTTTCTCCTAAATATTAAATTTCTTTGCTAATAAGCTGGCTACTTGATTTGATATACTTTCATCTACTATTAATGAAATACTAATTTCTGATGTTGATATTTGGTGAAAGCTCAAATTATTTTCAGACAACACATTAAATATCTTAGCTACTACGCTACCATGTGTCATCATACCTATACCAACTAATGAAACCTTGACAACATTTTTATTTATCAATATCTTTGTATCAGCACTAATTTTTACGCTATCAAATAGTTCTTTTATTAAATTTTCATCTGTTCTAGGTGTAGTAAATGCTATACTACCATTTTCTGATATTACATCATTATGACTTATTATATCTATATTAATTCCTAATTCACTCGCTTTTTGAAATATTGGTTCTAAATTATGTGCATATGTAGGTATACCATCAATTGTAACCATTAAAGTATTAGAATTAACAGATATACCTGTTATTTCTTGATCTTCCATATTGTTTCTCTCCTTAGTTATATTTGTTCCATTCTTTAATCCTAATGTTTTACCTACGTATATAGGGACACCATATTTATATCCTAATTCTATGGCTCTTGGTTCCATAACCCCTGCACCTAAATATGCTAATTCCATCATTTCTTCATAGCTAATATTTTGTATTTTTTTAGCATCACTATATATTCTTGGATCTATTCTGTAAATACCATCTACATCAGTATAAATTTCGCACTTACATTTCAAAACACAAGAAAGTGCAACAGCTGTTGTATCAGATCCTCCTCTACCTAAAGTTGTTACATCTCCTATAGCATTAACACCTTGAAATCCTGCTACTATTACTACCTTATTTTCATCTAAGGCCTTTAATATCTTATCCTTATTAATACTTTCAATAGTATTTTTCATGTGTACGCCTTTAGTTTTAATTTCTAATTGTTCTCCTGTATATGAGACACTTGGTACACCTAAACTATTTAGTGCTATTGAAAGTAGGGCTATAGTTTGATTTTCTCCAGTAGACATCAATCTATCCATTTCCCTTTTATCTGGATTTGAGGTAATTTCATGTGCTAAACTTATTAGCTTATTTGTTGTTTTACCCATTGCTGAAACTACGACAACTATTTGTTCTTTTTTATCATATATCTCTTTTAAACTCTTAGCTATATCTAGTATCTTTTCAGTTGTTGCAACTGATGAACCTCCATATTTATGTACTACCATTTACTTACCTTTCTATTCCCGCTTCTACTATTATGTTTCTAGTTAGCTTTACAGGAATATCATAATAATCAGAATCATCTTTTATTTCTTTTATAGATCTTATACTATATCCCTTGAAAGTTTTTAATTTATCTAAAGCGTTGTATAATGCTTTTTGATATACAGTGCTATCATCAATTTCGTATTTTAAGTCTATATTTTTTATCCCCTTATTAACTAAATCTAGATATATCTTATTAAATTTTTCCATACTATCAACATTTAAGCTTAATACATGATAAACCTTTTTTCTGCGTATTTCTTTTTCGTCTTGTATGATGTTTTTTTCTTTAACAATAACTGTTATACCATGCTTTTTGAATTTGTTAATAGTTTCATTCAATATTTCGTTAACTTTTTTTTCGCTTTTTGCTTTTATAGTCAAACTATCTATATTATTTATTAAATACTCCATATCATTTATTTTACTAGCTTCAAGCTTAATTTGTATATAGTTTTCTGTAGGTATTTTTTCTACTTCTTCATATGTATTATATATTTTTGTTTTAAAATCATATTCCTTAAGCTTATTTAATATTTCATCATTATCAACTGTTATTTGAATATTAACGCTCTTAGGTGTGATATATTCAGTTGCCGTACCATAGATTTTAATACTAGACTTATATTCATCCTTAGCATTATTTGCTAATGTATAAGTTACATTCGCATTTAAAGTTGTTTTCGCATCATCCACTTTAAAGTTACTATTAGAATCTGTTAAATACATTGCCCTATCAAAGTAAATATATCTATTATCCTTCAATTCTTCTATATCTATATTATCTTGTAGTTTATACCCCAATATATTTGCAATTTTTTTTGCTTTTAAATCTGTTTTAGATAATATCTTAGAGTATAGATTGGTAGCATCATTTGATACATACTTTGGATTACTGATATTTCCATTATATTTTTTTAATACATCAAGGATATTATTTATCTTATTCAAATTATCTACTTCAACTAAATACTTTTTATTAATATTACTTTTATCTATATCATATTTTTTCTCTATATCAAAACTTACTAATTTTGCACCTTTAATATCTTTTAAGTCTAATATTAAATCTTGTATAGCTTCCTTTTCTGTTTTAGCAGTTCTTTTCTTATATATGTCATATCCCTTATTTAAAACTATTTTTGCTGTATATGAACCTATTTTTTCTTTTGTATCATTCTCATAATTTAAAAAAGTCAATTTAGAATTCAATAAGTTTAATTCTTTTTGTAGTTTATTTTCTTCTAATTTATCTTTAAATATTACAGATATTAATGCCTTATCATTTGACATCGTTGCAGTATAATTCTCATTCAAACTTAATTTAATTTTTGATGAGAAAGAAATAAAGGATAGTAGTGTAGAAAGTATTGCTATCTTTTTCATTTTTTTGTACCTCCTATTTCTTTAAATAAAGACCAATATCCTGTAAAGATTCCTAATACTATTAAGAATATTAGTATTCCTGGTCTACTTTTATGAAAGCAGTATTTACGCAAGATGTAGTATATGCAAAGAAGTAGTATACAAGGTGATGAAAGTGTGAAGATAAATCCTGTTGCTGTTGATATATATCTTGCAAACTTTGTCTTATTCACCGCTTTTTTTTCATCTCCATCTTCATCATACTTACTTTCATCTTGTTCTACAAATTTAGTATTTTCTATTAAATCTGCAAATTCAGAATCTTTTAATTCATGTAAATTATCAAACTTTTTATCCATATTTATTCTTTCTTAGCTATAACAAATATACGAGAATATCCATACTTAGGATTTTTAGCTACATCATAAAGTACATATCCATTATTATTTAATCCATCAATGACTTCTTCCATTTCGTATATATATTTTTTATGATGTTCATCATATCTAGTATAGATATTTGATTTTTCTTTTTTGAATATACTAATGTCTATACGATGTCTATTCTTTTTTTCTTTTTTATGCGTCCAAATTGCTGTATAGTTTTCTTCTTCATCTAGAAATATATCAGATTCAAATATCTCATCGAATATATCTTCTGTTACTATATCAAAGATTAATATTCCACCCTCATTTTGCATCTTTGAACAATGACTAATGAATTTATTAAAATCTTCTAAATAGTTTACTGTATCAAAGTTACAAGTAATATATTTGAATTTATCTTGTATATATTCTTTTTGTATGTCTAAACACACATACTTAATCTTATCGTTTTTTATTTTCGCATACTTTATCATTTCTTCTGATATATCAAGACCTACTACATCAAACTTATCTTTAAAAAACATACTTGTTATTGTTGCAGTCCCGCAACCTATATCCAATATTTTATCAGGTTTTTTAATGTATTTTCTTAAAAACTTATACCATGAATTATAGTCTACATATTTTGTGAATTCATCATATATACTAGCAAATTCTTTATGCATTAGCATAACTCATTTCTAACTACATCGCTTAATTCTTCTACATACTTATCAACTAATTTTTGTTCTTTAGCTTCAACCATTACTCTTATCAATGATTCAGTTCCTGATGGTCTAACTAAGACTCTTCCAACTCCAGTTAATTCTTCACTAGCCTTCTTTATTGCATTGATTATTGCTTCATTTTCATGCCATGTTAGCTTCTTTTCTTTTGCAACTTGTATATTTTCCATTCTTTGAGGCCATAATGTTATTTTTTCTACTAATTCGCTTAATTTTTTCTTTGATTCTATTACAGCTTGTACTAATTGTATAGATGATAATACACCGTCCCCTGTAGTATTGTGATCTAACATTATTATATGTCCTGATTGTTCTCCACCTAGGTTTAGTGATTGTTGTTGCATCTTTTCTAGTACATATCTGTCACCAACATTTGATCTAACTAATCTTATACCTTTCTTTTGTAGATACTTTTCAAATCCCATATTACTTAATACTGTTGTAACTACTGTATTTGAATTAAGTAGTCCACGTTTTTTAAGATTCATTGCTATTATTGCTATTGTTAAATCTCCATTTATTATATTACCCTTTTCATCAACAGCTATTAATCTATCTGCATCACCATCATATGCAAGACCTATATTAGCTTTGTATAATTTAACCATTTCTTGTAATAGTTCAGGATGTGTTGAACCACAGTTAACATTTATATTCTTACCATTTGGTATATTATTTATTACTATTACATCAGCACCTAATCCTTGGAAAACCTTTGCTGCAACACGGTATGCTGCTCCATTACCTGTATCTATTACTATTCTAAATCCTGCAAACTTTATGTGTGCTGTACTTCTTAAAAATCTTCTGTACATCTTCATATCATCTTCAACGAAGATAAATCTACCTAATCTTTCTGCTGGAACTAGATTTTGCATCATTAATTCCTTATTATCCATGTATCCTTCTAATTCTTCTTCTATTTCATCAGGTAATTTGAATCCATTACTACTAAATATCTTTATTCCATTATCTTTTATTGGGTTATGTGAAGCTGATATCATTACACCTGCATCTACACCCTTTACCCTTGTTAAATAGCTTATACCTGGTGTAGGTAAAACTCCAACAAAGTCAATATTTACTCCCATTGCAGTAAGTCCTGCTGAAAATGCAGAACGTATCATATACCCTGATATTCTTGTATCTGTTCCTAATACTATCTTAGGTTTAACATCCTTATTCTTATTATTCTTGTTTAAATAATATCCTAATGCTAGTCCCAATCTTGTAACAAGTTCAATGTTTAAATCCTTGTTTGCTTCTCCTCTGATACCATCAGTACCAAAATACTTTCTACTCATAGTTTCCTCCTAATACTATATAGTAAAATATACTCTATTGATATATTTTGTAATATTTTTAACTCATCTGTTTCTAATATATATGACTTATCTACTTTTCTTAGCTTTGCTATCTTATTATCGTATATTATATACGCTTCTTTTATCTCTTCATCTTCATATTTTTTAAAGACTAATACATCACCTTTTTTAAAATCAAATAAGTCATATTCTAGTGTAATAAAAAGACTTAAATCAGTTAATGCTCCAAATATCTTTCCTCTGTTTGAGTAAATTCTTTCTTTTTCATTACCTTTTAAGCCTTCCTTCGTCATTTTTTTATTTATTATGTTATAGTAAACTTTTTTTGTTCTTAATTCTTCATATTTTCTTATATTCTTTTCATCTTCACTTGTTATACCAAGAGATATTATTAATTTATACAAGAGTTTTGAAGATGGTTTCTTCTTATCACTTAAAATATTGCTCAAATATTGTGGGCTTATACCTAAAAGCTTTGAAAAATCATCTCTTTTTATCTTACCTTTAATATATTGTTTTAAAATATTACCCGTTGTTTTCATTAATAATCTAATTCTCCATTTTCTTGCATTTCGATTAACATATTTATTTCGTCTATAACTATATCTGGATCTAAGCCATGTACAGCTATACCATCATAAACTGTTTCCATTTCAGAAATGAAACAACCAGAACATCCTAATCCATAACGCATTAAAACTTCTGCTATTATTGGGTATTTTTCAACCGCTTCTAATATATTCATATCTCCTGTTACTCTTTTTTTCATTATATTCACTCCCTTTAAATAGGATCAAGATGAAATTTACCATAAAAGTCTTCAGTTTTGTATATGTTGATAATAGCATTGCTATCTATATTCTTTATTACATTAACAACTTCTGCTACCTCATAAGAAGATACGACTGCATATAGGATACCATATTCCTTATTTGAATAACCACCTATACCTTTTGCTTTTGTTATACCATGGTGTATTATTTTCATATAGTCTGATATTATTTCATCTGGATATGCAGTAATTACTTGAATTGTAACCCTTGCATATCTTGTGTAAAATTTTGAGATTGTATATGTTGTCACAAATTGAAATATTAACGAATATCCTGCTCTATCCCAACCAAATAAGAAACCTAAAATTATTAAAAGCAATGCATTAAATACAAATATATACTCCCATATTGCCTTATTTATCTTATTCGAAACATATAGAGCGATAAAATCTGTTCCACCTGTTGAACCACCAGCTTTTAGTGCCATAACTATTTGTATTCCATACACAAATGCCCCTACTGTTATATTTAAAATAACGGAGCTAAAAAATGGTTTAAAATCAAATATCATTAAACACACTGAAGCACTTAAAATCTGCAGTAAAGATAATATAGTAAATCTTTTACTAATAGCTTTAGCACAAATTACAGCTACTGGTAAATTTAACACTATCAAAAAGAATGAAACCGATAAATTTATATGTATCTTTTCAAGTCCCATATGTAGTAACAGTGCTAATCCTGTAAATCCCATAGAAATTAACCCAGATGGCCTCATCATAGACTCTATAATATATGCCTGGATTATTCCTGAGCCTATAGTTAACAATATACTTACTATTAACCTTTTCTTTTCATTTGCTTTATTTTTCATCACATCACCTTTTTGTCAATATATAATATTATACTACAAAAAAAATTGTTTTTCTACAAAAAAATAGCTAGATAAAACTAGCTATTTGAGGCAAAGAAAATATAGAAAGAGAAAAAATCCCCCAAAATGTTGAGAGATTTTTCAAAGAAACTTTGCAACAGACCTTTATTTAATTATTCTATATTTCCATATTTATTAGATGGTTTACTTGCAGCCATTATTATTTGTATAATTATAACTATTCCTTCAATAAATAATATTACTCCACCTATTATTAAAGGTACTGTCAACCACCCTATAATAGTTATTAAAATAAATAATATCCCTTGAATAGGTTTTTTCGCTATAAAGCTATGTACCCCAAGACTTCCTAAAAACAATGCACATAGAATGTATGCTAACTTACTGTAACCTTTAATTTCTTCCATCTTTTTCTCCTTATTTTTAAAAGTTATATTAGTATTTTACTAATAAAATCGAATTATGTCAATATTTTTTTAGTATTTTTTTATATCAGCTTATAACTAAGTATATTTATAATGGCATCATTAAGGTTAGTGTTAACTTTATATATTTCAATATTTATTTACTTTTCTTACCATATTCATTTACTGCCCACATTAAATCTGCTCCAACTTTCTGCCAATCACTTTTTAAAGTTTTTGCATCATTTTTATTAAATCTTGAAGGAAATTTTTTTATAATATCTGTATTTTTACAATTCCAATCAAATAATTTATCTAATTTTTTTATAATTTCTTTCATTTTCACCACTCTCTCAAGTATACAACAATTTTACCTTTAATTTAAAATTATTTCAATAATAATATTTTACAATAACCTATTATAGTGTTTAACATAAAGTTTTTTTATTACTGTTGCTAAAATCATATATACAATTATACAAGGTATTAAGTATAGGAAATAGTCAAATGGTAAGTTAGTAAATCCTAAATATGCTCCAAGTTTTGTAAATGGTATTATTGTTAATAGTAATATACCTGATAATGTTAGTGTTGTAACTGGGAAAGATGCTCTACTTTGTATAAACGGCAATTTTATTGTTCTTATCATATGTATTACAAGACTTTGACTCCACATAGATTCAACAAACCAACCTGTTTGGAATAAAGCTATGTATCCTAATCTTACTACACTTAATTGTGTGCCATGATACACACTAGATAAATTATGGAATAAAACACCATTTGAAACAACTAATGGGCAAAGTACAAAATACATAAATATATATGTTGTAATATCAAATATTGAGCTTATAGGCCCTATCCATAACATAAATGTTTTTATTGATTTTGCTTCCCATTGGCAAGGTTTATCTAATAATTCTTCATCTACATTATCCCAAGGTATTGCAGTACAAGATAAATCATATATTAAATTTAATATTATTAAATGCAAACTTTCCATAGGTAAAAATGGTAACATTGTTGAGGCTACTAATACAGATAACATATTACCAAAATTAGAAGACGCCGTTATCTTTATATACTTTATCATATTTGCATAAGTTTTTCTTCCTTCAAGTATACCTTTTTCTAATACTCCTAAATCTTTTTCAAGTAATATTATATCAGCTGATTCTTTTGCAATATCTACTGCCGTATCAACAGATATACCTATATCTGCTGCTTTCATAGCTGCAGCATCATTTATTCCATCTCCTAAAAATCCTACAACATGACCATTTTGTCTTAGCATACTTACTATTCTAGTTTTTTGTTCTGGGCTTAATTTTGCAAATACATCTGCAACTTCAACAGCAATTTTAAGTCTTTTATCATCCATTTGTTCAATTTCACTACCTAAAAACATATTAGTTATTTTCAAACCAACTTGTTCACAAACAGTTCTAGTTACAAGATCGTTATCTCCAGTTAAAACTTTTGTAGAAACACCATGTTTTTTTAATGCCTTTATAGCAGCTTCAGTTGATTCTTTAGGTGGATCTAAGAATGCTAGATAACCTATTAAAATCATATCTTCTTCTTCATTTAATTTACCTTCATTCTTTTTAGCTAATGCTAAAACACGGAATCCTTTTTTATTCAATTCATCTACGGTGCATAAGATTTTTTCTTTTAATTTTTCTGTTATTTCTTTTACTTCTCTTTTTTCTTCCACATATTTACAAACTGATAACATTTCTTCAACAGCTCCCTTTGTAACCATTTTTATCTTACCAGTCTTCATATTTTTTACTACAGTTGATAGTCTTCTTCTTTTAAAATCAAAAGGAATTTCATCTATTTTTTCATAATTTTCAGATAAATCTTCTAAATTTTTATCTTGATTTTCCAATTCTTCTGTCTTTTTTATTATCGCTAAGTCCATAAGGTTTTTGTAACCTGTTTGGAAGAAACTATTTAAATATGCATATCTTAATACTCTAACATCATCAATACCTTCTATGTTATAGTAATATTGCAATACAACTTTATCTTGAGTTATAGTTCCAGTTTTATCAGTACATAAAATATCTATTGCTCCAAAATTTTGTATAGAGTTAATATTTTTTACTATGGTATTTTTTTTACTCATAGATACAGCCCCTTTTGCAAGGCTTGTTGTAACTATCATAGGTAACATTTCTGGTGTTAAACCTACGGCTATTGAAATACCAAATAGAAAGGCTGACACCCAATCACCTTTTGTAATTCCGTTTATTATAAATACCAAAGGGACCATAAGTAACATAAATTTGATTAATAACCAACTTACAGAGTTTACTCCCTTAGTAAAGTTAGTTTCTACAGCTTCTTTAGCAACTGCACTAGCCATAGCACCAAATAGTGTATTATCTCCAACATTTACAGCTACAGCTGTTGCTGAACCTGAAATTACATTAGTGCCCATATACGCTATATTCGTATATTCTGTTATACTTCCGTTATATTCATTTACTTGTGAAAACTTTTCCACTGGTCCACTTTCACCAGTTATACTAGATTGATTAATAAATAAGTCCTTAGCTTCTATTAGTCTTAAATCTGCAGGTATCATATCTCCAGCTGATAAATGCACTATATCCCCAACTACTAATTCATCAAGTGGTATTTCAACTTTCTTTTGTTCTTTTCTTGTTACTGTACAAGTAGTTGTAATCATGGATAATAGTTTTTCTGCTGCATTACCACTTCTAGATTCTTGTATAAATCTTAAAGTACCTGATATTATTATTAGTATAATAATTATACTAACAGTAAAGTAGTTAAGATCTTGTTTATTACTTCCAAATAAATTGAAATATGGAAACACTATATCTGTCATACTAGAAACAATTGCTATACAAAGTAATATTGCTGTAAATGGATTAATAAATGCTTCTATTATTCTTTTTAATAAAGATTTTTTCTTTTCTTTTGTAACCTTGTTAACTCCATTTAAGCTTCTACTTTTTTCTACACCTTCTTGATCTAAACCAGTAAGTACTGCTTCTAGACAATTTAATGTTTCAATTATTGAGTGTGTTGCACAAAAATGTATTCTTTCGCTCTTAGTCTTCTTTTCCATCTTATCCCTCCTTTTTTCTATTACACTATTATTGTACAAAAAAAGCAAGAAATATGTTATGGCTAAATTCTTGCTATTTTCTTACTTTTCATTAAATTTGTAACCTATACCCCAAATAGTTAAAATGTACTTAGGATTATCAGGATTATCTTCTATTTTCTTCCTTATTTTCCGTATAAATGCCATTATATTACTATCATCCATTAAATAGTCATCAGCCCAAACTGCTGTATATATTTGTTCTTTTGTAAAAACTTCTCCCCTATTTTTAGCTAGGAATAATAGTATATCAAATTCCTTAGGTGTTAAAAATATTTCTTCATCTTTTTTTAATATCTTTCTTGCTATAGGGTAAATAGATAGGTCATGTATTTGTAATACACCATTATTTCTTTTTTCGCTATCCTTTTTTTCAATAACCAACATTTGTATATCTTCGGATAATAAGTTTTTTAGAGATTCTATTAATACATTGGTATTTTCATATTCTTCAATTATTTTTTCTATAGTTAGACTATCTATTATTAAATGTTCTATATTTTTTTTCATAAGTCCTCCTATAATAACTTCTTGTATTTTCTTACATAAAAGATTTTAAAAATGGTTACTAAAATCATATATGATAGAACTATTACTGCTAAGAATATGTAATAACTAAGTGGCAATGTAGTAAATCCTATCAAATTACCCAAAGGACTTATAGTTAATAGACTTAGTAATATTAATCCACTTATTGTTGTAAACATTGCTAATTTTGATGGTTTACTTTGAATAAATGGTATTTTTTCTGTTCTTAAAAGATGTAATATTAAAACCTGTGTCCATAATGTTTCTAAAAACCATCCAGTTTGACATATACTTACAACTTGTTTGTAATTAGTCCCTGCTACACTTGGTGCTAATATTTTGTATAAGAAGAAGAAAGTTAATATATCAAATATCAAACTTAAAGGTCCAAAATATATCATAAATCTTTCTAATGTCTTACCTGACCATTCTAGTGGCCTTTTGATTAATTCTTTATCTACATTATCCCAAGGTAGAATTAAGCATAGTATGTCGTATAATGTATTAACTAAAAGAATTTGCACAGAAGTTATAGGGTAAAATGGTAAAAATATACTAGCACAAACTATTGCACAAATATTTCCAAAATTAGATGATGCTGTTATCTTAATATATTTAACCATATTTACAAAGGCTTTTCTTCCTTCTATTATACTATCTTCTAATATATTTAAGTCCTTTTTCAATAACACAATATCTGCACTATCTTTTAAAGCTGTTACAGCATTATCCACAGATATACTTACATTAGCTTTCAACTGAGCTGGTAAATCATTCATACCATCTCCTAAAAATCCTACAAAGTGTCCATTTTTTTGTAAAATTTCCACTATTTTTGCCTTATGTTTAGGGCTTAATTCTACGAAAATATTAGTAGATTCTATTGTAGTATATACATCATCACCCTCTAGCTTATCTATCTGTTCTCCTGTTAGTACCTTATTACATTTTATACCTATTCTTTTGCATACTGCTATGGTTGTTCCTTTATTATCACCCGTTAAGATTCTAATATCTATATTCAAATTATTTAGTTTAGATATTGAGCTAGTTGCACTACTTTTTGGAGCATCAAAGAATGAAATATATCCTAACAATATGTAATCATCCTCATCATCTATGTATGTTTTATTTGTTTTTTTATAGCAAATAGCTAAGACTCTCATTCCATCTTCTGTCATCTCATCTACTATATGTCTTACGCTTTCTTGCTTATCATCTTCAATTTTGATTATTTTACCTTTATATTCAATATATGAACATTTTTTTAATATTTCCTTATATGCCCCTTTTAAAATTATCAAGTCATTTACTTGAACGCTAGCATATTTTTTCTCATTATTAAAAGGTATTTCATCTATCTTATTATACTCATTAACTAATTTTTTTAAATGTGCATTTTCACACTTTAAGACTGCTCTATCTAAATGATTTTTTGCACCCGTATGATAGTAGCTATTTAAATATGCAAAGTCTAGTACTTTTTGTGATTCATTACCTAAAATATCTAGATAATATTCTAGTATAACTTCATCTTTTGTTAGAGTACCAGTCTTATCTACACACAATACATCCATACTCCCTAAAGCCTGCATTGCATTTATATTTTTAACTATAGTTTTTTTCTTGTATAAGCTACTACTTGCCTTGGCTAAACAAGCAGATATTACCATAGGAAGTAATTCTGGTGTCAATCCTATAGCAACGGATAATGAAAATACAAATGCTCTTAACCAAAGGCCCTTAGTTATACCTAGAATAAGAAAAACTATTGGTAGTAATATTGCCATAAATTTTACTAGTACTATAGAGATTGATTTTGCACCTTCGTCAAAACGTCTTTTCTTAACTACATTATTAATTGCTAAGTTACCATATACTGTAGACTTACCTAGGGCAATAACCTTAGCTACTGCTCTACCTCCTACTACACTAGTACCTGAAAAAGCTGTATTAGTAGCATTTTTTTCTACTATGCCACTCTCACCAGTTATAACGGACTGGGACACAAAAAAGTCTGATGTTTCTAACAATTTTACATCAGCTGGTATTCTATCCCCTGCTTCTAATACAATCTTATCATCTAATTTTAGTTGCTCCGAACTTATTTCTATAACCTTATCATCTTTTAATACTTTAACTTTTGTATTAACTAACTTTAATAACTTGTCTGTTATTATCTTTGCTCTTAATTCTTGAGTAAAATGTATTAGTCCACTTAATAGTATGACTAAGAATAAGAAGATTTTTTGTGTTAAAGATGAAAGCAATGCCAAACAAAAAAGTATAGTTGAAAATGGAGTTACAAAAGATCTAAAAATATATGATGAAATTCTTTTATTTACATTCTTTCTCATAACTACTCCATTTTTTCATATACTCTATACTCAAAGCCTGTTTTTTTCTCGCTATATTTTAACTTAAACTTATCCTCATATTCTGGAAAATATGTGTCTGCATCTTCATATGCTTTATCTATATAGCTAATATGTAATTCAGATACATAGTCTAGTGTTTGTTCATAAATACTTTGTCCGCCTATAATATATGCATCTGTATTTTCAGATAAACATTTTTTTAAATCGTTATATATTATGACACCTTCAATTTCTATATCCTTATCACAAATCACTATATTTTTTCTATTTGGTAGAGGTCTACCTATGCTAAGATATGTATTATATCCCATAATTACAGTTGAATTTTTAGTTAAATTTTTAAAATGTTTCAAGTCCTCTGGTAAATGCCATAACAACTTATTTTCTTTACCTATCTCTCTATTTTTACCTGTTGCCACTATTATTTTAAGCATGAATTAATACTCCTAAAAAACCTATAATTCCTGAAAAAACAATTAATTTTATTAAATTAACTCCCTTGTAGTACAAAATTAAACCTAGTACAAATACTAATATTGTAATAACATTAATATTTTCAAAAACAGCTGATTTTGCTAAGTCTATACTTGTTACTGCTATTAGAGCAACTATTGTTATTGATATACCTTTTAACATAAACTTAACATATTTGTTATCTGTACCTATAACTTTTAAAAATATTGTTAATATTATTATTTGTGGTGTTACAACACCTAATGTTGCTATTATAGCACCTGGTAATTTTCCAATAGTCAATCCCACAAATGTTGCTGAATTTATTGCAATAGGACCTGGTGTCATTTGAGAAATAGATACAATGTCCAACATGGTTTTTGCATTTATCCACCCATGTTTATTAACAATATATTCTTGTATTAATGGTAGTGCTGCATAACCACCACCAAAGGCAAATAATCCTATTTCAAAAAATACGAAATATAGTTGTAAATATATTAACATCTTCTAATCCCTTCTATTAAACCTATTACTGCTGACACTACTAATAATATTGCAAGCTTAATTTTAAAGAAATAGCTTAGAATAAACATTATTACTAGTAATGGAATAAACTTATATTCCACTTTTTTTATCATCTTAATTACAGTAACTACCAGTATTGCACTAACCATAGCACCCACTGCTTGTAATATTGCTTTTATGTATATGTTGGTTATAAAGCTATGATAAGCTATTGAAATCAACGAAATAATTACAAGACATGGTAAAACAGAAGCTAATACTGCAGTAATACCACCTAATATTCCTCTTAACTTATACCCTACCAAATATGATGTAGATATTGCAAGAGCTCCTGGAACACTAGCTGATAATGAAACACAACTCATCATCTCTTCTTCACTCATAGCATTTAAGTTCTCTACAAATTCTTGTTTTATAATAGGAACTATTGTGTAACCTCCACCAAAGGTAAAAGTATTAATTTTAAGTAAACTTACAAAAATTTTAAATAATGAAATTTTATTGTGCTGTGTTAATTTTTTCAAATTTATCTCCTATTTTCTTACTTGTTGTACTTAACTCCTTCATATCTTTTTCTATTTTTTCAAAATCTTTTATAAGGGTAGTCCAACGCTCTTTATATCTTTTAAATTCTGGTGCTAAAATCCTCAAACTTTCATAAAGATTTTCAGCATTTTCATTCTTTTCTATATTTATTATTGACAACTGTATTGTTGTAGCTATTGCCATTAATGTTGTTGGAGATGCTATCCACACCTTCTTTTCATATGAATAGTTAATAAGTTCTGGGCAACTAGATAAAATATATATGTATACTGCCTCAGAAGGTATAAACATAATAGCTTGATTTAAGTTTTGAATTACAACATATTTATTAGATATATCATCTATATGTTTTTTTACATCATCTACAAAACTCTTTCTAGCATCAAGCCCTTCTTGTATTCTATTAAAATTTTCCAATGGAAACTTAGAATCTATTGGTAATAACCCTAGAGGTTCTCTAGAAAAGATAATAGCATCTACAACCTTTTTTTCTTTCATTGCGTATTGTAGATCATATAGTTTTCCTTTTTCACCAAATACATTGTATAAAATTTGTGATAGTTGAACTTCACCAAAATTACCTCTAAGTTTCTTATCAGTAAGAACTTTTTGTAATTCTAAAACATTTTGTGATAATTTATCTATATTTTTCTGTGCTTCATCTATTTTAGATAAACGTTCTAAAACTGATGCGAAAGTTTCATTAGATTTTTTAAATCCTTCTTTTAGACTTTCTTCTAATTTTAAACTTACTATCTCTTTAAAATTATTTATACTATCCTTAGTATTTTTATCTAGTTTATTACTTTGTTCTAATTTCTCCTCTACTCTTTTTAGAAGTGTATCTAGGTTTTTATATATCTCATTCCGTATTTCTTCTTTAAAACTTGTAATATTTTTTGAATTTATATCTAACTTTTCAATATTCTTATTTATCAATTCATCAATATTCTTATGTATATCTTCTTTAAAAGCAGTCATATTTTTAACTATATCAAGACTTATGCTATTAGAATCTTTTAATTTATCTTCTAATTTTTTTGTAAGATTATCCATATTATTATCAATAGTTTCTCTAGCATTATCTTTGAATAAATTTAGTTGTTCTATAATATCCTTTTTATTATCAAAAATATTTTTAGTTATTCCTTCTTTTATTTCATTGTTCTTATCGACTATTTTTTCTGTTATCTCATACTTTAAGTCCTTCTTACTATTGATATATATTAAATATGCTAAAAGTAAAATTACAACGAAAAGCATCAAGCTAATTATTAGCATTTTTCTCCTTCCATACATCTTTTATTAAAGTATCAACTGGATATTCCTGATAAAGTTGTATATTTGTAAGAGTTTTAGAATCTTTCTTTTCAAATTTTTCTAATACGTCTTTTATAGTAATATTTTCTGGATTAATATTTACTTGATAAAAAAGCGTTCTTCTTTCAAGCTTAACAACATATCCCATATTTTCAAGGCATCTAAGTGTGTGTAAAATTAATTGTATGTTTATACCCAATTTATCACTTATTTGCTTTACAGAATATGGATTCTTATTCTCAAAGAATCTATTTACTATTAAAGCATATACCTGTATACATAGGCTTTTTTTGCTCAAGATATTTATCTTATTCTCAAAGCTAAAATCTTTGCTATCTAAAATATATGTTAACTGTACGCCTGTTAGAACTATTATCCATAAATATCTGACCCAAACAAGAAATAGTGGTACAAATGCCAAACTTCCATATATTGCATTGTATTTTGATATGCTATTTTGTACGAACCCATAAAAATTACTAAGTATTAATAAGGTTAATATTACTGTTGTTGCAGATATAACAGAAGATTTTAAACTTACATATGTATTAGGCACTGCGTAATACATAAAGGTTACTATACTTATCATAATTAAAAGTTTTAATATATTCATTATAACTATAGTAAAAACCCCTATTTTACTAAATGATGATAGAATTTGTAATATCTTATCATTTGTACCTATTAGTAGTAGTAGTATTATGGGAATAATAAATATTATTGCAATGTAGTTTATTATCCTTCTTGATAGATTTCTGTTTTCCCTAACTTGCCATACAATATTTATTGATTTTTCTAATATCATTAACAAGTTAATTACTGACCATAATATAATAACCAAACCAACACCTGATAATACACTAGAATTTAATGATTTTATCAACTTTTCTGCAACTTCTAGTATATAGTTCAACTGTGTTTCAGAACTTGGTACATATTCTTTTAACCTATTAACTAAGAGTCTATCTAGTCCAAATCCTTTTGATAGTCCCATAACAACAGCAACTAGGGGGAATATAGAAATGAAAGAAACATATGTTAAATTCGTTGCTAAATCCCCTATTTTTGCATTAACAAAATTTCTCAATAATAACTTAATAATCTTCTTCATTTCTACACCTATCTAACTATTACCATTTCTTTATTCATGTATATTTCATTCATTATTTCATCATAATTTTCTATTTTTGCTTCTTCCCTTAAAACATCTTCTATTTTAGGATTAGTAACAGGATGTTTTGGTGCAAACATACTACATGAGTCTTCATAAGGTTCTATTGACTTTTCATATGTCCCTATTTCACTAGCTTTTTCCATTATTTCTATCTTATCTTGTCCTATTAATGGTCTAAATACTGGTAAGTCTACACTAGCATTAGTACATGTAAGTCCACACAATGTTTGTGATGCTACTTGTCCCAAACTTTCACCTGTAACCAATGCCTTATATTCATTTTCATTTGCCAGTCTTTGTGCTAACTTCATCATACATCTTCTTGTTAAAATAGTAGTATAGTCTACATTCGTATATTTTTTTATAGCATCTTGCATTTTTAATATGTTCATCTTGAAAAATGCACTAGCCCCATTATATTGTGTTAATATACGTACTAATTCTTCTATCTTATCTAATGCCTTTTGTGATGTAAATGGGAAGCTGTGAAATGTTACATAAGACATTTTCATTCCTCTTTTTGCCATTAAAAATGAGGCAACTGGACTATCTATACCTCCTGAGATAAGCGATAGTCCATGTCCTGCACTTCCTAGTGGTAAACCTCCATAGGCTTTTCTTTTTTCTGTATATACATATACATCTTTTCTAATATCTACATAGATTAATAGGTCTGGATCTTTCATTTTTACATCAGTAAATTTTGAATTTACTAATATGTGACCACCTAATTCTTTTGCAAAATCTATAGAGTTTATTGGAAAAGTCTTATCTGCTCTATTTACTTCTACTTTAAAATTCTTTGCTCCATTATCGTATACTTCATTTGCTACTTCTAAGACTTTTTCCTTTATTTTATCTATATCTTTTTCTACTTTTTCAGTTAAAAATAGGCTGTTTATACCAAATACATTCTTTATTGCTTCCAATACTTCTTTTGCATTACCCTTAGGTAAAAGTATAAACTCTTTTGACATATCATTTGATAAAGTAGTTTCAAAAGATAAATTATTTAATTTATTCTTAAGTCTTTTCTTTATGTTTCTCTCAAATGTGCCTCTATTTTTACCTTTTAAAACTAATTCACCATATCCTAAACCTATGGCATCAATCTTCGTAATATTTATGTTCATTTTTTAGCCTTTCTACAAACTCTTTGCTCAAGTGTTTTTTGTACTTTCTCTTCATTAAAAATCTATACATTTTATCTACACAAGGTCTTTGAAGAGCTATAATCAAAATTAAAACTATAATACCTAAAATAAGGCTTACTGTTTCATTAGGTATACGTATTAATACGTGAAATAAAATAAAGACTATTATAACCAAAAGAACTGTATATATTAATAGTGCATTTCTAAGTATTCTGCTTCTAACTTTTCTTACTTTCTTCAAAGTTTCACTATCTATATATCTATGTTTTAACTCTTCTGTTGCAACAAAATATTCTAATTCGTAATCATTCATATATTACCAACTCCATAGACCTAATAAAATTAATAATCCTGGAAGCCATCCTGTAAATATACCTTCAGCTATTGCAACATATGATGAAAACTTACCTAAACTCTTATTCAAACTACATTCAACAAAACCTAAGAACCAGAAGAATGCCCAAGCTATCCATATTAAAAGTGCATATAAATTTGCTTTATCAAGATATGCTGCTATTAATGCGTTAATACATACGAATAGGCAAAAATATCCAAATGGTCTTACATCTAATGAAAATACTGTATTTGCAAATAGGAAAAAGTATGTTATTGCGAATAAGAATCCTACTGCTGGTCCGAAAAATGAAGTACTTTGTGCTCCACTTGTTACTAAAAGTACGGCTGATACTACATTAAAGAAAAATATTATACAACCACAAATTAAGTTTAATACAGCTGTTGCTTTTTTATCAAACCCTATTACTCCTGCTAATCCATTATTTATTAAAACTAGCCCTACATAAATCAAAATTAAACCAAACATGATTTACCTCCTTATTTTTAGTAACCCTATTATACCACACAAAAAACAAATTATAAATTGCATTTTATACTATTTTAGTATATAATGTTATTTAAGGTGAAGTTATGAAAAGTATTAAATTAAAAATTAAGAACGAACAAGGTCTTCACGCAAGACCATCAACTAAATTTGTTAATTTTACCGAAAATTTCAATGGAGATATATCAGTAATCGCTAACGGTGAAAGGGTGGACGGTAAAAATATTATGGGTCTTATGCTTTTATCATTAGGTTTAGGCGATGAGTTTGTTGTAGAAGCCAATTCTATAACTGGAAATGAAAAAGATGAAATTGATATTTTAAGTAAATTGAAGAATCTAGTAGAAGTCTTGAAATTCAATGAGTAAGGAGAATTATTTTATGAGCGATATGAGTTTTGAACAACTATTAAACGACTACCTTCCAGGGGACTATAAATCTGGAGCAGTAGTTGAAGCTACTATTACAAGAAAGGATGTTGATTATTCTTTTCTAGATATTAGTAGTAAACTAGAAGGGAGAATCAGATCATTTGAAATAAGCGACTTGAATGTTGGTGATAAAGTTTCTGTACAAGTCATCAGAACTGAGGAAGACTTCGTAATAGTATCTAAATTAGCTCTTGATAGAGTTCGTGAACTTGAAAATTACAATGTTTCAGATGTAGTTTCAGGAACTGTTATTAAACAAATCAAGGGTGGATATAACGTAAAGGTTAAGAATGTTAATGCCTTCTTACCACTTTCACTTTCAGGTGCAAAAGGAAATGAAATTGTAGGTAAAACTTTTGATTTCTTAATTAAAGAAAAAACAAAGAAGGGAATCACATTATCTAGAACTGACCTAGCGAGAAAAGAAGTTTTAGACTTCATTAACACTTTACAACTTGGTGATGTTGTTAAGGCTAAAGTAAAAGAAATACTTGATTTTGGTGCTATACTTGAATTAGGTCCTACTACAGGTCTATTACACATATCTGAACTAAGTTGGGGACAAACAAAAGATATTAAATCTGTTCTTTCAGTTGGACAAGAAGTAGAAGTTAAAATTATTGAATTAAATAAAGAAAAAGCTAAAATTAAATTTAGTATAAAGCAATTAACACCAGATCCTTGGCTTACAACTAGAGAAAAATACAAGGTAGGAGAAAAGAGAACTGGAGTAGTAAAAGAAATACTTGATTTTGGTTTAGTAATTAACATAGATGGTACAAATGATGAAGGATTCATGCACATCTCTGATATTAATTACAGAAAATTCTTTAAACTAGATAAAAACTTTAAAGTTGGAGATAAAATTACTTTTGTTATTGAACAATTAAATGATGAAAAACAAAGAATATCTCTTAGTGCAAAAGCTATTTTAGATGAATTATGGGAAAACATTGATGATATTATCAGCGTAGGAGATATAGTTAAAGGTAAAGTCCTATTTGCTCAAGACTATGGAATGTTTGTTGAAATGGATAATAGATTAGAAGCATTTATTCGTAGAAATGAATATGCATGGACTAAGAGTGAATTAACTGTATTCAACGAAAATGATGAAATTGAATTCAGAATTATAGATATAGACAAAGAAAACAAGAAAATATCTGGTTCTATAAAAGAAATGTACATCTCACCTTGGGTTGAAGCTATGGAACAATACAAGGTTGGACAAGTTCTAGATTTAACTGTTACAGATAAACTTGAAGGTGGTCTATTAGTTGAATTAACTGAAAGATTTAAAGGTTTAATACCTCAAAGAGAAGTTGTTGGTGATTACAAAGTTGGTGATACAATAACAGCAACTATAATCGATTCAAATGAAAAGAAATCATCTATCATCCTTTCTGAAAAAAGAGTTAAAGAAAACGAACAAAAATCAGAAATGAATGAATTAATGAAAAAATATGGTGCAAACGAATAGTTAACTATAAAGAAAAAGTGTCAAATTACTTTGTACTGACCCCAAAAAGTTGGACAAATAATTTAACTTACTAATAAGGATTGATTTCTGTAAGAAGCAGGAGTTAA
>NZ_JADBHL010000011.1:0-38581 GCF_014892235.1 Sneathia sp. DSM 16631 | reverse complement strand
TAAAAAAATTTGACAAAAAAATGTAGATTTCAATATATCTACAACATTTTTAATTATTTAAAACTGTCAAACTCGGGTGCTAATAAAAAGTATATATTAAAAAATAGAGAATTAGTAGTTGTAGAATAGTTGAAATAGGACTATAATATATTAGAAGCAATTGAAAGGAGTGTTATTATTATGAATGTAATAGTAAGTGGACAACATCTAAAATTAACAGATGCTTTAAGAGAATATGCAATTATGAAATGTAAGAAGGTTTTGAAATATTGTAACAACATTACAGAAGTTAAAGTAATGCTTTCAGTTGAAAAAACTAAATCTGAGGGAGCTGTACATCATGCAAGTGCTACAATATATGTTGCAGGTAAAACAATAAATGTAGAATGTAAAGATAAAAGTCTTTATTCAGCAATTGATGCAATGCTTGATATAATGGTTAGACAAGTAACAAAGTATAAAGAAATAAAGAATAAAAAATAATAGGGGTGAACATGGAAAGTAAATTAAATCAATTTTTAGCTGATTTATCAGTGTTAGCAAAGAAAGTACAAAATTTTCATTGGAATATAACAGGTAGAGGATTTTTCTCTATACACGCACAATTAGATAAAATGTATGAAGATTTAAATGAAGTTGTAGATGAAGTTGCAGAAAGAGTATTAGCTATAAAGGGTAGACCTTTATCTACATTAAAAAGTTATTTAGAAATCTCAAAAATAAAAGAAGGAGAAAATAAATCTATAACAATAGATGAAGCTCTAAAGACTTTAATTAGTGATTTTCGATTTATAGTTGATGAAGCTAAAGAAGTTAAAGTTTGTGCAGATAAAAATAATGATTATGGTACATCAGCTATGATGGATGAATATATAATAAAATACGAAAAATTATTATGGATGTTAAATAGTTTTGAATGTTAAAAAATAATGGGTTTAACCCATTATTTTTTTGTTATAACCTCAACTAAACTACTAGGAATAAATTTAATTAATTTTATCATTAAGTAATTTGTTACTCCTGGGATAATAACTTTTTTACCCTTTAAAAGTCCATAATATGCACAAAGAGCAACGTCATATGGCTTCATAGCAAATATGTTTTTGAACACATTAGGAGTAAATTTAAAGTCCTTTGTAAAATTAGTTTTTGTAGGACCAGGACAAAGACAAGAGATTTTAATAAACTTATTTGAGTTTTCTCTTCTTATTGCATTAGTGAATGATAAAACATATGCTTTTGTTGCATAGTATACTGCCATTTTAGGACCACACATAAAACTTGCAACAGAACCTACATTTAGTAAATATGACTTAGTAGTAGTATTTTTATTCTTTTTTAAGAAAAAGTAGCTAAGACTTGTTAGAGCCTTAATATTAAGGTCTATCATATCTTGAGCCTTTTTCAAGTTAGAATCTACAAAATCATCTAAGTCTCCAAAACCTGCATTATTTATCAGACAATAAAGTAATTTATTATCTGTTTTTTCTTTTAATTTTTCTAGATCTATTCCATTTATTAAATTCATTTCTAATATATCAATATTAGCCCCATTATTATCTAGAAGCTTTTTAGTCTTTTCAAGATTATTAATATTACTTGAAATTAAAAGAAGATCTATATTAAAGCATGAATATATTTTAGCTAGTTCCAAGCCTATTCCACTGGTTGCTCCAGTTATAATACATAAATTTCTCATAAAACACCTCAGTTATGATTATAGTATTTTTTTTTATATAAAGCAAAGTTTTGTATTGAAATAAATCTGGAAAAAGTATATAATTTAATAAATAATGTTGGAGGTATGATGATGTCAGTATTTAAGAAATTGTTTACATATACAGATGAAGAAGAAAATAATGAAGATATAATTGAAAAATCATTAAATAAAGAAGCAGAAAATAGTGATTTTATATATAACGGTGTTAACATATTAAAACCAAAATCATATGATGAAGATTCAAAAAAAATTGCAGAAATGATTAAAAATAGTAATATAGTTGCGTTTAGTTTAGAAAATATGTCAAGAGAAGAAGGTCAAAGATTAATTGATTATTTAAGTGGAGCATCATATGTTCTAGGTGGAACTATTGTTGCTATAACAGATAAGGTATTTGCTTCAATACCAGCTGGTGTAAAAGTAAGAAATAACTAAATTAAAAAAATTATTTATAGGGCTTATTTCATAAGTCCTATTTTAGAGAGGAATAGAATGTTTATAGATGAAAGTGTAATAACAGTAAAATCTGGAAACGGTGGTGATGGTGCAGCAACATTTAGAAGAGAAAAATTCGTGCAATTTGGTGGACCAGACGGCGGAGACGGAGGAAAGGGTGGCTCTATAATCATACTAGCTGACCCTAATATGAATACGCTATTAAATTTCAAAACTATAAAAAGAATAGAAGCACAAAATGGAAGTAAAGGCATGGGTGCTAAGTGTGCAGGTAGAAATGGAGAAGATGTAATTATTAGAGTTCCAGTTGGAACTATGATAAGAGATTATGAAAGTAATAAACTTTTACTTGATATGAATAAGGCAAATGAACAAGTAGTGTTTTTAAAAGGTGGAGATGGTGGAAAAGGTAATGTACACTTTAAAAATTCCATAAGAAAAGCACCAAGAATTTCTGAAAGTGGTAAACCAGGAATAGAATTAAAAATAAAGCTAGAATTAAAACTATTAGCAGATGTAGCTTTAGTAGGTTACCCTAGTGTAGGTAAGTCTTCATTCATAAACAAAATATCAGGTGCAAATTCAAAAGTTGCAAGCTATCACTTTACTACATTAAAACCTAAGCTTGGTATAGCAAAAGTTGATGAAGATCATTCATTTGTTGTAGCAGATATACCAGGTTTAATAGAAGGTGCACATAAAGGTATAGGTCTTGGTGATAAATTTTTAAGACATATAGAAAGATGTCGTGTAATTATTCATATAGTAGATATATCAGAGATTGATGGTAGAAGTGCTATAGAAGATTATTTTAAGATAAATGAAGAATTAGAAAAATATAGCAAAAAATTAGCAAGTAAACCTCAAATTGTCGTGTTAAATAAGATAGATATGCTATATGACGATAAAAAAATAGAAGAATTCTCAAAAGCTATAAACAAAGAAGTACTAACTATGTCTGTAATTGCAAATGAAGGTATAAGTGAGGTAATAAAGAAAGCTTATGAGCTTTTATGCAATACAAAAGAAGAAGAAATAGAAGAAGTAAGAGACTTAGATACTGTGTTATCAGAAGTAGTAAAAAGAAAAGAAGACTGGATTATTAAAAAACTTGAGCCTAATGTTTATGAAGTGTCTGGACAAGTTGTTGATAATGTATTAAATAAGTATGTATTTATAGGTGATGATGGAATTATACAATTCTTGCAAGTTATGCGTCATATAGGAATGGAACAAAAGCTAGAAGAAAATGGAGTCAAAATAGGGGATACCATAGTTATAGAAGGATATGAATTTGAATATGTATAATGCGATAGTAATAGCAGGACCAACTGGAGTTGGTAAAACTGAGTTATCAATAAAACTTGCAAAGTTATTAAACGCAAGAATTATTTCAGCTGATGCATCGCAAGTGTATAAGACTCTTGATATAGGTACAGCCAAGATAACTGAAGATGAAAAAGATGGAGTAATACATTATTTAATAGATGAGGTAGAACCAAATGAAAAATATAGCGTGGGACATTTTTATGAAACTGCCAATAAGATATTAAATGAAAATAAAGAAGTTCCCTTTTTAATTGTAGGTGGTACAGGGCTATATATCAGTTCTTTGACTGATGGTTTAACCATGATGGATAAAGTTGACTATAAAAAAAGAGAAAAGTTAGAGAGTATGACTCTTAGCGAATTACAAGACCTTTTAAGTGAAGAAGAAAAAAAACAAATAGATATTAAGAATAAAGTTAGAGTAATACGTAAAATTGAAACAAGGGGTGTTGTGTATAACAATAAACTTGGTAATGATAGAAAATTTTTAAAAATATTTCTAACGAGAAATAGAACCACATTATATGACAGAATTAATAAAAGAGTTGATATAATGATGGAACAAGGTCTTTTAGAAGAAGCAAAAAAAGCATATAATGTATATGGTAATAAAATACAGTGTATAGGGTATAAGCAATTATTTGAATATTTTAAGTCTAATGTAAGTTTAAAAGAGGCTATTGAAAATATCAAAACAGCTAGCAGAAGATATGCTAAAAGACAATTTACATGGTTTAAAAATAAAGGATATATTGAGTATAACCTAGATGATGAAAGTATAGATAAAATTATAGAAAAAATTAGGAGGGATTATGGAAATTAAGAATTATTTATCTTTAGATAATATAGTATTTAAAATTAAAGCAGATAAGAAAGAAGATATTATCAAGGAATTATTAGAAAATTTTTCAAAAAATGATGATGTAATAGAAGAAGGTAAATTTGATGTTGTACTAAATGACCTATATGAAAGAGAAAATTTATCATCTACAGGTATGCAAGATGGTATTGCTATACCTCATGCAAAATCAAGTGGTGTAAAAAAAGTTAGCATGGTAGTAGCAATAGATAAAGACGGAAAAGATTTTGCATCATTAGATGAAAAGAAATCTAAGGTATTTTTCTTAGTTGTCGCTCCAGAATCAACTAAAAGGGAACATTTAGATATTTTATCTGTAATATCAAAATTATCTTTTGAAGAAGAAAAATTAGAAAAATTAATTAATTCAACTGATAAACATGAAGTGTTTGAAATACTAGAAAGTCTTTAAGGTGTAGTATGGAAGGAAGAATTATACTAGCAATAGCAGGAGGAACTGGATCAGGTAAAACAAGTGTAGCAAATTTAATAGTTGAAGATTTAAAAAAATTTGGTACTAATGTTAGCTTATTAGAACAAGATTCATATTACAAAGATCATCCAGAATTGGATTATGAACATAGGTCTAAATTGAATTATGACCATCCAGATGCTATAGATTTTGACTTATTAATTAAGCATATAAAGGAATTAAAAGAAGGAAAAGATATACAAAAACCCACATATGACTTTACTAATCATAGAAGAACAGATAAGACTGAGCTTATAAAATCAGAACCAATAATAATAGTTGAAGGTATACTTATACTTACATTGGCAAAGATGCGTAACCTATTTGATATGAAAATATTTGTTGATACAGATGATGATATACGTTTATTAAGACGTATAGAAAGAGATATGAAGGAACGTGGAAGAAGTTTTGAGAATATACGTAATCAATATATAGAAACTGTAAAACCTATGCATCTTGAGTTTGTTGAACCAACAAAAAGATATGCAGATGTAATAATACCAAGAGGTAAATCTAATGAAGTTGGTATTAAAATGGTAACAAGTAGATTAAAGTATTTAAGTAAAAAATAGAGGATAAAATGAATGATATAAAATATAAATTTGAGACAGAATATGGAGAATTTTATCTAGTCGAAAATTCTAAATATGATGAAACTATGAAATATCCAGTATTTGTTTCAAAAGATTTAAAAGATTTTGGTGAGGTAGTTTTATTAAACTATCCCTTGCCAGTTCTAAAAACAAAAAATGAGGAAGTAATAACTCATTTAAAGAAAGCATGGGATGAAGGTTATAGCGATTTTTTAAGTGATATAGTTGGAAAGAATAACTTTTCACATATGTATAAAAGGGGCGATGACTTTTATCTAATTTTAAGAAATAAGGACTTTCAAATACAAGATACTTGTAATCTTGCGATATTTTCAAAAGGTGTTAATGAAATAGATGAACTAGGAACTATGGAAATTACAAAGAAAATATCAAGTGAGATATTAGAATTAGATCAAAATTTACAAAGTTGTGGATCTTTAGATCTAATTTTAGAATTATTAGAAGAAAATCCAGATATGAAAAAGTATATTGAGTTTATAAAAAAGAACATTAAAGAAAGCGATATGGATGATTTATTCTTCTTTGATGAATATATATATGAGTTATTTTCTAAAAAATACATGGAAGTTTTAAATGATGTTGCACCATATAAGCATGATGGATTTGGAATAAAGGGTATAGAAAGATTTGTAGATAGGGTATTAAAGAATGAATATAATGACGAATGTAAGTGTTGTAACGTTTGATTTAGATGGTACTTTAGTTGATACATTACCATCAATAGCAAATGCCTTTAATGAAATATTAAAAGAATATGGTTATGAAATATTTAGTGTAGAAAAGTATATGGACTTTATAGGCAATGGCTTTGGTGTAGCATTTGATAGAATAAGAGAAGTAAGAAATATAAAAGAAGATAAGGAGGAGTTCTTATCTAGAGTACGTGATTACTATAACCTCAACTACTTAAAAGGTGCTAAAATATATGAGGGTATGGATAGATTGCTTACATATTTAGAAAAAAAGAATATAGTTCTTGCTGTGATAACAAATAAGGATCAAATAACAGCTGAAAAATATTGTAGTACCTTATTAAATAAATGGAAATTTAAATATATATTTGGAAATCCAGAAAATAAAGCATATCCACCTAAACCTTATCCATATGGACTTAAAATGATAGTAAAAGATGGATATAGTATAGATGAAATTGTACATATAGGTGATATGATAGTTGATTATACAATGGCAAAAAATATGGGTGTAAGGCAAATACACTGTAATTATGGCTATGAAAAAAGAAACTTTGAGTTTGAAAATTGTGTTAATAGAGCAGATGAGATAATAGGTATAATAAAGTGATAAGATATTGTATTAGAAAATTTTGTGATTACTATATAGAAAAAATAGATGAAAATCTTGAAAAAGAGGCTATTAAGATATTAAATGATGAAGAGCTAAGAATATATTTTAATATGGACTATTATGATAGATGGCATGGACTATTAGTATACAGTAGAATGAAAAAAGTTACGACGGATAGGAATTATTTAATATTTAGTATACTACATGATTGTGGTAAAAAAAGAGCATCATTTTTATTAAGAATAATACATAAGTTAGGTTTTGTAACAAGACTTAAAAAACATCCTAAGATAGGTTATGATATGTTGGAAAAGATTAATAAAGATGTTGCTATTTTAATATTACACCACCATGATAAAAATACTAATGGAATGCTAAAAATATTTCAAGATATTGATGATAGGAGTTAAAATGTATATAGTTGAAAAAGGGGATGTAGGCAAAAGAATTGACAAATATTTAAGTGAAAAATTAAATATTTCAAGAAATAGGGTAGCCTTATCACAAGTTTTTTCAAATGATAAATTAGTTAAGCCATCATACAAGGTATGTGAAAATGATAAAATTACATATGAAATAAAGGAAGATGAACCTATAGTTATAACTAAAGAAGACAAGAAGCTTGATATAGTTTATGAAGATGAATATCTTGCTATTATCAATAAGCCATATAATATGGTTGTTCATCCATGTAGTAGTTTTAGAGAAAATACACTAGTAAATTCATTATTATCCAATTTTAAAAGTCTATCTAATGTAGATCCACTAAGACCAGGGATAGTTCATAGATTAGATAAGGATACTAGTGGCATATTAATAATAGCTAAGACAAATGCTTGTCATGAAAAATTGGTTCAAATGTTTAAAAATCATGAAATACATAAGACATACCTTGCTATATTAAAGGGAAAATTAAATAAGGATAGAGTAGAAGTAAGAACATATATAGGTAGAAGCAAAAAAGATAGAAAAAAGATGAGCTCTAATACTGACAATGGTAAGCTTGCAATTAGTATTTTTAAACTAATAAAGGAAAATGACCTATACTCATATGTAAAAGTTGAGATATTAACTGGAAGAACGCATCAAATAAGGGTACACGCTAAAGAATTAAATCACCCCATATTAGGTGATCATGTGTATGGTAGAAATGATAGGTTTAATAGACAGCAATTGCATGCATATAGTGTGGAATTTATACATCCATTTACAAATGAAAAAATGAAGTTTAGTGTGGATATTCCTCATGATATGAAAGAAACATTAGAAAAGGTGAAATTATGTTAGAGTATAGGGATGTAATAGGTGTAGATGAAGCAGGGCGTGGGCCTTTATTTGGACCAGTTGTTGCTGCTTGTGTATATATATTAGATACTGATGATGAAATTTTTGATAAAATAAATGATTCTAAAAAGTTAACTGAAAAGAAAAGAGAGCAGATATATAAGGAATTGATAGTGTCAGATAAAATACAGTATGCTGTAGGTGTTGCAAGTAGTGAAGAAATTGATAAGATTAATATATTAAATGCTACTTTTTTAGCAATGAATAGGGCATTAGAAAAGCTTAAGATAACAGGTAAAAAAGTTTTAGTTGATGGTAATCAAAAGATAAGAGGATGTAAGTTAGAACAAGATTTTCTTGTAAAAGGAGATTCTAAAGATTTATCCATTGCCACAGCATCAATAATAGCAAAGGTTTATCGTGACCACTTACTATATAACTATGATGAAAAATATCCTTTATATGGCTTTAAAAATCATAAAGGTTATGGTACAAAAGCACATTATGAAGCAATTGAAAAATACGGGATATTAAAAGAACATAGAAGAAGTTTTTTAAAAAAAATATTAATGAAGTGATAGTATGAAATTAAATAGATGTATTAAGTGTTCAAATGTTGAACATGTAATTAAGAGTATATATTTACCAACAAAAGATATAGATGGTTGGATAAAAAATATTTTGCCAACATCAGAGTTGTTTTATATTAAAATATGTAAAAATTGTGGATACACAGAAATATATTGTGCAAAATTAGTGGATAGGGATACTGAACATGGGAATATTTAGCTTTTTATTCGATAAACATGAATATGAAATTGGTAAAACAAAGTATGAACAAGTAAAAAAATTAGCACATTTTTATTCTATTGAAAATGTGCATTTTTCTATGTACTATAACGACTATTTTAGAGATATGATATATGAGCTTAAGTATAAAAGAAAAAAATATGTAGCAACAGCTATATATAGTATAATAAGGTCACAAGTTGAATTCGTTGTAGAAAGTCAAAAAGTTGAATATATCATATGTGTTCCTACAAGTAAAGAGAGGATAAGAGATAGAGGCTTTGATCAGGTGGAATTAATTTTTGAAAAATTCAATTATCCCTTCTTGAAAATTAAAAAGATAAAAAATACAAAAAAGATGTCTAAATTATCCAAATCATATCAGAAAAATCTAAATATCCTACAGAGTTTCGATGTTAAGAATTTAAATTTAAGTAATAAGACGGTATTAATAGTAGATGATATTATAACAACAGGGGCTACTGTTAATGAAATAAAAAAGTGCTTAGAAAAAGAATACAAGGGGATAAAAGTATTATTCTATTCAATAGCTATTTCAAGAAAATTTATAAAATCTTTAATTGCAAAAAACCTCTGAAATTAGTATAATAGAATGGTTATCTATAATTAAAAGGAGATAAAAAAATGGACAAAATTTATGAATATATAAGAAGAGATATGGCATTTAGTCATGCAATAACCTTATTGAGTTGGGATTTAGAAACTGAAGCTCCAGTTAAGGCTATTGATGGTATAAGTAACACAATGGAAGTTTTAACACAATTACAGTATGAAAACTTTGTTAATGATGAATTTAAAAAGATGCTATATGATTTAGATGAGGATAAATTAAGCGAAATTGACAAAAAAGTAGTGAAAAAATTAAAAAAAGATGTATTTGAAAAGATGAGTAAGATACCTAAGGATGAATATGCAAAATACAGTTCACTAGTAACAAAGGCAACTCAAAAATGGGAAATAGCTAAGAATAAAGAAGACTATTCATTATTTAAAGATTATCTTCAAGACTTAATAGACACTAATAAGAAATTCATTCTTTATAGAGGCTACAAAAAAAATCCTTATGATGTTCTATTAGATGACTATGAAACAAATTTAACAGTAGAAAAAGCAGATAAGTTTTTTGATTTAATAAGAAAAGAATTAATACCATTTATTAAGGAAATAAGAAGCAAGGATACAACTAAATTAGAGGATATAAAAAAGAGATTTTATTCTGTTAAGTTTAGCATAGAAGAACAAAGAGAAATATCAAAGATATTATCAAATATTATGGGGTTTGACTATGATAAAGGTGTAATAAAAGAAAGTGAACATCCATTTACAACTAATATGAATAATAAGGATGTTAGAATAACAACACACTATTATCTAGATGATGTGCTATCAAGTATATATTCTACTGTTCATGAAACAGGTCACGCTATATACGAACAACAAGTAGATGATAAGTACAATGATACTGGTATATTATCTGGTGGTTCAACTATGGGTATACATGAATCACAATCTAGAATTTATGAAAATGTCATAGGTAAAATGAAAGAGTTTACAGATTTAATATATAGCTTATTAGAAAAATATAGAAAGCTTAATATATCAAAGGATGAATTCTATCTTCTAGTTAATGAAGTTAAAAATCAATATTATAGAACAGAAGCTGATGAAGTAACATATCCTATACATGTAATGATTAGATATGAAATAGAAAAATATATATTTTCTAACATAGATACTAAAATCAATGCTAGTGATTTAGAAAAAATGTGGAATGATCTATATGAAGAATATTTAGGTATAAGACCTAAAAATGCAAAAGAAGGAATATTACAAGATTCACATTGTGCAGGAGGAGCATTTGGATATTTTCCATCATATGCAATAGCAAGTGCATATGCATCACAAATCTACCACGCATTAGAAAAGAAAGTAGATGTAAAAAAAGCAATAGAAGACAAAGACTTTAAGAAAATAAATGATTTCTTAAGAGAAGGTATACATCAATATGGAAATTCTAAAACACCAGAAGAATTAATTAAATTATGTACTGGTGAAGAATTTAATCCAGAATACTATATCAAATATTTAAAATCAAAATATGAAAGAATATATAAGTAGGTGATAAAATGGAAAAAGTTAAACAATTTGCACTAGATATGATGAAGTTCATTGACGAAAGCCCTAGTGTTTATCATGTTGTAGAAAATGCAAAAGCCTTATTAGAAAAAAATGGCTTTAAAGAATTAGATATATGTTCCAAATGGAATATAGAATTAGGTAAAAAATATTATGTTAAAAAGACCAATTCAACAATATTAGCTTTTACTACACCAAATAAATTAGATGTAAAAAAAGGTATAAAAATATTTGCATCTCATACAGATAGTCCAAGTATTAGAATTAAGCCTAAAAGTGAAGTAGTAACTAATAATATGTTAAGATTAAATACTGAAGTATATGGAGGGCCTATACTATCAACATGGTTTGATAGACCCTTATCAATAGCAGGAAGACTATTAACAAGAAGTCAAGATGCATTCAAACCAAAAGTATCATACATTAATTTAAGTGATATAGTTGTTGTTATACCTAATTTGGCAATACATCAAAATAGGGATGTTAATAACGGACATAAAATAGACAAGCAAAAAGAATTATTACCCATAATTAGTCTAGTTAATGACACATTAGAAGCTGATAATTACTTATTAAAAACTATATCTAAAAAGTTAAATGTAGATATAGAAGACATATTAGACTTTGACTTAATGCTATATCCATTAGATAAAGGTAGACTTATGGGTGTAAATGAAGATATGTTAACTAGTACAAAGCTAGACAATCTTTTATCAGTATATACAGGTTTAATGGGAATAATAGAATCAAATAATGATTCAGAAAAAATAAATGTATTTGTTGGATTTGATAATGAAGAAATAGGGAGTTCAACAAAACAAGGTGCAGATTCAAATTATCTAGCACATATATTAGAAAGAATAGTATATTCATTAGGGTATAATAGACTAGATTACTTAGAAATATTAGCGTCATCATTTATGCTATCAGCAGATAGTGGACACGTAGCACATCCATCATTTATGGAAAAATTTGATATTACAAATCAATGTACAATGAATAATGGTGTTTCAATAAAGTTAAGTGTTAATCAAAGATATACATCAGATGGATATTCTATGGCAGTATTAAAAGAAATTGTAAGAGATAAGGATATTAAGTTACAAGTATTTGTAAATAATTCTAATGAAATAGGAGGTACTACAATAGGTCCTTTAAGTGCAAGTCACTTAGATATAGAAGCAGTAGATTTAGGAGTACCTATTTTATCAATGCATTCTATAAGAGAAATGTGTGGAACATATGATGTCTTTTATTTAAAAGAGATTGCAAAAGAATATTTTAATAGATAGGGGGTATAAATTGGAAAAAGATTTAGAAATAATTGGTATATCAAAGTCCTTTGAAGGAGATAAAATATTAAATAATATAAATTTAAGTATAAGAAAAGGTGAATTTTTCTCTATACTAGGTCCATCTGGTTGTGGTAAAACAACTCTACTTAGAATGATAGCAGGGTTCATTTCACCAGATGAGGGAGAAATTAGGGTTAACGGTGAAAGGATAGATGTATTAGAACCGAATAAGAGAAATGTTAATACGGTATTTCAAAATTATGCATTATTCCCAAATATGACTATATTCGATAATATAGCCTTTTCACTAAAACTTAAAAAAATGAAAAAAAGTGAAATAGAAAAAGAAGTAGATAAGTATTTAGACTTAGTAGGTTTGAAAAAGCATAAAAATAAGTACCCCGCATCATTATCTGGTGGACAAAAACAAAGAGTTTCTATTGCAAGAGCTTTGATAAATAAGCCAGAAGTTTTACTTTTAGATGAACCACTTTCAGCATTAGATGCAAAATTAAGACAAAGATTATTAATTGATTTAGATACAATACACGATGAAGTAGGTATAACATTTGTGTTTGTAACACATGATCAAGAAGAAGCACTGAGTGTTTCTGATAGAATAGCTGTTATGCACAATGGAAATGTGTTACAAGTAGGAACTCCAAATGAAATCTATGAAACTCCTTCTGATACTTTTGTTGCAGACTTTATAGGAGAAACTAATTTTATTAAAGGTAAAATAAAGGAAGTTTATGATAATTATGCAATAGCTGAGTCAAACGAAATAGGAGAATTTAAGGTAGAACTTGATAAAAAAGTTAAAGTAGGAGATGTAGTTAAATTAACTTTAAGACCTGAAAAGATTAAAGTAGATAATAAGCCACCTAAATTTAATGAAAAGTATAAGGTATTGCAAGGTGTAATAGATGAAGTAATCTATACAGGGTTTCAAAGTAAGTTGTTTATAAAAATTGAAGGAAATAATAGAATTATTAAAGCCTTTGACCAACATAGAGAATTCTTAGAAGAAGATGAATTATTCGAATGGAAAGAGAAGGTGTATTTCTACTGGAACTATGAAGATGCTTATCTTGTAGAGGTGATGTAGATGCATAAGAAAAATTTAAAATTACTATATTATCTTCCATTAACAATATGGATGAGTATATTTTTTGCAATACCAACAGGGATAATAGTATACTTTAGTTTTCTAAAGAAAGCTGCTTATGGAGGAATAGAAGGTTATACAACATTCACACTAAAAGCATATAGAAATCTATTAGATCCACAATTAGTAAAGGTGTTAATAAAGACCTTAAAAATATCTGTACTTATTACAGTTATAGTAATAATTTTAGCACTACCTACTGCGTACTTTATTTCAAGATCTAAGTATAAGAATTTATGGTTATTATTAATAATAATTCCATTTTGGACTAACTTTTTAGTTAGAATATTTGCGTTAATAGGTTTATTAGGTAATAATGGGTTGATAAATAAGGCATTGATGTGGATATTTAAATTAACTAGTCCTATACCTATGCTATACAATCAAAGAGCAGTAGTGATAATAAGTGTATATATATTGATGCCATATGCAATTTTACCTCTGTATACATCAATTGAAAGATTTGATTTTTCTCTAATAGATGCTGCAAGAGATTTAGGTGCAAATAAGTATCAAGCACTATTAAAAGTATTTTTACCTGGTATAAAAGGCGGTATAATTACAGCAATAGTACTAACATTTATACCTGCAATAGGGTCTTATGCTGTTCCAGATATAGTTGGAGGAACAGATGGTATTATGCTAGGTAATATTATTGCAAATAAGATGTTTGTTCTTCGTGATTGGCCATCAGCTGCAGCAATATCAACAATATTTATACTAATAACAATAGTTGCAATGTTCATAAATAAAGGTGGTGAAATTGATGAATAACGAAAAAAAAGTGATATCAACAATATTTTTTGCACTAGTAATGATATTTTTCTACTTACCCATAGTAATGTTAGTTGTTTTATCATTTAATGAATCAAAAACATATATGTGGACTAAGTTTTCATTAAAATGGTATAAAGATCTATTTTTAAATTCACCACATTTATGGGTAACTTTTGGAAGAAGTATAATAATAGCACTTAGTTCATCAGTGGCATCAGTAATTATTGCAACATTAGGTGCAATAGGTATAAAGTGGTATAACTTTAGAATGAAGAATTATGTTAAAATATTAAGTTATGTTCCGTTAGTATTACCTGATTTAATAATAGGGGTATCATTATTAATATTTTTTAACATCAATAGAACAATACCACTTGGAATGTTAACTATATTTATAGCACACACAACATTTAATATACCTTTTTCTTTGTTTATAATAATGTCAAGATTAGATGAATTTGATTTTTCTATTGTTGAGGCTGCAAGAGACTTAGGTGCTACTGAATTTCAAGCATTAACTAAGGTAATAATTCCAAGTATGATGCCAGGAATAATATCAGCATTCTTGATGTCATTAACATTATCATTAGATGATTTTGTAATAACAAGCTTTGTTACTGGAACGAATTCAGATACTTTACCTATACAAATATACTCAATGCTTAAATTTGGAATAACACCAACAATAAATGCACTTTCAACAATCTTAATAATTGGCACATTAATTTTATCAGTATCTAGTACAAAACTACAAAAATATTTATTAAATTAAGACAATAGTCATTCTTTTTTTAAAAAATTATAGTATAATATATTAACACTATATTAAAGAGGAGGACTTTATGTTCGGTTATTTACAAAAAATTGGAAAAGCCTTGATGGTTCCTGTTGCAGTATTACCTGCAGCGGCAGTTCTTATGGGAATAGGTTATTGGATTGACCCTGTTGGTTGGGGTAGTAATTCACAACTTGCAGCATTTCTTATTAAATCAGGAGCAGCAATAATAGATAGTATGCCTATATTATTTGCAGTTGGTGTTGCTTTTGGTCTTTCTAGAGATAAAAATGGTGCTGCAGCTTTAACAGGACTTGTAGCATTTTTAGTTGTTACTACATTACTTTCAACTAATGCTGTTGCACAACTTACAAATACTCCAGTTGAAAATGTTTCACCCCTGCATTTGGGAAAATAAATAATCAATTTATAGGTATTCTATGTGGGGTTATATCTGGAGAATTATACAACAGATTCTATAATATTGAATTACCTAAGTTTTTAGCATTCTTTAGTGGTAAGAGATTTGTTCCTATTATTACATCAATTGTAATGTTAGTAGTGTCATTTATTTTACTATACGTATGGCCAGCAATTTACTCAGCATTAGTTAGTTTTGGTATAAAGATTGCATCATTAGGACCTGTAGGTGCAGGGATTTATGGATTCTTTAATAGACTTTTAATACCAGTAGGACTACACCATGCATTAAATTCAGTTTTCTGGTTTAACGTTGCTGGTATAAATGATATAGGAAGATTCTGGGGATCACCTGAATTAGCATATGCCGATTTACCAGAAGCCGTAAAAGGAGCTTATCATGTTGGTATGTATCAAGCAGGATTTTTCCCTATTATGATGTTTGGTCTATTAGGAGCTTGTGCAGCATTTATTAAGACTTCTAAGCCAGAAAATAGAAATAAGATAATGTCAATTATGGTGGCAGCAGGATTTACTTCATTTTTCACAGGAGTAACTGAACCTATAGAATTTGCATTTATGTTTGTTGCACCAGTATTATACTTAGTGCACGCAATCTTAACAGCTATATCAGTGTTTATAGCAGCAAGTTTTAATTGGGTAGCTGGATTTGGGTTCTCTGCAGGGTTTGTTGACTTTGTATTATCATCAAGATTACCAAATGCACATAAACCATACATGCTTATACTTTTAGGAATAATATTCTTCGTTCTTTACTATGTAATATTTACTACTTTAATAAGAGTATTTAATTTAAAGACACCAGGTAGAGAAGATGATGAAGAAGGTACTGAAAAAGTAAGAAAAACAAAATTAAATCATAATGCATTAGCAACTGCTTTAATACCATTACTTGGTGGTTTGGAAAATATAGAAGAAATAGATTGTTGTACAACAAGACTAAGATTAACTGTTAAAGATAGTTCTGTTATAAACGACAAAGAAATAAAGAAACTAGTTCCTGGTGTATTAAAACCAAATAAAACAGCAGTACAAGTAATTATTGGACCTGAAGTAGAATTTGTTGCTGATGAAATTAGAAACTATATTGACAAAAAATCTATATAAAGTTAAAATAGAAGTGAAGATGGATTTATCCATACTGGTAATTTCTATGAATACTGAATGAGAGTTTAAGCGTAATGATAAGTACGTCAGACATAGAGCCACTCAATTTAAAAATGAGTGGTATTTTTTTAAGGAGAATTATGAATTTATATATATTTTCAGATGAATCTGGTGTATTTGATAAGAAACACAATATTGTTTTTGTGTTTGCAGGAATAGTATTTACAGATAAGAATAGTGTTCTAAAGAGTATGAATAAGTACATCAATGTAGAAAGGCATATAAAAAGAAAGTTAAATATGCCAAAAGATATAGAGCTAAAAGCAACTATGTTAAATGAAGATAATAAAAGAAAATTATTAAGATCTATAAAGTGTGATAGAAGATTTTTTGTTGTCATAAATCAAGAAAAAGTTTTTGATAGGATTTTTGATGATAAAAAAAGTAAACAAAGATACTTAGATTATGCATACAAGATGGGAATAAAAAGAATGTTAGAAAAAATGGGTGTTGATTTAAGTCAAATCCATAATTTATACATTTACTGTGATGAACATACAATTGCAAGTAATGGAGTTTATGATTTGAAAACAGGTATATATAGGGAATTAAAAATAGGGACAGAAAATTTTGAATATAACTTCATAACTAAGCCCATATTACCTAATTTACAGACAGTAACAGTTACATATTGTGATTCTAAAGAAAATGCTCTAATTAGATATACAGATATCCTAGCTAATAGACTTTTTAATATATTAAGAAGTAGTAAGGCTGTAGAAAACAAAAAAGATATAATAACAAGGTTGCCGTAAAACACTTGACAAACTCATTATTAATTTTGTATAATCTTCTTTGTACGGCAGCATGGTCGAGGGGCTTAGGCAGAGGTCTGCAAAACCTTTTACATCAGTTCGAGTCTGATTGCTGCCTCCATAATTAATTTAAGATTGTTAATCAATCTTTTTTTATTGTAATTTTATCATATACAGAATATTTTTCTCTTTTACACTTAAAGCCCAATATCTTTTCTATATTAACATTAAATACACTTTGCATTATTCTTTTTTTTATATCTTTATCTTTTTCAACAAGACTATTTAATAGTGCTTTTGTATCTCTTCTTTTACTATCAAGTATACCCTTAGCAACTTCACAACCACAAGCCATGGGAGTTAAGTCTATGTATTTAACAAACCTTCTTATATCCTTTTCTTCAACATAAAAAAGAGGTCTTATTAACTCTATATCAAAATTATCTGAGTGTAGTTTAGGTAGCATAGTTTCAACTTTTCCCATATAGAACATACTCATAACAGTTGTTTCAACTACATCATCCATATGATGACCTAGTGCTAGTTTATTACACCCAAGTTCCACAGCGTGTGAATAAAGACTTCCACGACGAAGTCTAGCACACATATAGCAAGGTTTTTTAGGATCCATTTTTTGAGCTATTTTAAATACATTATCATCATATATGTGACAAGGTATATTCAAGTTTTTTACATTTTCTTTTAACATTTTAAGATTTTCTTCTGTAAATCCTGGATTCATTGATAAGAAAACAACTTCAAAATTAACTGTACTAACTCTTTTTAATTCTTGAAATAATTTTGCTAGAACTAAAGAGTCTTTACCACCAGATATTGCAACAGCAATTTTATCTCCTTCATTAACTAGGTTAAAATCTTTTAATGCGTGAATAAAGGGAGACCATAAAACCCTTTTAAATTTTTTTTGTAGTGCTCTTTCAACATCAATTAAAGGTTTCATAGTCGTCCTTTCTTTAAAAATTCAATTACAGGATCGTTATCCTTGTCTCCTCTTATTGTTTCATAATCAAAATATGTGTAGTAAACTTCATATGAATTATCTTCAAATATATTAAATATTAATTTAGCACCTACAGGATATTTTTCAATTGATCTTTCATTAGGTTCATAAGTAATACCTAGTTTTGAAAAAATTAATGATAGATTAGAGTCATGTCCAACTATTAGTGAAAATTTATTAGGACTATATAATTCTGCTTTTAATATCTTATCATATACATTTCCATTTGCATTATCTTGATAGTACTTGTCTGAGAAAACACAGTCTAAAAACATATCTTTAGCCCGTGACATAAATTTTATGTCTTTTATAAACTGAGTGCTTTTAAATATTTTATCTTCATCAAAACCTTCATAATATTTAAGTATGAATAAATCGCAAATATCAGTGGCAATTTTTAAAGCACCACGTATATGTAAGAATTTATCATCGTCAATAAAGAAAGTTGTTTTTTTATCAGAAATAGTACCTTTTTCTACACCAAGTAGTTCTTCCATCTTCGTATATACAGGTAAAAATTCTTTGTCTATAATAGGACCTTTTTCTTGTAATACAGTTTTTTTGTTGTCAAATAAAAGGCAAAAGTCCAAATCCATTTGCTTAAATCCACTAAGTCTTGTATTAATTTGAATATCTTCATAAGGCATCATTCCTAGAGCAATGCATCTTGCTGTAAGATATGTACGTCTCATTGAATTTGAAAAAATACTATCTATTTTTTTACCTTTAAAAAATTCTCTAAAATATATACCAAATTTATGCTCTAAAAGTTCACCTCTTTTAGTTAGGATTCCCATTTCATCGTCTGAAAAGTCCCAATCGGTAATATCGTGTCCAAAAAGATCAATAAATTGTTGTTTGTAAATTAATGGATAACGTAGACCGTGTCTACTGAATATAACAGTTTTTTTAATATCCATGAGCCCTCCTTCATGATTTTATTGTACAAGAATTATATTATTTTTACAAGTAATAACTACAATTAATGCTTAAATAAGTCAAGCATTAATGAAATTTATAGTTCTATTAATTAAATATATTTTACAACCCATGTAAATAGTAGTATAATGCACATATCAAAAAAAATAAGGAGATAGACACATGAAAAAATTTTTAAGTTTAGTAATCGCATTGTTATTAACTTTAACAAGTTGTGGATCAAAATCGAACAACAATGAAATACTTGTTGGTGTACCAGAACCTTTAACAGGAGAATATGCACAATATGGAAATTCAATTAAAGAAGGAATTGAATTAAAGATTGCTGAAATTAATGAAGAAGGTGGAATTAATGGAAAGAAAGTAAAGGCAATTTATCAAGATACAAAAGGAGATGTACAAGAAGTAGTAAATATATTTAAACAAATGGCAAATCAAAAAGTTGATGTCGTCATCGGGGAAGCAATTTCAGCTAACTCATCTGCATTAGCAGAATTAGCACAAAAAGCAAAAATACCTATGATAACTCCAGCAGGGACTGCAATGGATATAACAAAGGATAGAGACTATGTATTCAGAACTACATTTACAGATCCATATCAAGGAGAAGTGTTAGCAAAATACTTAAAGAAAGAAGGAGCAACTAACGTAGCATTATTAACAAATAACGGAAGTGACTATTCAGTTGGTGTAGCAAATTCATTCAAAGCAACAGCTAGCAAAGAAGGTATAAGTGTTACAGAAGAATGTTATACAAATAGTGATAAAGACTTTAAGAGTGTATTAACAAAATTAAAGAACATGGGTGTTAAGACAATAGTAATACCTGACTACTACAACACAATAGGATTAATATTATCACAAGCAAAAGAAGTTGGACTAGAAGCACAATACTATGGTGCAGACGGTTGGGACGGAATACAAGATAGCTTCGCTAAATTAGCTGATGGAGCAGTGTTCTCATCACAATTTACATCTGATGATACTTCACCAGCAGTACAAGAATTCATAAAGAATTACAAGAAGAAATTTAATAAAGAACCTCTAATATTTGCAGCACTTGGTTATGACGCAATGACTACAGTAGAAAATGCAATAAAACAAGGTGGAAATTTAAGAGATGCATTAGCTAAGACAGACTTAGAATTATTAACAGGGCATATAAAATACGATGAAAATAGAAACCCTAAAAAGAAAGTAAGTTTTGTTCAAATAAAAGATGGAAAACAAGTATTAAAAGAAAAATTCGGAGATTAAAATGATTAAAAATTTAATAGATCAGACTATAATAGGTCTTCAGACAGGTAGTATTTATGCATTGATAGCATTGGGATACACCATGGTATATGGAATTGTAAAACTTATAAACTTTGCACATGGTGACTTGTTAATGGTAGGTGCATATGTAACATATTATGGCGTAGAAAAAGGTTTACCTTTTTCTATTGCCATTTTAATATCAATAATTTTTTGTGCTATTCTAGGAATATTAATAGACTTTTTTGCATATAAGCCATTAAGAAATGCACCTAGAATGTCAGTATTAATAACAGCAATAGGAGTCAGCTTCTTATTAGAAAGCGTAGCATTGATAATATTTGGAGCAGCACCAAAGGTTATTAAACACGAATATATACCTAAATATTTTAGCACAACAGATAGCATTAATATATTTAATTTTTCAGTAAGTTACTTATCAGTAGTAGTAATACTAGTATCAGTATTATGTATGGTATTATTACATCTATTCATAACTTATACAAAAATGGGTAAAGCAACAAGAGCTGTTGCACAAGATAGTAATGCAGCTAGTTTAATGGGTATAAATTCAAATTTAACTATATCAATAACATTTGCAATAGGTTCAGCATTAGGGGCATTAGGTGGAGTTATGTATGCGTTAATGTATCCTAGAATAGAACCGTATATGGGTATAATGCCAGGGCTTAAAGCCTTTATAGCCGCTGTATTTGGTGGAATAGGAAGTATACCAGGTGCCATGTTTGGTGGATATATGTTAGGTATGATAGAAACATATACTAAAGCATATATATCAACAAGCTGGGCAAATCCTATAGTATTCTTGTTGTTGATAATAATATTACTTGTTAAACCAAGTGGTATATTTGGTAAAAATGTTAAGGAGAAAGTATGATGAAGTTAAAAATTAAAGATAGTTTTATTGTAGGAGTATTACTTATTGCTATTTATGCTTTTCTTTACTTAACAATAATGAATGAAGGTGTATTTAGCTATAAGGCAGGAATATATATTAATATATTAATAGCAATACTATTTGCAGTAAGTTTAAATATTACAGTAGGACTAATGGGACAATTAAACCTAGGTTTTGCTGGGTTCATATCAATAGGTGCTTATACAGGTGCAGTAATTACAAGAGCAATGAGTAATGTAAATATTAATGATAATATTAAATTAGTGATTGCATTAATTGTTGCAGGTATAGTAGCAGGTATATTCGGTGTTATAGTCTCAGCATTGACTTTAAGATTAAAAGGGGACTATTTAGCAATAATTACACTAGCTTTTGGAGAAATGGTTAGATATGTAATACAAAATATAGACTTTTTAGGTGGTGCAGCTGGATTTAAAAACATACCGATAATTACTAATTTTACTAATACATATATTGTAACAATAATCAGTTTAATTATTATCATCCGTCTTATGACATCAGGATATGGTAGACTTGTATTATCAATACGTGAAGATGAAATAGCTAGTGAAAATATTGGTATAAATACTAACATGGTAAAGATATATGGATTTTTCATATCATCATTTTTTGCAGGAGTAGCAGGTGTACTATTTGCACATAATTTAGGAGTATTATCACCGGATAAGTTCTCTTTTGTATATTCAATCGAAATACTAGTTATGGTAGTATTTGGTGGAATAGGAAGTATAACAGGATCAATAGTTTCAGCATCCTTCATCACTATTATTAACGAACTATTAAGACAAGTTTCTGAATATAGAGTATTGATTTATTCAGTTGTCTTAATTATGATAATGATCTTTAGACCTGAAGGGCTTTTAGGAACAAGTGAATTAACTTTAAAAAAGATTAAGGAGAAAATACGAAAATGTTATTGGAAGTAAAAAAAGCTGGAATAAAGTTTGGTGGATTACAGGCTGTTAGTGATGTTGATATAGAAGTAGAAAATAATCAGCTAGTAGGATTAATAGGTCCTAATGGTGCAGGTAAAACTACAATATTCAACCTTTTAACAGGTGTGTATACAGCTGATTCAGGGAGTATTTGTATAAATAATACGGATATTACAAAGAAGAAAACATATGAAATAGTGCGTTTAGGATTAGCAAGAACATTTCAAAATATACGTCTATTTAAGCATTTGACAGTTTTAGAAAATATTAAAATGGCATATCAGTATAAGGTGAAATATTCAAATCTAGATGCAATATTTAGAAATAGAGAATATAGAAAAAGAGAAAATGAAGCTACAAGAAAAGCAATTGAGTTGTTGGATATATTTGATATGAAAGACTTGGCAGAATTTAAAGCAGAAAGCTTATCATACGGACAACAAAGAAAACTAGAAATTGCAAGAGCGTTAGCAACTAAACCAAAATTGTTACTTCTAGATGAACCAGCAGCAGGGATGAATCCACAAGAAACATTAGAATTAATGAATATTATTAAATTAATAAAGGAAAAATTTAATATTTCAATACTATTAATAGAACATGATATGAAATTAGTCATGGGTATTTGTGAAAAACTTTATGTTTTGAATTTCGGTAAGATAATAGCACATGGAACACCACATGAAATTCAAAACAATAAGGAAGTTATTAAGGCATATTTAGGAGAATAAATGAAATTATTAGAAGTAGAATCAATGAATGTATATTACGGCGGTATTCACGCTGTTAAAAATCTTACCTTCTATATTAATAAAGGAGAAATAGTGGCACTAATAGGAGCTAATGGAGCTGGTAAGACAACTACATTACAAACTATTTCAGGTTTGTTAGTTCCTAAATCAGGTCAAATAGAATTTAAAGGTATAGATGTAACGAAAGTGAAGGCACATAAGTTGGTTGAGATGGGCTTATCACATACTCCAGAAGGAAGAAGAATATTTACAGAATTAACAGTTTTAGAAAACCTAGAATTGGGAGCATATACTAGAAGTAATAAGGAAGCAAAAGCAAGTATAAAGGAAATGTTTGAACTCTTTCCAAGACTTAAAGAAAGAAAGAATCAATTAGCAGGTACTATGAGTGGTGGAGAACAACAAATGCTAGCAATAGCAAGATCACTAATGTCAAAACCAGAACTATTATTACTAGATGAACCATCTATGGGATTAGCACCTATACTTGTAGAAGAAATATTTAAAATTATTAGAAAGATAAATGACTTAGGTGTTACCGTCTTACTAGTAGAACAAAATGCAAATCAATCATTAGCTATTGCTAATAGGGCATATGTACTAGAAACAGGTGAGATAGTAATGGAAGGTACAGGTAAAGAATTACTTGAAAATCAAGATATAAAGAAGGCCTATTTAGGGTCTTAAGAAGGAATAGTTAGTTCGCTAACTATTTTTTTTGGAGTAATTGTGCTAAATTAAATTGATTAATTTAGGAAAATACAGTAAAATATGGAATGTAACAAAAATAATCGTGCGTTAATCGTGCGAAATTCATAGCACGATTGCTATAAAACCCAGTAAAATAGGGAAAATAATCGTGCAATTTATTAACTATATATTTTTTATAACATATGTTATAATACAAACAGGAGGTGAGTATGAAGAAATATATAATTTTAAGTATGATAATTTCTTCAATAGCAGTATCAAAAGATATTGAAGGTAGAGTTAATATAGGTGTAAGTGCAAGCTTTGGAATAGAAGGTTTATCTAGTATTAATATAGATAAAATGGGTACTATACAAATGTTCAAAACAAAGGTAGATGCACCAACTACAAATAATTTACAAAATTTTGTAGATAGTATAGAAAAAATTGATAATAAGGAAAAGAATAATAACAATAATAGTAGCAATAACAATAGTAGTAGTAGTAATAATAATACTACTACATCACAAAAACCTAATAAAAAAGTAGAGCCAAAACAACTTTTAAAAAATTTAATACTAAGAGGTATACAACTAGATTCTACATTATTTGATGGTTATATTAAAATGAATAAAATAGGTACAACTCTAGGTGCGAAAGTTTATGGTAAAACTAGTAGAATAGGTGAAGATATTAATATATACAAGGTAGGAAAAGCTAAGGTATTTTTAAATATAGATAATAATAAGTTTAAGAGCAATAATACATTGTATATAACAGGATATGATAAGAAAAACATAGGACTTGATAAGTATAGAGTAGAAGATAGTGCTGAAGACAAGTTAAATATGCAATTTGATTCAGATGGAGTTATTAGTCCATTTGAAACTAAGGTAAAACCAGAATTGGCATATAGGGTGAGTTTAGGTAAAAGAAAAGAATTCTTACTTGCACCAGGTATTTCAACAAATTTAATTGATAATGATAAACACAGACTAAATTTAACAGCTAATTACTATATCTCAAACTATAAGGCAGATAAATTTGATTTAGATGAAGTTAAATATGATCTACAAGATTTAGCACCAGGTAAACAAGAAGTTGAATATTTCAAAAACTGGGAATTAGGAAGCAGTAGAGATATTAAAAATGGTATACTAGATGGAAAGAATGGTTCAATTAGATCAGTTGGTCACCCAACAGGAGCACTATATGGTGAAAATGTTGTCTCTTATGCAATGAACAAGGCATATGACTACCTTATTCATAATTCAGGTGATGCTGGTAAGAGAATAGGAGAAATAGTAGATAGAATTAGAAATAATAATGGTAAAGCTAGTTTAGATGATATTATCTACTTAGCAGACAAAGAAAGACAAAAAGAATTAATTAGTTTAAAAGATAAGTTTCCTGATATGTACTATAAAAATTTAAATGATGCCCTATTTGAACTAGGTGTAACACCAAGAAATAGAGAAGTATCAAGCTACCATTTAACACAATATATACCAACAAATTCATTAGACTACATACTACTACAACAACAAAACACAAAAGAAGTAAAGGTACAAGATAGAAGTGCAATTACAGAAAGTGAGAATAGTAATAAGTTTGGTGAATTAGAGTATTTATTCCCTCAACAAAATTTAAATGGAGTTGTTGATATAATTTCTAAAAATAAATTTATAAATTCTATAAATGAAGTAACACAAGTACAAAAAGAAATGGATGAAGAATTAGAAAAAATTATAAATTATTATAATGAAAAAGGAATATTGAAATTTATTAATGAGATCCAACCTAAATGGTTTTGGTGGGGTCGTGATGGGGAAATTTATAATGATGCAAAAAAATGTTGGATACTATAAATAATGAAGAGAATAATAAAAAAATAAAAAATGTATTAGATGAAACTAATAAATTTATACAAGAATTGGAAGAAGATGTAAAACAATCTGGTAAATATAATTCCAATGAAAAAAAAGAAATTACGAAATCTGTCGAAGAATTAAAAGAAAGAATTAAAGAAATAGAATCTGGTTTAAAATTTATTCCAAAAGATTTAAGAATTAAAGATATTATATCGAACTTAATCAAGGATATTCCTACATTAATTAACATGGTACAGAATTTTAAAGATCCTAAAACTAGACTTTTAGATCCATTAAATAATATAGTAGGTGTTAAAGGAACCAAAATGGTTAATGATGCAACAGATATCATCTTTGCACCTGAAACTATTCCTAACTTTGATATGCTTCTAGGTCTTAATATAGTTAAGAGTGAACATGATGCTGTTAAGTATGATTATGAAGCTAAGATGTTGAAAAAATTAAATGAACCTGAATATGCTGTTCATAATGGTGGTGTAGGTCAGGGGTTAAATGTTAATCTTAGATATGATAATAAGGTGAAGCCTATTTACCTAAACACTAATGTTGACATGTTACATTACAGTAATATAAATAATCATATGAATAGGGTGGCACTTTCTAATGAACTAGGATATACACCAAATAAATTTGATTTTGTAGCTAAAACAGATTTAGCGTATAAAGATATTAAGATTAATGATTTGGCGTATAGTAAACTTAATGCAGACTTAGATTTGTCATTGAAATTTAAGTTACATTCTCGTAATTCTAAGTGGCTATTAAGACCAGGTATAGAATATGTTGGTAATTATGAATATGTTAATACAAAAAATAGTGTAGAACCTGTTGAAATATTTAAACGTGATAAAAATGGAAATTTAATTGATAAGAAGAATGGTAATTCTGTTGATATTACTAAAGAATCAAGATACAAGTATGGAAAAGATTTGAAAGAAGAATTTCAAACTCAAACAGTTACACATAGTAAAAAATGGTTGAAGCCTACTCATACAATAATACCGAGTGTAGATCTAATATACACACCTACAAAAAATATTGATATATCATATGGAGTTATTGTTCCTGTGAAGTTTATAGGCAAAAATTTTGATGGTATTATGATAAAGAATAAAGTAGGATTAGGAATAAAATTTTAAAAAAAGGCAACTTGCCTTTTTTTTATAGTATTTTTTTGATATAATATACTGAAGGCTGATACAGATACTGAAAAAAGAATTTATTCTTTTAGCGCCAGGGCTAGAGATAGTTGACGAGGACAAAGTTATCGAAATATTCGGCGGATGCTTTGCGGAATGTCTATTCCGATAGGATATTAATTATTCATAGACATCAGTCATTAAGGAGGAATACATATGTGCGGAATAGTAGGATATTTCGGAGACAAAAAAGCAAGTGACATAATTCTTGATGGATTATCAAAATTAGAATACAGGGGTTATGACTCAGCAGGTATCGCTGTAATTAGTGATGGAGAAATTAAATCGAGAAAACACAAAGGTAAATTAAGTGTTTTAGTTGAAAGTTTAAAAAAAGAAGATATATTTGGTCATGTTGGAATAGGTCATACAAGATGGGCAACACATGGTGCACCATCTGATGTAAATTCACATCCACATTTTAATAATGACAAAAGTATAGCTGTTGTACATAATGGGATAATAGAAAATTATCAAGAATTAAAAAAAGAATTAGAAGAAAAAGGTGCAAAATTTGTTTCAAATACAGATACAGAAGTAGTTGCACATCTAATATCATTGTATTATACAGGATCACTAAAAGAAGCTGTGTATAAGGCAACAAAGAGACTAGAAGGTAGTTATGCATTAGGAGTAATTTGTAAGAATAATCCAGAAGAATTAGTTGCTGTTAGAAAATCATCACCATTAATCTTAGGTTTAGGTGAAAATGAGTATTTTATAGCCTCTGATATACCAGCAATATTAAAATACACAAGAGAAGTTGTGTACTTAGAAGATCATGATTTGGTAGTGATAAATAGAAGTGGTGTAAGTATATATGATGAACAAATGAATAAAGTAAAAAGAGAAGTTAATCATGTAGAATGGGATATACAAGCTGCAACTAAGGGTGGATATGATTTCTTTATGGATAAAGAAATACATGAACAAAAAGAAGCAGTGAAAAATACAATAGAAAAAAGTTTATTAAACCTTAGAGAAATTAATATAGATTTTAGTGATATTGATAAGATATATATAGTTGCATGTGGAACTGCATACAACGCAGGTACAATAGGTAAGTATTACTTCCAAGAATACTTGAATAAGGCAGTATATACAGATATTGCATCAGAATTTAGATACAATAAGCAATTTATAGATCAACACACTCTAGTTATACTAGTAAGTCAATCTGGAGAAACTGCAGATACTCTAGCAGTGTTAAGAAAAGTTAAAGAACATGGTTGTAAAGTTCTAGCAGTAACAAATGTAGTTGGTTCTACAATATCAAGAGAAGCAGATAATGTATTCTATACATTTGCAGGTCCAGAAATTGCAGTTGCATCAACTAAAGCGTATACTACACAAATAGTATCACTATACTTAATTGCAAGATATTTCTCTACTACAAAGGAAGAATATGAAGATGTTCTTAAAGAAGCAGTTAAAATATGTCCTTTAATTGATGAAGTATTAGAAAAAGAAAAAGATATCAAAGAAATTGCAAGAAAGTTTATTAACGCTAAGAGTATATTCTATTTAGGTAGATCAATAGACCATGCATTAGCAAATGAAGGAGCATTAAAGCTAAAAGAAATTTCATACATTCATGCAGAAAGTTTTGCAGCTGGTGAATTAAAACATGGGACTATAGCATTAATTGAAAATATGACACCAGTAGTTGCAATAATGACGCAAAAAGACTTGTATGATAAGATGTTATCTAATATACAAGAAGTTAAGGCAAGAGGAGCATATATTGTAGCAGTTACAAATGACAATGAAAAGATAAAGTTTGCAGATGACACAATACAAATACCAGAATTTTGTCAAATGTTAACTCCAATATTAGCAGTAATACCACTACAAATACTTGCATATTACACATCATACCTAAAAGGTTATGATGTAGATAAACCAAGAAATTTAGCTAAGTCAGTTACGGTGGAATAATGAAGTGGGAAGATATATTAAAAGATGAGTACAATAAGGAATATTTTCTAAATTTAAAAAAATTTTTAGAACAAGAATACGGAAAATATACAGTATTTCCTAAAAAATCTGATATATTTAAGTCATTAAAATTAACGGAATATGAGGATACAAGGGTTGTGATATTAGGACAAGATCCATATCATGATGATAATCAAGCAAATGGGCTAGCATTTTCTGTTAATGATGGAATAAAGTTACCACCATCATTAGTGAATATATATAAGGAGATAGAGAGTGAATATCAGTGCAAAGTAAATAGAAGGGGTAATTTAGAGTATTTAGCAAGACAAGGAGTCCTACTATTAAATACGGTATTAACTGTAAGAGCACATAATGCAAATTCGCATAAAGATATGGGCTGGGAAATATTTACTGATAAGATAATTGAAAAATTAAATGAAAGAGAAGATCCAGTGATATTTGTGTTATGGGGTAATAATGCAATAAAAAAAGAAAAGTTGATAAATAAGGAAAGACACTATGTGTTAACTGCAGCACACCCAAGTCCTTTATCAGCATATCGTGGATTTTTTGGCTGTAATCATTTTAAGAAGATAAATGAAATATTAAGATATTTGAATAAGGAAGAAATTAAGTGGACATAGGAAGGTAGAAAAATGTTTGAAAACGTTGAATATACATTATTACAAAAAGGAAAAGATTTTGAATTTAAGTCAATAGAATATGATTCAAGAAAAATTGAAAAAGGTGATATATTTGTTGCTATGAAAGGTTTTAATACTGATGGTAATAACTATGTAGAAAAAGCTATACAAAATGGAGCTGTATGTATATTAACTGATGAGAAAGAACATGATGTAAAAAAATATCCAGATATCACTTTTTACTATATCCCAGATTTAAGAAAGCATTTGGGTGTAATATGTGCTAATTTATACAATCATCCAGAAAAGAAATTAAAGATAATAGGTGTAACAGGGACTAATGGTAAGACAACAAGTACATATATATTAGAAAATGTATTACCTAATAGTTCAAGAATAGGTACTACAAATTACAGAGTTGGTGATAAATATTATGAAGCACATAATACAACACCTGAGTCTATGGATATAATAAAGTTGATGGATGAGAGTGTAAAAAAAGGTATAGAATATTTTCTGATGGAAGTAAGTTCACATGCACTAGCACTAGGACGTGTGGATATGTTGAAGTTTGATGGTGCGATATTTACTAATTTAACACAAGACCATCTAGATTATCACAAAACATTTGAAAACTATTTCAAAGCAAAATGTCATTTAATAGACTTATTAAAAGATAATAGCAAGATAAGCGTCAATGTTGACGATAAGTACATTAAGACTATTAAATCAGATAAGCTTAATACTTTTGGAGTAGAAAATGGAGATATACGTGGTAAGGTAATAAGCTATACAACAAGTGGAATGAATGTAGAGATAAAGGTAAAAAATGAAGTAAAAAGATTCCACACAAAATTAATTGGAGCATATAATCTGTATAACATATTAGGGGTTGTATCTGTTCTTGTTAATTTAGGGATTGATTTTTCATATATAGTAGATAGAATTTCAAAAATGGAACCAGTGGTAGGAAGATTTGAGCTTATAGAAAACAATCTAGGAGCAAGAATAGTTGTAGATTATGCACACACACCAGATGGTTTAGAAAATGTTTTAAAGACACTAAAAGGTATAACTGATGGGAAGATGTATGCGGTATTTGGTGCAGGTGGAGATAGAGATAAAACAAAACGCCCTATAATGGGTAAAATTGCCTGCAAATATGCTGACTATATCCTAATAACCTCAGATAATCCTAGAACAGAAGACCCTATTAGCATTATGAACGACATAGAAAAAGGAATAATAGAGTCAAAATATACCAACTATACTAAAATTGAAAAAAGAGAAGAAGCTATACAAAAGGCAGTATCCTTACTAAAAAGTGGAGATTCTCTAATAATAGCTGGTAAAGGACATGAAACATATCAAATAATTGGTAAAACAACAAGATATTTTTCAGACAAAGAAGAAGTAAAAAAATGTTTAAAATAAAAAGAGGTGATTTTTAGTTGAAAAGAGTAGCAAAAATTTTTATGGTAGCTATGTTATTCATTGTTAGCTTCTCATGTGGAAGTAAGAAAACAAATGAAGTCAATATTTACACTTGGACGTATTTCATTCCTGATGAAATAATACAAGGTTTTGAAAAAGAAACTGGTATAAAGGTCAATATGAGTTATTATGATAATAATGACACGCTATTAACCAAGTTATTTACAGGAAGAACACAATACGATATAATATCCCCATCTACAGATTATGTTGATATTTTAATTAAAAAAGGCTTATTAGAAAAACTTGATAAGAACAAATTAGGGGATACATTTAAAAACTTAGATGCTGATAACCTAAATCTATATGAATATGCTAAGGGTTATGACGATGGGTTAAATTATTCATTACCATATGGTTTTTTTGCGACAGGTATTACAGTAAATACTAAGGTATTAGGTAAAGATTTTAAAAGAGATTTAAGTATTTTTGAAGATGAAAAATACAAGGGTTCAATGACAATGTTAGATGATGGACGTGAGGTTATAGGAATGATACTACAAAATCTAGGGTATCCATCAAATTCTAAAGATGATAAACAATTAGAAGAAGTAAAAAACATTTTATTGAAATACAAGAAGAACTTAGCTAAGTTTGATAGTACAACATTTGGTAAATCATTAGCAACAGGAGAATTTGTTGTTTCACATGGATATCCAGATGTGTTCTATGAAACAAATGAAGAAGAACAAAAAAACTTTATGTATTTCTTACCTAAGGGAGCTATGATGTATATAGACAATATGGCTATACTAAAAGAAGCACCTAATAAAGAAAATGCATATAAGTTCTTAGAATATTTATACAGACCAGAAAATTATGCAAAATATGTTGAACTATTTAGACAAGTACCAGTAATTAAGGGAACAGAAAAATATACTAATGTAAAACCAATTGTTAGTGCTAGTGAAGTAGTTAAAAATGCTAAATTACCATTAAGTCTTGATGAAGAAGCAAAAGAAAAACAAGATAGAATATGGAATGAGGTAAAGTTAGCAAAGTAGATATATGAAAATGAAGCGAAGTGAAAGCTTCATTTTTTTTACATCTATTTTCAAAACAACAGTTATTTATACTTTAACCATAAAAATTCAATAACATTGATAATATAGCCTCTAAAATCTCCTGAAAGAAAAATAAATGTTTAAAAAAGTTAAGAAACTACAAGTGACTAAAAATTAATCTACAAACAAAAGAAAGCGTTGAGTTTTTTATATGTTAACAAAGAAATAAAAAAAGAGTTTAAAAAATGTTGAAAATAAATGGGGGGGTAAAATTTATCAAGGAGATGATATTAATGAAAATATTTTCAAGATTTAAAGCAAGAAAAAGTATAATTACAGCTTTATTAATAAGCTCTTTTTTAAGTAGTAGAATAGGATTTGGTGAAGAAATTAATAAGCCATTATCTGATGAAGAAAAAACTAAAGTAGAAGAAGTTATAAAACAATTAGGAATAGAAAGAGCTAAAACTTTATTTGACTTATTAATCAAAAAAAATAAAACAGATAAAGTAAGAGAAATCATAAAAAAAATAAATGAAGTAGAAGGAACAGATGAAGAAAAAAAAGTAAAAAAGGAAGATATTATTGAAAAAGGAGAGGGGCCATTTAGTAGTAATATATTAAAGAACATTAATGACGATGAAAATAATTCAATTGTTAGAATTTATCGATCAGGCGTGATAGAAATTGGAAAAGGAGCAAGTATGATAAATAATGTTGCTCTTAATAATGATGGTATATTAATAGGTACAGATGCAAAGGTTGATGGATATTTAGGACATCCAGGAAGTATAGCTATAGGTAAAAGTGCATATGCAGAAACATTTTTTGGTGTAAGAGAGCAAATATTAAACTTTAAAAGAACAACATTTAATAAAACTGGATATAACGCTGCATATCCGTATGATATAGATAAAATAGATACTCCTATTGCTATAGGTAGAAATAGTTATGCAAGTTCAGGTAGTGTTGTTTTAGGACAACATACATATACAGGCGAAATTGGTGATATAAATATAGAATCAATGAAAGATGGTGCCAGCAATAGAGTTAAAGGAATAGGAATATATTCTACAGTAGTTGGAACAAACAGTTTTGCTAATGGGACATTATCAACTTTATCGGGAGCTTATTCGATTATGACTTCACAATATGAAGGAGAAGATAATGAAGGTGCTAATTTAGGAAAGGGTGTTGCTAATCATAATCTAAATTTAGGGGCATTAATAAACGGTTCATTAAATAGTATAGAATCTAATGTAGGTGATAATGATGCAAAAATTGATAAATATTCAGGTGTAGCAAATTCTGTTGTTGGTTTTGCAAATAGAGCAAATAATTCTAATGGAACTATGATATTTGGTGCAGGTAACGAAATAACAAATTCTACTGATGAAATAGGTAACTATGATGTATGTGGACAAGATATAGAAAAATATCCTAACTCAGTAAAAGAATTAGCCAAAAATTTAAGAGAACAATATAGTAAGGGTAATGTAGGAGGTTCAACTTTAGTATTTGGTAGTGGAAATAAGGTGGATTATGCAAAATACGCTAATATAACAGGAAGTAAAAATAAGGTAACAGGAACTAAGGATAAAAAATCGGAAAATAATATAGTAAGTGGTAATGATAATGAAATTGTTGAAGCATCAAATAATATAGTTTATGGAACAAAGTATAGAATTAAAAAGAAAAGTTCTCAACCACAAACAAGATCTGCACAAGATACTGGAACACAAACAGAAGATCCAAATGGAAATATATTATTTGGACATAATGATGACTATGTAGAAATAACAGTGAAAAATACTGTTGCAATAGGAGATAATATTAAGCCTAATTTAAACAATTCAGTATATTTAGGAACAAAAAGTGCTGAAGCAAAAGCAAAAAATACATTGTGGAATAATAAAGATATAGAGGAATATAAAACAAAGCACAAAGATTATGCAGGCTTTGATCGTATTGGTGGTATAGTAACAGTAGGTAACGATAAATTAACACGTGTTATACAAAATGTAGCACCAGGATTAATATCAGCTACATCAACAGATGCAATTAATGGTTCACAACTATATAAATATGTTGCTAAGCAATCTATAAATGTAAAAGCAGGAGATAAAATTATAAACGTTAAATTGGGAGATACTTTAGAGTTAAAAGGAAATGGTATTGATATATCAGTAGATGATAAACAACCTCAAACAACACAATCTAATACTACACCACAACCAGCACCTTCTACATCACAAGAACATACAGCAACCTTTGAAGCAAAAGGAAATGTTGGAGGTTCAGATACATTTGGGTATAAGTATAGAGATGATAAAGGTAAAGAAACAGAATTAAAAGAAGGTCCTGATGGTAAGCTATATACTGATGAATTTTTACAAAATAATGAATACAAGAATAATAAATGGGTTAAAAAAGGAACAACAGAAGATAGTATACTTAAAGATAACCGATACGACAAAAACAATGAAAAAGTAATTTTAAGCACAAAATATGGTAAGATAATTACTGATGTAGCTGATGGTATCAAAGCTAAAGATGCAGTAAATGTAAGTCAATTAAATGCTGTTAGAACAAAAGTAGAAAAGAATACTAGTGATATACAACAACTACAAAAAGATGTTAAAGAAGTAGATAAGAAATCAGACCTAGCTTTAGGTGGAGTATCAAATGCAGTAGCAATGGCTAATCTACCACAAGTAATGGGTGATAAGAAGTTTAATTTAGCTGCATCTTATGGATATTATGGTGGTTCTCATGCAATTGCTGTTGGATTTAGTGGAACAAATGACAAACAAAACTTTATCTACAAACTAAGTGGATCAGTAAATAATAAGGGAAATCTTGCCTTTGGTATTGGAGCTGGAGTAATGCTTGGAGAAGTTAATAATAAGGATAAGAAGATTGAGGACTTAACTAAAGAAAACAAAGAAATTAAAGAAAATTTGAGAAATCAAAGTGCTGAAATACAAGAGTTAAAAGAAATTGTAAGAAGATTAATGAGAAAATGAGGCTGTAAAGCTTCATTTTTTTAAAAATTTCTTGTATAATGTAAAAAAAGGAGGTATTTTTATTTTAAAAAACAAAATATACAGAATATTTTTACTATCAGATGTTTTTTCTATAATGGGGAGGACATTATTTGATATAGCGTTTTTGATATATGCTTCTAAATTTGAAAATGCTAAACTTGCAGTGAGTATTGTATCCATAATTACAACATTACCCTATGCAATAGATTTTATATTAGGCTATATGGCTGATAAAGAAGACAAAAAGGTAAGTAGACTTATACATAATAAAGTGTTGCAAACAATCCTATTTCTAGCATTTTCGATAATAGTATTCTTTAAGCCTAGCTGGTACGTGTTTTTTGCCATAGTCTTAATTAATGTAGTAGCTGATATATTTGGAGGATATAATTCATATTTATCATTATCTATATATTACAAGATAGTTGAAGAAAAAGATCTAGAAAAGGCTTTTGCTTTTAATAATTCCATATCTACAACAGTTTCATTGGTTTCTAAGTTTATGGGAGTTATGATTATTGAAGTTATAGCATACAATTATTCTGTATTTGGGATAATAAATTCCTCTTTGTATTTTGTAAGTTTTTTACTAATGTATATTAATAGAAGTAGACTTAAAAGTGTAAAGTTTAATATAGAAAAGAAAGAAAAAATAACAGCTAAAAGATTTTTAAAAGATACTATAGAAAATTTAAAGATTATAAGATCAAATAAAAAGATATATAGATTTGTACTGCTATTTGCAATACTTAATCTATATTCTTCAGGAATGTATGCAATCTTTTTATTAGTAATTTTAGATACTCCTAACTTATTAGTAGGTAATTATGCTAATACATTAACTGTTACACAAGCTCTAGAAACAATTTTTATGATAGTAGCAGGTGTATATATTATACCGATTTATAGGAAGGTTGATATAGTTAGGATGACATTTATTGAAATAATATTTTTCATACTTTATGTATTAAATATACTATTTTTACAAAATGTATATGCCCTATTAATACTAGTTAGTATCTCTGGTTATTTAGCAGGTGTATCTAATCCTAAATTAACAACATTCCTATTAAAAGAAGTGCCTGAAGATAAACAAACATCAATATTTAGTATATATGGAACTATAGTAACATTAACTGTACCTTTAGGTACGATAATATTTACATTTTTATCTAATGTAATAGGAAATATGTTTACAATATCTATACTTCTAGCAGTATTAGTATTTTCTCTTTTATACACTTACACTTTCATTTTGAATGAAAAACAAAAATATTCTCCCAAAATCTGAGAGAATATTTTTTTTTAAAATTGTATAACTTCAAAATATTTAGAATTTAAGAAATCTAGGGGCATAATAATATTGCTTTTAGGTAGACCTAAAACATCAACATTTGTAGTATCTTTAAAGATTCTGTATACAAAGTGTGAGCAATATGTAAGTCCTAAATCCATATCTAAAGGTATTAGAGGGAAATATTTTTTAAATAGGTAGTTGTCATATATATCAGTTAACATCTTACTTCTAATATCATCGTTAATATATTTGTATCTTAATAGTACAAATTCTTTTTTCTGATTATTTAAAAAGTAAAATGGAAATTCTCTTAGACCTATTTTCATACTAGGATAGTCCACTATCTTATTACCCTCTACCACTATCATACAGTGACCCCATCTTGAAACAAAAGTAGCATTACTTGGTTTGTAGAGTATAATATCACCAACTTTTGCTATATTTGAAATTTTTTCTATATTATCAGTAGAATGCCAATCAATAGAAAATGAAAAAATTGAGAGTAAAAATACTAATAAATATTTTTTCATACAATCACCTATTTTAAAAATCTATCTGCAAGTAATAGGGAAATTTTCTTTTCGCCTATAATAAAGTCTATTGTTAGACTCTTATCATCAATCTTTTTTATAGTCCCACGACCATAAGCTAAATGATTTACAGTTTGTCCCACTTTAAATGTTGAAAAAGCAGTCTCTACTGTTTGTTTCTTATTCCTTACAGGATTAAAGTTTTCTATTATATTTTCTGATACATTTTCTGTATTTTTCTTAGCATTTACATGTTCTATATATTTTTTGTCCATATCATAGTAGAAATGAGAAACAGATTTAAAGTTTTCTGTTAAACCATTAAATGTTCTATTTTTACAATAACTTAAGTATAGTTCTTTTTTTGCACGTGTAATTGCAACGTAACAAAGTCTTCTTTCTTCTTCAAGACTACTAATATCATTGAGGTTAGAATTAGTAGGGAATAAATTAGATTCAAAACCAGCTAAAAAGACTGTGTTAAACTCAAGACCTTTTGAGCTGTGTATAGTCATAAGTTTTACTATATTATCTTCGTTAATACTATCTGTTGTACTAGATAATGATGTAAAAGTTAAATATTCATCTAGTGTAAGATTTTCGTCAACTTTTTGTGCTTCTTTTATTGAATTTAACAATTCATATACATTAGCTCTTTTTTCATCAGGATTATCAAGTGTAGCAACATATTCTAAATAGTGAGTTTTTTCAATAATTTCTTGCATTAAGCCACTTAACATTATATTATCTTTTTTATCGTATAAGTCACTCATTAAGTTGTAAAAATCTTTTACTTTACTTGTATTATCATATTGCATAGCATCTAATAGACTGATACCGTTATCCCTTGCAAAAGATATTATTTTTTCTTGTGTCTTACTTCCAATTTTTCTTTTTGGGTTTGAAATACAACGTTCAAAACTAACAATATCCTCAGGGTTATTTAAAAACATAAGGTACGATAAAAGGTCTTTTACTTCTTTTCTTTGATAGAATGATAATCCTCCATATACCTTACAATTTATACCATTTCTATTTAGTTCTTGTTCTAATACACGTGATTGAGCATTCATTCTGTAAAGGATTGTGAAATTACCATATTTTTCCTTTGATTCCTTTATTATTTCACAAATATGTCTTGCTTCATCATAGGGGTCTGTTGCTTCATAAAGATTAGGTAATTTACCAGTATCATTTTTTGTCCATAAAGCCTTACCAAGTGATGATGTATTTTTAGAGATAACAGAATTTGCAAGATTTAATATGTTAGATGTAGATCTATAGTTTTGTTCTAATTTTACTATCAATGCATTTGGGTAATCTTTTTTGAAATTTAATATGTTATTTATATCAGCACCACGGAATGCATAAATACTCTGATCTTCATCACCTACGACACATAGATTTTTGTATTTTTTAGCTAATTTTGTCACGATTTGATATTGTATATTGTTTGTATCTTGGTATTCATCAACCAATATATATTTAAACTTATTTTGTATTTTTTCTAAGACAGTATTGTCATCTAGTAAGGCTTTACAATTTAATAGTATATCTGTAAAATCCATACAGTTGTTTTTTATCAATGTTTCTTGATATTGTTTTAGGACTTCATAGAATTCTCTATTGTCCT
>NZ_JADBHL010000010.1:0-39918 GCF_014892235.1 Sneathia sp. DSM 16631 | reverse complement strand
AAATATTTTTTAAAAAGGAGAAAAATTATGAAAAAGACATTATTACTAACTAGCTTAGTTGCATCAATGGTTGCAATAGCTGGAACAACTGGATCAGTTGAAGCATATAACGAAAATGAAGCTACATTTGTAAAAAATGAAAATCCAAAATTTGTAGCAAAGAAAACAGGAGTTAAAACAGAAGTTAAAGTAGAAGGAACAGGATTTAGCTTTGGTGGAGACTTTAAAGCTGAAGATCTTGAATTAAGTAAAGCTGATAAAAAAGCAGATTTCTTAGATCATTCTAAAGTATGGGCTAAATATGAATTACCTGAATTAAAAGGAGTTAAGTCATATGTTAAAGCAACAGCTGAACCTAAGTTTATAGGTACAGTTACAGATAAAGGATCAGCAGAACTTGAAGGACAAGTAAGCTATATGTATGAAGGATTAACATTTGGTTTACAATCAAAGACTAACTTCCCATTTGTACAAAAAACAGCTAACGTTAATTATGGAACAGATGTTAAATCAACTCACAAATTATTCGTTGAAAGCGAAGAAAAGAAAGATGTATTCGTTAAAGGATTAAAAGATGTAAAAGCAAATGTTGAAATTAAACATGACTACAGAAAACTTGCAGAAAATCACAAAGCTGCAGAAGCTGTAGACTATGTTTCAGGTGAAGTATCAGCAAAATATGATGCTGTAAAAGATCTTGAACTTGAAGGTAAAGTTACATTTAAGAAGAATATATCTGCAGAAGAAATAGATGACTATAAAGTTTTAGAAACTAAACTATTTGAAAAAGGAAATGCTAGATATATACACTCATATGAATTAAAAGGAACATACAAAGGTGTTAAACACTTAACATTATCTGCAAAACCTTTTGTTTCTCATGTACATATAAATGATAATAAAGACCAAATAATGTATGGAACTGAATTAGTTACAGAATACAAGATGTTAAATGACAAATTAACATTAACAGGTAAATCTTTATTAGCTGGAAATACAGGTAAAACATCATTTGTTACAAAAGAAAATACAAAAGAATCTGTTGTAGTAACAAAAGGCTACTTTGTATTTGATGCAAACGCTAAATATGACTATAGCGTAACAGACAAATTTACAGTAAGTCCTGAAGCTAATGTTAATCTATCATTATTTGTACATAAAGGAATTAATGGTACTGTTACTGAACCTACATTAACACTAACTCCAAAAGTATCAGCTGAATACAAACCAACTGACACATTAACATTAAAAGGAAGTGTAGAAACTCCAGTTAAATTTAAGGTAGTTGGAAAAGAATTTAAGTATACAGATACTCAAGTTAAGACAAGCTTAAACTTAAAATATGAATGGAAATAGTTATCAACACGTTTGATATATAATTGTTTTTTCTACCCCTTGGGATTAGTCACCCGAGGGGTTTTTGAATATTAAAAAAATATATATAAATTTTTCATATGAACAAAAAAATACAGTATATATTTAAATTCAGTAACAAATACTTGACAAAAAAGTACGGGGGGGGGTACTATATATGTAATACTAGAAAGGGTGTATAAAAATGAAGAATAAGATAGTAATAAGTATACTTTTAATTTTAGGTATTTTTTCTTTTGCTGAGGAAGAAGGAAAATGGAAGGAAGCATATAATGGAGAAAATAGCTACTATTTTGGTGAAAATACTTGGGTTGATGGAAGTAATACATATTCAATAGGTAACGATAACTATATTTATGGAAATAATAACCAAGTTCATGGTTATAAAAATAAGGTTGGTGGAGAAAATTCTAGAATAGATAATAATTTAGTATTTGGGAATAATAATAAAATCTATCCTGATCCTATTAATAAGGCAACTAGAGAGTATAAAGTATATACTGCTTTTTCAGATGAATATGGGCAAACTAATATAAAAATTTTCTCTATAAAAGAAGGAGAAAAAGTTGGAAATATTGAACTTAAAGATAAAAAAGGTAAAATAATATGGTGGAATGGTGTTGAAAAAAAACTAATAAAAAATAACTCAATAATTTTTGGTAGATATATAAAAAATGATGAAACTGAAACAAAATTTAATGAATTATATTCAAAATTAAGCATATTAATTGATTGCACAGGAGACATAGTTAAAGAAAGTGAAAAATTTTTAAAATCAAATAATGAAAAAAAAGAAGAAATATTAGAAGAAGTAGAGAAAGTTGTAAAAAGAGCTAGTAATAATCATGGTAAAAGTGAATCTGCTATGCAAAGATCAATAGATGAATGTGAAAATATGTTAAAAATATTTACAGAAGAAGAACCCAAACCAGATAATACTCCTAAAGTGAATATAGCTGAAAATAAGTCTAAACCTGATTTTATTGGAAATATCATAAAAGGTAATGATAATTTAGTTATAGGTCAAGGTAATGCAGTATTTGGTTCTAATGTTAAGCTTGGAGAAAAGAATAAAAGTAGTGTGAATAATAATATAATATTAGGATCTAATATAACAAATACTGATGTAAATAACGCAATAGTAATAGGTAATGGCTCTAAAGCAATAGAAAATGCAGTATCAATTGGTAATGATAAAACAACTAGACAAATTAAATATGTTAAAGCTGGTACAGATGATACAGATGCAGTAAACGTATCACAATTAAAAGAATATGTTAAAGCTAATTCTTTTTCAGCTGAAAATTACTATACTAAACCAGAAGTAGATAAAAAAATAGACTTCACATTAGGTGGAGTAGCAAATGCAGTAGCAATGGTAAACTTACCACAAGTAGGTGGAGATAGAAAGTTTAATTTAGCTGCATCATATGGATACTATGGAGGATCTCATGCAGTAGCAGTAGGCTTTAGTGGAACAAATGACAAGCAAAACTTTACATACAAACTAAGCGGAGCAGTTAATAGTAAAGGAAATCTTGCCTTTGGTATAGGAGCTGGAGTTATGATGGGTAGTGTTAATAAAGGTCCTAATTTTGAAGAAAGATTAAATAAATTAGAAAAAGAAAATCAAGAGTTAAAAGAAGTTATTAAAAAATTAATGAATAAATAGTTAATAAATAAGGATATACGGAAGATGAAGTACTACAAGGTGTTGTGGGCTTCATTTTTTTTATGTTAAAAAAGGTTAAATAAAGTATGAAAAAAGTCTTGAAAAATAAATGGGGGGGGGTAATATTAAGAGGGAGATGATATGAATGAAGAAGATTATTTTATTTAGTTGTTTTCTAAGTGCTTTATGCTTAGCAACAGAACCTAAATTAAATTATGCAGTAGACAATAATGGAAATATAATAATAAATGGAGAAAAAGATTTTTCAAATTTAACTGAAAATTCTTTTGAAAATTTTTTATTTGGTTTTGGACATAAGGTAAAGACAGGATTTCATAATTTTTTAATAGGGAATAATAATACATTTGAAATTGGTAACAACTCTTTGATGTTAGGGAATAATAATGAAATCTTAAATAAAGGAAAATATAATAATAATGATGGTATAATGCTTGTAGGTAATGATAATAAAGTTACTGATAGCCAATTTGCTTTTATTCAAGGTAATAGAAATAACCTAGATCGTAATTATGCTTCAAGTATTATTGGTTATGATAATAAGGCAGCATTTAGTGAATATTCAAATGTTTTAGGTCATAATAATGAATTGAATGGAAGTTCATTTTCAAGTATTAATGGAAGTGAAAATACAGTTGAAGACTTAAGTAGTCATTCACAAGTTTTTGGATTTAGAAATAAAGTTGTAAAGGGACAAAATGCATTTATTCATGGTGATGATAATAATATAAAGAATAGTGCTTATTCACATATTGAAGGATATGGAAGTGAAATAAATAATGATGATAATACTATTGATACCACAAAAAATTCAACTACAAAAGATTCAAACTATATTTTTGGAGATTATAATAAAATATTAAATTCTGAAAATTCACATATACAAGGAAAATCAAATGAAATAGGAAACAGTGAAAATTCATATATTCAAGGTTATGCATCAAATATTAAAAATGCAGCAAATAGTTCAATTATAGGTGGATATTTTAGTAGCGTAAATATGAATAATTCATTAGCATTAGGAGCATTTAGTACTACTAAAGAAATTAAAAATAAAGGATATTTAACAAATCAAGATACAAAAGATGTTTATGCATTAGCTGTTGGTGGTGAATATGTATATAAAGATGATAAAGGAAATGAAACAGTATATAAAGCAAAAAGAAGAATTCAAGGTCTAGCAGATGGTGCAGAAGATGATGAAGCAGTAACAGTTGCACAATTAAAGAAAGTCCAAAAGAGTATACAAAATCAAGGTGCAAATGAAAAATATATAAAAGATAATTACTATAATAAAACAGAAGTAGATAAAAAAATAGACTTCACATTAGGTGGGGTAGCAAATGCTGTAGCAATGGCAAACTTACCACAAGTAAGTGGAGATAGAAAGTTTAATTTAGCTGCATCATATGGATACTATGGAGGTTCTCATGCAGTAGCAGTAGGCTTTAGTGGAACAAATGACAAGCAAAACTTTACATACAAACTAAGTGGAGCAGTTAATAGTAAGGGTAATCTTGCCTTTGGTATAGGAGCTGGAGTTATGATGGGTAGTGTTAATGATAAGGATAAGGTTATAGAACAATTAAAAGAAGAAAATAGAAAACGTGATGAAAAGATAGATAAACAAGGACAAGAAATTAAAGAATTAAAAGAAATAGTTAATAAATTAATTCGTAAGTAATGATAATGAGATCTCATATGCATTATGGGGTCTTTTTTTTAAATAAAATATAAGTGTAAACCAAACAATAATAAAATGAGAAGTAAAAAATTAAGAAGTCTATTTTAATGTTTGTGCTGTATTAACGATGATAGCAAGCATTGGGTATGCATGGAATGAGACAACTAAGGGAGTATACAATTTAATTTTAGAAGAAACTAAAACTGAACAATGTTGTTGTTGGAAATTACAATGAAGTAAATGATGAATTTTTATATATTGCAATAGCTAATTATTACAAAGGTATTTTAGGTGTAGTTAAAAATAATAAAGAAAAATTTTATGGTGAAATTCTATGAGAAGTGTTTTGATAGGCAATTGTGCAGAAGATGAATCTAATGAACTATTATAAGAATATTAAATTTAAATACAATTGAATTTTTGTCCCAGATATGATATGATATTTGGGACGAAGGAGGAGTGTAATGAGTTCATATACAGAAAAAATATCAGATAAAATAAATGATTTTGACTCATATAAAGTATTTTTTGCTAATGACTTTTTAGATATTACTTCGTATGAAACTGCTAGAAAGACATTGAATAGAATGGTTAATGAAAGAAAAATTAAGCGTGTCATTGATGGCTTTTATTACAATCCAAGATATAGAGTATTAATTGGAGAGTACGAAGCAGTATCAATTCACGAGTTAGCACTTGCTATAGCAAGAAAATACAATTGGAATATTGCACCATATAATAGCACAGCCTTAAACTTATTAGGACTTTCAACACAAGTACCCACTCACTATAAATATATATCTAGTGGAAGATACAAGGAATATAAAATTGGAGATACCATTTTAGAATTTAAAAAAGTAAATCCAGGAGAAATTGCTAATATGTCCCTAAAGACTGCAACAGTTATTCAGGCAATCAAGTCTTTGGGCAAAGAAAATATAAGTGATAAAGTTATAGAAAAAATTAGAGAAAACCTGACTGAAAAAGAAAGAACAGACTTAATGAATGAATCAAAATCAGTGCCAGCATGGATATATGAAGTAATAAGGGAAATTTGTGAGGATAAAGATGAATAAGTTTTATATAGAAAACAAAGATGATTTAAGAGTTTTAATAGTCAGTACTGCAAGAAAGAAAAATATATCTGAAGCAGTCATCGAAAAAGACTATTGGGTAACTTTTATCTTAGACTATCTATTTAATGAAAATAAATGGAAAGAATATTTTACTTTTAAAGGTGGCACATCACTTTCAAAGTGTTTTGGACTTATAGAAAGATTTTCTGAAGATATAGATCTAATCTTAGATTGGCGAGTATTAGGATATGAAGAAAAAGAACCATGGTTAGAAAGGTCAAATACCAAGCAAAATAAATTTAATAAAGAAGTTAATGAAAAGACAGAAGTATTTTTAAGAGATAAATTTTTAAAAGTTTTAGAACAAGATTTAAAGGACATGGACTTTGAATTTTCAATAGATACAATAGACCAACAAACAATTCTATGTAAATATCCTAAAATCTTTGAATCTAATTATTTAACACAAAATATAAGGCTTGAAATAGGAAGCCTTGCAGCATGGACACCTGCAATTAAAGTGGAAATCTTGCCAATAATTGGAGAAGCATATCCAAATGTATTTAAAGAAAAAACTAATATAAGAACAGTATCAGCAGAAAGAACATTTTGGGAAAAGGCAACTATACTTCATCACGAAGCAAATAGACCAGAATCTTCTCCTATGCCGCATAGGTATGCAAGACACTTTTATGACCTATATAAAATAGCATATTCAGATTTTAAAAACAATGCCTTGGAGGACAAGGGTTTATTAAAGAAAGTGACTGAATTTAAAATGAAATTCTACCCTAGAAAGTGGGCAAGGTATGAAGAAGCATTAAATGGTAGATTGAGATTAGTTCCAAGTGGATACCGATTTTCTGAAATAGAAAAAGATTATAATGCTATGGCTGAAATGATTTATGGAGACTATCCAAACTTTGAAGAGATTATAAAAGTTCTTAAAGAACTAGAAAAGGAAATTAATAAGTAAATAAAATTCTCCCAAAAATAATACGATATTCGGTAGAAATACTTTTGGGCTGTTGCAAATTTAAAATGTAATAGTTATCAGAAATTGATAAAAATATCTGGTATAATTACAAATTTAGAGAATATTTAAACCAATCTAAAGAAAATATTTGCAGTGAATTTGGAAAATGATTAAGAATGAATAGAACTATTCAAGTAGTAATAAAATGGACTTTAAAATTCCGTAAATTAAAAGTTAGAGGCAATAATCAGAAATATGATTTTTCTAGCCAACTAAGTATATATAACAAAGAACCTGAAGCTAGAGATTGTACAACTTTTTATATGTGGAAGAAATATTTTGGTCGAGTTGTTAAAAGAGTATTCCAATTTTAATTGGAAATGATGTAAATCAAAGGGTTTTATATATTTTTGATATTAGTCAGACCGCATCAATGGATAGGAATATATAACGAGGCTTTAAAAAGAATAATAAATTATTCCTCATTTGAAGCTAGTGATTCACTTAATGAAAATATATTTTCTTTGAGCCAAATTTATGTAGATGAATACATTAACTTAGCGATAGACTTAGTTTTGAAAATTTTATGAGAGACTCAATATCCTATGTTGTAGCTAATAGTTTTAATACAGTTTATTCTATGGATATGAGGAATTTAAAAAAATATTTTTCTAGGATTAATACAATTTCTTTAGAACAGATAGGTCTTGTAATATCAAGGATTAAGAAAGGTCTGTAGCCGACTCCTAACTTTATCACTTTACAATTTATAAAATTGCTTTAAGCCTATATATTGGGTTACAGACGATTTTTGTGTTCTTTGATGGATGCATATTCCTTTATTATATTCTCAATAAGTATAGCTTTTTAATACTTCTTGTATTTTATTTCTGACATTTAAAAGAGTATATAAAACCAAGGTGTAAATGAAAAATATATAAAAGATAATTACTACAATAAAACAGAAGTAGATAAAAGTATAGGAGGAAGTTAAAGAATTAAGAAAAGAAAATATGGAGATAAAAGCACTACTTAGAAAAGTTATTAAAAAACCATGAATAAGCAAAAATTTATTATTAATACAATTAAAAATATTAATATTGAATTTATAAAAATTAAAAAAACAGATAAATAAAATGTTTGTTTATTCCCCTATAAAAATGGTTAATAAACTATAGGGGCTAGAAAATGAAGCCACAATCAAGAAAAGAGGCTTCATTTTTTTTAGTTAATAAATGCAAATGAAAGCATATAAAAAAGACTTCAAAAATTTATGGGGGGGTGTATATTTAAGTAGATAAAGGAGAGTGTAAAATGAATATAGAAACAAACTTAAAAAAATTAAAAACAAGCATAAAGAGAAGAAAGAAAATAACATTAACACTAATGTTAGGCTTTTTAATGACAGGTGTTATTGGGTATGCTGATGACCCAACAGTACAAGAGTTACAACAAAAGATAATAGAGTTGCAAAATCAAATACAAGAAAAAAATACACAAATAGAAGAAAAAAATAGACAAATAGAAAGTAAAAATCAAGAAATAGAAAAAAGATTCAATTCTAAAGCAATTATAGAAGGCAAAGGTGCAAAAATCGGGAATTTAACAATGCCAGATGAAAAAAGTGAAGGTATAGCAATTGGTCAAGAAGCTACAATAGATGCACAAGGTGGTAATGGAGAACACTATAGTCTAGCAATAGGTAGAAAGGCAAGAGTTGCGTCTAATGGTTATGATTTTAGTAGTATAGCATTAGGCGATAATGCTAATGTACTTAATGGTTCAGGAAAGCAAGAATGGGCTTTAAGTTTTGATGATGATAATTGGAATGTAAGTAAAGGCTTTTTTAATGTTACAGTTAATGGGGTAAAACAAACACATAAAGTACCTGGAGGTATTGCGATGGGGACTAATGCATTTGCAAGAACTGGTAGTATACAAATAGGAGCACATACATATGAAGGCAAAATGGGAGATATTAGCATAGTTAAAGATGAAAAAACTACAGTAGATACTAATCGACAAGCAAATATAGTTAATATGACTACAATAGGAACAAATTCCTACCAAAAAGCAGCAAATGGAACTATGGTTGGAGCATATAATATATCTACTGGAAATTTTACTGGTGAAGGTGGATTTAATAGTTTGTCTTATGGAGCACAAAATTTTGGGTCTAGTGTATTTGGTACATTAAATAGTATTAGATCAAAAGGTAAAGGTGGTAATTCTGGTGTAGCTAACAGTATTGTTGGTATAGCAAATACTACTGAAAATGCTAATGGTTCATTAGTCTTTGGAGCTGGGAATGTTATTAAAAATTCAAATGAGTATTTAAGTTTAACAAATACATTAACAGAATCATTTAAAAATGTAGATGATGCAGTAACAAAATTTCAAAATGTTATTAGTCAAAATAAGGCTGGAGGAGCAACACTTGCTATAGGTGGAGCTAATAAGGCAGATTATACAAAACAAGTTTCAATGATTGGAACTAGAAATGAAGTTAAAGGGACTTCTAGTAAAAAAACAGAATTAGTTTCAGTTAGTGGAGATAACAATTTAGTTGAAAATTCAAGAAATATTGTTGCAGGTAAGAACTTTCATGTTATAGGTGAAGGGAATATACTTCAAGGATTTAACAATAAAGATGATAAACCAAAATTTTTAGAAAAAGAATATGAAGAAGCAGAAAATATAAGAAAAGAAAAATTAGAAAAAGCTAACAAAAAATTGAAAAAAAATGAAGATTTATTAGAAAAAAATAAAAATGTTCCTGCACAAAAAATGATATATGAAAGAGTTGTAAAAAATACAAAAGAAGAAATTGAAAAATTAAAAAAAGAAACTGATAGAGAAAAATATAAAACTATTATGACTAAAATAAAGAATAATAACGTTGTAGCCCTTGGTAATGATATTGAAATTAATACAGATAATTCAGTATATTTAGGTACAAAGAGTACGGAAGCAAAAGATGATAATACATTATGGAGAAGTGAAAAAAATAAGAGGGATCAAACATATAAAGAATATGCAGGCTTTGACCATATTGGTGGAATAGTCACAGTAGGTAATGATACATTAACACGTGTTATACAAAACGTAGCACCTGGATTAATATCAGCTACATCAACAGATGCAATTAATGGTTCACAACTATATAACTATGTAGCTAAGCAATATATAACTGTAAAAGATGGAAAAGGAAATTCAACAAAAGTTAAATTAGGTGATACACTAACATTAAAAGGAACAACAGTAGATGTTACAGTTAAAGCACCAGAACCAGCACAATCTACACCTGTTACACCTACACCAGCTGTACCAACACCTGCTGCACCACAACCTACACCTGCACCTGCTAAACCAACAGAAACTAAAGCACCAGAACATACAGCAACCTTTGAAGTAAAAGGAAATGTTGGAGGTTCAGATACATTTGGGTATAAGTATAGAGATGATAAAGGTAAAGAAACAGAATTAAAAGAAGGTCCTGATGGTAAGCTATACACTCAAGACTTTTTAGATAAAAATGAATACAAGAATAATAAATGGGTTAAAAAAGGTTCAACAGAAGATAGTATACTTAAAGATAACCAATACGACAAAAAAGATGAAAAAGTAATTTTAAGCACAAAATATGGTAAGATAATTACTGATGTAGCTAATGGCGTAAAAGATAATGATGCAGTAAATGTAAGTCAATTAAAGACTGTTAGCACAAATGTAGAAAAGAATACTAGTGATATACAACAATTACAAAAAGATGTTAAAGAAGTAGATAAGAAATCAGATCTTGCTTTAGGTGGAGTAGCAAATGCTGTAGCAATAGCTAATTTAGTACAAGTAAATTCATATTCAGACTATAGACATAACTTAAGTGCAGCATATGGATATTATGGTGGTTCTCATGCGTTGGCAATAGGCTTTAGTGGAGTAACAAAGGATAGAAGATTAGTATACAAATTAAGTGGATCAGTAAATAATAAAGGAAATCTTGCCTTTGGAGTTGGAGCTGGAGTAATGCTTGGCAATAAAGAAGAAAGCATGGAACATAAGGATATTAATGTGAAAGAACTATATGAAAAAATATCTAAATTAGAAAAAGAAAATAGTGAATTTAGAGAAATGTTTAAGAAATTAGGCGTTATGAAATAGTATAAAATATAAATGGGGCGTTGCAAATACAATAGCCCCATTTATATATTTTAATTTTAAAATAACAATGGTATGTATAGTTGTCACTCTCCTTACTTTTCAAGACAGGTATGAATAAAATTTGGAAAAAATATTGCAAATTTAGAAAATATGTAATATAATCGTGACTGTAACAAAAGTAAAAAGGAGTAAAAATATGAAGAGAAAGTTTTTGATATTTTCTATTTTAACATCAGTGTATACAATGTCATTAACGACTAATGGATATATTGAAGGTAAAGTTAATGGGAATATTAAATTTGAAAAAGGTAGTAAGTTAAGTCACAAATTAGAAAATAGTGGTGTTAGTGGAGAAATATCATTTAATAAAAGAGTTACACTAGGAGCTAATATATTGGCTAAACAAAAAGAACCTAGGTTAGAAGCATCGAATGTATATTTAAAATATACTAATGATAATATTACAGGTAAAATTACAGTAAATCCAAAAAAAGATAATGGTAACGTAGAATTAGATGGAGAATTAAAAAAAGGGATATTTAAATTTACAACAAATACAGTTATACCATTTAAAGCTACAAAAGATAATGTTCTATCAACAAGCACTGTAACATTAGGTAATGATAAAGTAAATGCAAGCTTAGGTTTTAAACATTCATATGGTGATGAAACATTAAAATATGTAGAAACAAAATTAGAAGCTAAAAATGATAATTTAATGGGAAAAGCTCAGTTTAGATATCAATTTAATGGAACATCTAAGATAAAAAATCTACTTACTGAAGAAGATGATAGTATAGAGTTAAATAAAAATTCTTATGCACACTCATATGAAGTAGAAGCTAAAAAATCATATTTCACAATTGGTGCTTTTGCACAACATATACATTATACCGAAACATCACTTGATAAAATTACACCATATAACATGATGGATGTATATGAAACTAAGGAAGAAAGAGAAGAAAAATTAAGAACAAAAGAAACTGCTGAGGCAAATTTAAAAGCAGTAGAAGACAAAAAAGAAGAATATTTTAAATACAAAGAGGCAGTAGATAGAGCGATTAAGGGTATGGGAGAATACTTTAAAGAAGAAGTAGATAATTTAAAGCGTGATTATGAGAGCTTAAAAAATGATGAAAATGCTAAAAAATATGAAGATGCATATAACAGGAAAGCAGTGTTAGATGAAAAAAGAAGTAAACTTGAAGACATACTACAAGGTCTTCATAATTTAAAAGGTAAAAAAGGTATTAATGAAGATATCATATCAAAGAGACAAAAAGAAATTGAAGAGTTAATAGATAAGGATAGGGAAAAATTAAGAAAGGCAATTAAAGAAGTAGATGATTTAGGGCAATCTTTAACTTATGAGAAATCAAATAAAATAGCAAATTATTTAAATGCAAAAAAAGCATTAGAAAAATATGAAAAAAATAATAACGATTTCAATAGAGAGCACGTAGTAAAATATAAAGTTGATGAACAAGGTAATAGAAATGCTAGTGGAAAAACTATAAAACAAATGGAAACAGAACTTAAAGATAATGAATATTACCAAAAGAAAGAAGTTTTAGATTCAGCTATTAAAGAATTAAGCTATGATAAGAAGGTGTATGCTTTAATTAATTCTTCTAAATCTAGTGCTGATTTAGTTAACTTTGGAGTTAAATTAGGATTTAAGTATGAAGATATTAAGAACCTTACATTAACATTAGATGGTGTATTTGGTGGTACATATCATTCTGAATTTGTATCATTAAAAAAATTCCCTTCATATACAACAAGCTATATTAAATTACATGCAGGTGCAAAATATGAATATAAAGGGATAAGTCCAGAAATAAATATTACAACTAAATTTGTTAACCTAGTTCCTGAATTAGTTCTAGCACCTAAATTATCAGTAGAACGTGATATAGTAGAACATATTAAGGCTAAAGGATTTATTGAAGCACCAATTAAATTTGGAGGTAAAGAATTTAAGTATATTGATACAAGCATAAAAGGTGGAATTAGTTTAAGATATTCATGGTAAAAAGTTGACATTACACCTCATTTTATGCTATCATGATATGAAAAAAGGTGTCTAGATAGATTAGTGTTTGGTGACTATATGTTTTGCACTGAGTCTAGATACTAAAAAAACCAAAATAGGAGGAATAACATGGCTGTAATAAGCATGACACAATTATTAGAAGCAGGTGCTCACTTTGGACACCAAGCTAAGAGATGGAATCCTAAAATGAAACCATATATCTATGCAGAAAGAAATGGTATACACATTTTAGACTTAAAACAAACTTTAACAATGACTGAAAAGGCTTACGATTTTGTAAGAGAAATTGCAAGTAACGGTGGAAAAGTTTTATTCGTAGGAACTAAGAAACAAGCACAAGATGCTGTTAAAGATGAAGCATTAAGATGTGGTGGATTCTATGTTAACCAAAGATGGTTAGGAGGACTTTTAACTAATCTTCAAACAATAAAATCAAGAGTTAAAAGACTTAAAGAATTAGAAGAAATGGACGAAAGTGGAGAATTAGACACTGCTTATACTAAAAAAGAAGCTAGTCTTTTAAGAAAAGAATTAGCAAAATTACAAAAAAATGTTGGTGGAATAAAGGGTATGTCAAAATTACCTGCTGCCTTATTTGTTGTTGACATTAAGAAAGAATTTTTAGCTTTACAAGAAGCTGCTAAATTAGGTATACCAGTAATCGCATTAATCGATACAAACGTAGATCCAGATTTAGTAACTTACAAGATACCTGCTAACGATGATGCCATAAGATCTGTATCATTATTTGCATCAGTTATTGCTAACGCTGTAATTGAAGGTCAAGGTGGAGTTGAAGGTGAAGAAGGACTTGTTGAAACTGAAGAAGTAGTAAAGGAAGAAGAACTAGCAACAACTGAAGATGAAAGTGTTGTGGAGGAATAATTATGGAAATAAAGGCAAGTTTAGTTAAAGAATTAAGAGAAAGAACAGGAGCAGGAATGCTTGACTGTAAAAAAGCTCTAGTAGAAAATGAAGGAAATATTGAAAAAGCAATAGATTGGTTAAGAGAAAAAGGTATATCAAAGGCTGCTAAAAAATCTGGAAGAATAGCTGCAGAAGGTTTAGTATTTGCTAAGATATCTGAAAACCATAAAAAAGGTATAGTTTTAGAATTTAACTCTGAAACAGACTTTGTTGCTAAGAATGAAGACTTCAAGAGTTTCGGTAATATCTTAGCTGAAAGAGCTTTAGATTCAGAAGTAAGTTCTGTTGAAGAATTAAAGAAACTAGAATTCGGTGGAAAGACTGTTGAACAACAATTAACAGAATTAATAGCAAAAATAGGTGAAAATTTAAATATTAGAAGATTAGAAGTAGTTAAGGGATGTTGCGATACTTTCGTTGTTGATTACATTCACATGGGTGGAAAGATAGGAGTATTAGTAAAAGCTAAAGGTGATTCATCTGCTGAAAATATCGAAAAAGTAAGAGGAGTTGCAATGCACATCGCTGCTATGGATCCTAAATTCTTATCTAAAGAACAAGTAAGCACTGAAGATTTAAAGAGAGAAGAAGAAGTATTAAGAATACAATTCGAAGAAGAATCAAAGGCAAAAGGTAAGACTTTAAAACCAGAAATGGTTGAAAGAATTATCTCAGGTAAACTTGGAAAATATTATGAAGAAAATTGTTTAAACCAACAAAAATATGTAAGAGATGACAAGAAGACTGTAGAACAATTCTTAAGTCCAATCACATTAGTATCATTTGTAAGATACAAAGTTGGAGATGGAATAGAAAAGAAAGAAGAAGATTTCGCAGCAGAAGTAGCTGCTCAAATAGCAGGAAAATAACAATTGATTAAAAGGAGTTTTCTTAAAAACTCCTTTTTTTAAAAATGAGGTACAAAAATGAAGTATAAAAGAATACTACTAAAACTTAGTGGTGAAGCCTTAGCAGGTAAAAAAGAATTTGGATATGATGAAGATGTCTTATTGAGTTTTGCAAAACAAATTAAGGAATTACATGATAATGGAGTACAAGTCGCAATAGTAATAGGTGGAGGAAATATATTTAGAGGTCTATCTGGACAACAATATGGTGTAGATAGAGCTACAGGAGATACTATGGGTATGCTTGCAACTATTATGAATGGACTTGCAATGCAAAACTTTATTGAAGTACTTGGAATACCAACAAGGGTATTAACTTCAATAAGTATGCCAGAAGTAGCAGAACCATACATCAGAAGAAGAGCCATAAGACACCTTGAAAAGGGAAGAGTAGTAATTTTTTCAGCAGGAACAGGTATGCCATACTTTACAACAGATTCAGGTGGAGCAATACGTGCAATAGAAATACATGCAGATGTTCTAGCTAAAGGAACAAAAGTAGATGGTATTTATGATAAAGATCCTGTTAAGTACAGTGATGCTGTAAAATATAGTGAAGTTAGTTATGATGAAGCAATAGTAAAGAATTTAAAAGTAATGGATGCAACAGCACTGTCATTATGTAAGGAAAATTCTATGCCTATTATCGTATTTGATGCTTTAACAGAAGGAAATATGTTAAAGTTAGTTCAAGGTGAAAAAATAGGTACTGTTGTAAAATAGAAAGGGAAAATATATGTTAGATGATATCTTATTAGAAACTGAAGAAAGAATGATTAAAACTGTAGAAGCAACTAAGGTTAAATTCTCACACGTAAGAGCTGGAAGAGCTAATGTATCTATGATAGATGGAGTTAAAGTAGACTATTTTGGTCAAATGACACCTTTAAACCAAGTTGGTTCATTAACAGCACCAGAAAGCAGATTAATAGTAATAGATCCATGGGATAAATCATTAATACCAGCTATCGAAAAGGAAATAATGAAGGCTAATTTAGGATTTACTCCATCAAATGATGGTAGAGTAATTAGATTAGTTTTACCAGAATTAACAGAAGACAGAAGAAAAGAATATGTAAAATTAGTAAAAAAAGATGCTGAAGATGGTAAAATTGCAATTAGAAATCTTAGAAAAGAAGCAAATACTCAACTAAAGAAATTAGAAAAAGATAGTGAAATAACAGAAGATGAATTAAAAGATGGAGAAACAAAGGTTCAAAAATTAACAGATAAATATGTTTCTGGAATTGATGAAATATTGACTAAAAAAGAAAAAGAATTAATGAGTATATAGAGGAAAAAATATGAGTTTAAGTAAGATTATTAATTTTTTTAGAGTTAATAAGAATCTGGCAATAGACCTTGGTACATCTAATGTATTAATTTATGATAGACATAAAAAAAAGATAGTATTAAATGAACCATCAGTAATAGTTAGAGATAAGAAGTCAAACAAGGTTATTGCTGTTGGTCGTGAAGCAAGAGAGATGTTAGGTAAGAATCCAGATTCTATTGAAGTAATAAAGCCACTAAAAGATGGAGTAATATCAGATGATAATTCAGCACGTGATATGTTAAGTGAATTTATGAAAAAAGTTTATGGTGTATCACCATTTAAACCTGATATTATGATATGTATACCAATAGAAGTAAATACAGTAGACAAAAGAGCTTTATTCGAATCTGTTAGAGGAGCTAAAAGAGTTTATCTAATCGAAGAAGGTAGGGCAGCTATTATTGGTTCTGGAGTAAATATATCACTACCTATGGGAAGCATGGTAATAGATATAGGGGGAGGATCAACAGATATAGCGATATTATCACTTAATGAAATAGTAGCAAGTAAGTCAATAAAGATGGCAGGTAATACACTAGATCAAGATATTGCAAGATATGTAAAAACTAATTTAAATTTAGTAATAGGTGATAGAACTGCTGAAAAGATAAAAAAAGAACTTGCAACAGCTGTAAAATTAAGCGAAGATGAAAATATTAAAATGCCTGTAAAAGGAAGATCTTTATCTACAAATACACCTATGGAATTAGAAATAAGTGCAAATCAAGTACAAGAAGCTATAGGAAGAACAATAGAATCTATGGTAGATAGTGTAAAAGAAGTATTAAGTAAATGCCCTCCTGAATTAGCAGCAGATATACTAGATAATGGTATAGTTCTAACAGGTGGAGGAGCTTTAATTAAGCATCTTGATAAATATATAGAAGAAAAAACAAAAGTTCCTGTAAAAATTGCTGAAAAACCATTGGAATCAGTAGTTGTAGGAGCAGGACTTGCATTTGATAATAAGGCGTTGTTAAAAACTTTACTTATGAGGGAAAATTAATGAATATAAAGAGAATGGATAAAAGGGCTATATTGCCTACATATGGGACAAAATATTCAGCTGGAGCTGACTTATATGCTTTATTAGATGAAGATTTAGTAATAGCACCATCTGAAACTATATTAGTACATACAGGTATATGTATGGAAATACCAACTGGTTTGGTAGGTTTAGTTTTTGCAAGAAGTGGACTAGCAACAAAAAAAGGTCTAGCACCTGCAAATAAGGTGGGAGTAATTGATAGTGATTATAGGGGAGAAATAATGGTGCCTCTACACAATCATACTAAAGAAGAAAAAGTAATAAAGCACGGTGAAAGAATTGCACAAATTATATTTATGCCATATATTATGGAACAATTTGATGAAGTCGATGAACTTAGTGAAACTGTAAGAGGTGAAGGTGGATTTGGAAGTACAGGAAGATAAAATACTTTCTACACTTATATTATTATTGTCTGTTGTGTTAGGAATTTCATACATAGCTACAACTATTTTATTAATTATGATATTATGTTATTCCTTGTATAAGGGGTATAACTTAAAATTTAAAAAGATGTATTTATTATTTTTATTCAATATACCCATTTGTGTGTATTATAGGAATTATTTAGGGATATTAGTAGATATAGCATTAATTGCCTTTTTCTATATTTCGTATATTAGAAATAGGATAGACTATAACTTGGTTGTGAGATATAGTGCATATATGGCAGTAGTTGAAATAGTATTATCGCTATTGTTACGTGAGAGAGCTGGTGTATATAGCTTTTTTAATCCAAATTATTATGGAGCATTTCTTGCCTTATTAATAGTATATTATCATATAAAAAAATATGATAGGAAGTACTTGTTGGTGTTTATAATAGCACTCCTATTAACAGGTTCTAGATTTGCACTTGTCTCCCTTATACTAACATATGCCTTAGTATTACTTGATAAAAATAGAGTATTAGGAAGTATAGCACTTATTATTTCGCTTATATACTTTTATTTAGTCTATAAAGGTATAGTGCCATTTGTTAGGGCAGATACTATAAGTAAATATTTAGATTTAAGACTATGGATATATCAGCTAGGAATAAAGGGTATGTCACATGGATTTTTATTAGGTCATGGACCAACGTATTTTTATGAGTATTCAAAACACGTATATCCACATTCGCATAATATATTAATAGAATATATATTAAGCTATGGCTTAATAGGACTAGTTTATGCATTGTATAATATAAGTGAAGTTAAGTTTAATAAGAAAAAAATATTGGTTATAGCCTTAATTATGATACATGGGTTAGCGGATTACACAATTTTTTGGCCTCAAGTAGCTCTAGTATTTTTAACATTATTCTAATTGATATATTATACTAAATATGATAATATTAATAATATACATTGCGAAGGAGAAAAAAATATGGGATTTTTTGATTTATTTAAAAAGAAAGAAACAAACACAAAAAAAGTTCTAATAGCACCTATAACAGGAGATGTAGTACCTTTAGACACAGTTAAGGATGAAACTTTTGCATCAAAGATGCTAGGAGACGGTGTTGCAATTGAACCCAAAGAATCTGGCGTTATGTTAGCGCCTATGGATGGAGTAGTGGATATTACTCCAACATTACATGCATTCACTTTAGAATCAAGTGATGGAGTTAGTATATTAGTCCATTTAGGTGTAGATACTGTAAAATTAAATGGTAAGGGATTTGAACAATTAGTTGAATCAGGTACCAAAGTTAAAGCAGGAGATGGCATAATTAAATATGATTTAGCATTCTTAAAAGAAAATGCACCATCTGTAACATCACCAGTAATAGTTTTAGAATCAGATGAATACAAAAATATTCAAAAATACGAAGGTCAATCTGTGCATGCAGGACAAGAAAAGATAATAGAAATAGAAAAATAAGATTTTTATGGCATGCTTAGGCATGCCTTTATAGATTAAGGAGTTTAAATATTGAAATACAGAGAATTAACAATGGAAGACAGAAGAAGAATAATTTTAGAAGGGAATGTTCTAAAGACACTTTTTCTATTAAGTATTCCAACAATTATGATGGCAATAGTACAAGCCATGATACCATTTACTGATGGACTATACTTAAATCATATAATAGGTCCAGAAAGAACTGGTGCAATAACTTATTCACAACCAACTATAAACATTATGTTAGGTCTATCACAAGGATTAGGTGTTGCGGCAATGGCAATGGTAGGTCAAATGGCAGGTAAAGGAGATGTAAAAGAAGTAAAAAAAATATCCTTACAGGTTTTAGTGTTTGGGATATTTTGTGGTATAGTTCTAATTCCAGTTAGCCTATTTGTTGCATCATATATATCAACAACAGTAACAAAAGATATGACTAATGATGTATACCTATATCTATCGCTATATTCATTAGTAATACCTTTTCAATTTATGGCGTCAATATTTAATTCTATTAAAGATGGAACTGGTAATCCAGAAGCATCATTTTGTAGAATGGTAGTTCTTTTAATATTGAAAGTATTCTTTAACTTCATATTCCTAGAATTATTAAGATTGGATATAAAGGGGGCAGTATTTGCTTCATTATCTGCATATATAGTAGTAAGCTTTTGGATGTATTATGACTTATTCTTAAAAAAATATGAATATCAATTAAACATTAATGATTATAGATTCCGTTTTTCAATAATAAAGACATTGATAAAAATAGGGATACCATCAATGATAAGCTATATGATGATAAACTTAGGATTCTTACTAATTAATATGGAAATAAGTAAGTATGGAGCAATAGTTATAGCTGGTCTTGGTATAGCAAGTAATATAAACAGTTTATGCTTCCAACTACCATCATGTATAAGTACAACAGTTACAACTATGGTAAGTTTGAATATAGGAGTGGGTAATAAGGAAAAAGCTAAGAAGATATATAAGATAGGGTTAACAATTGCAACAATAATTGCACTTGTAACTTTAGGTATAATAATACCCAATGTTACTAAGTTAACACTACTATTTACATCACATGAAAAAGTATTGAATGTAGCAGACTCAGCATTAAAGATTTACACTTATTCTATACTACCATATGGTATATTTATGATATGCCAAGCAATATTTAATGCCCTAGGTAGAACAACAGTACCATTAATAATGAGTTTTCTTAGAATATGGCTATTTAGATATGTCTTTATACTATGTACGCAAAAATACTTATCATATTATTCAGTATTTTATGGCAACCTATTTTCAAATGTAGTAGCAGCAATTTTCTTTATTATAATAATATATAGAATTAATTGGGAATCAGGAATAAAATATGCAAGATAATATAATATCTTTTTCAACAAAGATAAAAAAAGAAATGCTTTTAATACAACCTTTAACAGAAAAAGAAATAATTTCAGAATTATATGGAATTTTTCTATCAAAAGATGGTATAATAAAGGAAGAAGTTAATTTTAAAACTGAAATAAGCTATATTGCTAAAAGAGTTTTAGAGGATATAAAAAAATTAAAGGATTTAGAATTTAATTTTAGCTATATTAAAAGTGATAAGATTACAAGTCATAATATGTATAATATACAGTTAAAAGATACTAATAACTTATTCTCTACTGATATAGATGATATCTGGTTATTAAAAGGCATATTCCTAGGTAATGGTTATGTTAAAGATCCACAAAAAGGTTATTCTATGGATTTTTTTCTAGATAATGATAGAGTAGCAAATATGGTGTATGACCAACTTAAAAAAATGGATAAGAAAGTATTTTTATCTAAGAAAAAAGAAAAAAATATTGTATATATTAGAAATAATGAGGATATACTTGACTTGTTAGTCATATTTGGAGCAGTAAATACATTTTTTAGTTATCAAGATACTACAATAAACAAGGAGATATCATTAAAGATAACAAGAAATATGAATTATGAAATTGCTAATGAAACGAAAAAAATTGCAACTGCTACCGAACAAATAAGGATGATAAATAAGATAAAAGATAGTGTAGGACTTGAAAATTTAAATAATGCACTAAGAGAAGTTGCAATAATTAGATTAGAAAATGAGGACTTATCATTATCAGAATTAGCAGAAAAATTAAATATTACAAAATCTGGTATAAGAAATAGATTTAGGAGGCTAAAAGAAATATATGAAGAACTTGAAGCAAATAATGCAAAAATATATTTTAAAAAATGAAAAGCCGACATATTATAGGGTAAAAAAGGACTTAACTGTAGAAGTCTTAGAACCTTCATATATTTTTGAATTAATATATTTTGGTGAACAAGAAATTGCAGAAAAGAATCAAAAAGACTGTGTAGTTAAAAAGTATAAAAAGATAAAAAGATTAACAAAGTTAGATACAGATACAATATATGATAGACTATTTCGTAGTTTAGTTAATACAGATAAGTATCATAGTTTACAATTAGCAAATGAACTGATGATAAGAGATCCTAAAACTTTATTAAAACTACTATATGATTTGTCATATATATCCTGTGACGAGAATAAATTGATTAAAACATATTTGTTTGAGTGTATATCTAACGAACTTGGATATGAAGAATTTCTATTAAGAAATTTAATAGGATATTTCACATATTCATATCCTGGTTATGTAGGTGCTGAGCAAAAAAAGCTATTTTTAAAAAATGCTTCAGCGTTATATGTCCTAATATATACCAAAAAGTTTGGAAAGTTAGATATATTAGGTGATGATAATATGAGTATAGAAAAAAAGAGTATATATAAAAATTTAATGAAATAGGGGTATATTATGTTAGACTTAAAGTATATAAGAGAAAATAGTGACGAAGTAAAGAAATTTTTAAAAGCTAGAAACAGTGATTTTGATTTAGATGTAGTATTAGACTTGGATAAGAAAAGAAGAGAAATACTAGGTGAAGTTGAAGCATTAAAGAATAAGAGAAATGAATCAAGTACTTTAATAGGAAAATTAAAAAGAGAAAAGAAAGATGCAAGCGAACTATTAAAAGAAATGCAAACAATAGGTGATAGTATAAAGAGTTTAGATGAAAACTTAGCTAAGGTTGAAGAAAAATTAAACTATCTACTATACAGAATACCTAATAAATTACATAGTTCAGTTCCATTCGGTAAGGATGAAGATGAAAATGTAGAAGTTAGAAGATGGGGGACACCTCGTAAATTTGATTTTCCAATTAAAACACATGATGAATTAGGTGTTGCACTAGATATATTAGATTTTGAAAGAGGATCAAAACTTGCAGGATCAAGATTTACAGTATACAAAAAACAAGCTGCAAGATTAGAAAGAGCATTAATTAACTTTATGCTAGATACACATACTAATGAACATGGATTCACAGAAATAATGACACCACAAATGGCAAAAAGAGAAATAATGACAGGTACAGGTCAATTACCTAAATTTGAAGATGATATGTATAAGATAGAAGGAGAAGAATTATTCTTAATCCCAACAGCTGAAGTTACATTGACTAATCTATTTAATCAAGAAATTTTAGAAGAAGATGAATTACCAAAATACATATGTGGATTTACAGCTTGTTTTAGAAAAGAAGCAGGTGCAGGTGGAAAAGATTTAAAAGGTTTAATTAGACAACACCAATTTAATAAGGTAGAAATGGTTAAAATTGCACATCCTAAGAATTCATATGAAGAATTGGAACATATGGTTAACTGTGCAGAACATATACTACAAAAATTGAATTTACCTTATAGAGTAATTACATTATGTAGTGGAGATTTAGGATTCTCTGCAGCTAAGACATATGATATAGAAGTATGGGTTCCTAGTCAAAATAAATATAGAGAAATTTCATCATGCTCAAATACTGAAGACTTCCAAGCAAGAAGAGCAATGATAAAATATAGAGCAAAAGACGATAAAAAGAGCTATTTTGTACACACATTAAATGGATCAGGACTTGCTGTTGGAAGAACTGTAGTAGCAATAATGGAAAATTATCAACAAGAAGATGGAAGTATAGTTATACCTGATGCATTAGTACCATATATGGGAGGACAAAAAGTAATTTCTAAATGAAAAAGTTTATAGTATTCCTTGTAATAATTAATATTATGCTAATAATGGCGAACTTAGAGTTTTCTGGGGTTTTATACCATAATGATTTGAGGGCAAGTAATTACCCAATTCATGGGATAGATATTTCTCACCATCAAATAAGAATTAATTGGACAAAAGTAGACAAGAATTACAAATTTGTTTTAATGAAGGCAACAGAGGGAAAAGATTTTATGGATACAGACTTTCTATATAATTGGAATAAAGCCCAATTAAATGGATTTAAGGTAGGTGCATATCATTTTTTCTCAATGTTATCTAGTGGAAGAGAACAAGCATTATACTATATGTCTAAAGTACCTATTGTAAGTGATAGCTTTCCACCAATAATAGATGTAGAAATCTCAAGAAAATATGATAAGGACAGAGTAATAGCAGAATTAAAAGAAATGATAGACTTATTAGAAGAAAAATATAACAAGAGAGTTATAATCTATACGGACTATAAGTCATATAATAATTTTTTAAAGGGTGAGTTGGAAGATAATCCTTTATGGATAAGGGATATAAAGAATTACCCTAAAATAAAAGAAAGTAAAAGATGGATAATATGGCAGTATTCTAATCGTGGAAGAGTAGACGGTATAGATGGCTTTACGGATAAAAACGTTTTGAGATATAACGATATGAATTTATACATTAATAAAATACAGGCAAAATAGACTTGCCTGTATTTTTTAAATTTCTTCTCTACTTAATTGATTTCTATGTTTTCTTCTTTCAAGTTCAGATAGTATTCTCTTTCTCAATCTCAAATGATTAGGTGTTATTTCAACTAATTCATCATCTGAAATATATTCTAGTGCTAATTCAAGTGTGAACTTTTTAGCAGGAGCTAGATTAACATTGTCATCTGAACCTGCTGCTCTCATGTTAGTTAATTTCTTACTCTTACATGTATTTACAACAAGATCATTATCTTTTGTATGTTCACCAACTATCATACCTTCATAAACTTCATCACCAGGTTCAACAAATAGTATACCTCTTGGTTGAAGGTTATTTAATGCATATGCATAACAAACACCAGCTTCTATTGCAATTAATGCACCTTTTTTACCAGTAGCTATATCTCCCTTATACTTTTCATATTCAAGGAAAGTATGATTTAGTATACCAGTACCCTTAGTTTCAGTTAAGAATTCATTAGTAAATCCTAATAATCCACGTGATGGGACTTTAAATTCTAGTCTAGTATATCCATCATTATTAGGTGTCATACTTATTAACTCACCTTTTCTCAAACCAAGCTTTTCTATAACAACACCACTAAAATCACTGTTAACATCTACTGTAACAAGTTCTATAGGTTCACATTTTTCTCCATTAATTTGTTTGTAGATAACTTGTGGTCTTGAAACAGCAACTTCATATCCTTCTCTTCTCATATTTTCAAGTAGTATAGATAATTGTAGTTCACCTCTACCTTTTACAATAAAGGCATCAGCACTATTTGTTAATTCTAATCTCATACTTACATTATGGCTTACTTCTTTTTGTAGTCTTTCAAGTATATTTCTTGAAGTAATAAACTTACCATCACGACCTGCAAAAGGTGAAGAATTAACCATAAATGTCATTGATAATGTAGGTTCATCAATTTCTATTAGTGGTAATGCCTTAACATTATCTTTATCGCAAATAGTTTCCCCTATATCTATATGGTCTATACCTGCAATGGTAATAATTTCACCACAAGTTGCAGTTTCAGTTTCTACTCTTTTTAGTCCTTCATATGTATAGATTCTTCCTATTTTAGCTTTTACTACATCACCATTTCTTTTAACAATGGCAACTTCTTGGTTTCTTGCTATTTTCCCGTTATATATTCTACCTGTTCCAAGTTTTCCAACATAATCATCATACTCAGTATTCATAATTTGCATTTGTAATGGTTTGTTTTCATCACCAGATGGATCATTTGCATATTTTAAGATTGTTTCAAATAAGTCTTTCATATCACTATGATCACTGTTTAAATCAAGCTTTGATATTCCCATTTTTGCACTAGTGTAGACTATAGGGAAGTCCAATTGCTTTTCATTAGCACCTAGTTCGACAAATAAGTCAAAGACGTTGTTAACAATTTCTTCTGGTGTACAGTGAGGTCTATCAATCTTATTTATTACAACAATAGGGCATAATCCATGATCTAATGCTTGTTTTAGTACGTATTTTGTTTGAGGCATAACACCTTCAAAAGCGTCTACAAGTAAAAGTACAGAATCTACCATTTTTAAAATTCTTTGTACTTCACCACCAAAATCAGCATGTCCTGGAGTATCAACTATGTTTATCTTATAGTCCTTATAATGTATAGAGGCATTTTTTGAGAATATTGTAATACCTCTTTCTCTTTCAAGGTCGTTATTATCCATAACTCTTTCTTCAACTTTTTGATGACTTGAAAAAGTTCCTGATTGGCGTAATAGTGCATCGACTAATGTTGTTTTACCATGGTCAACGTGAGCTATTATCGCTATATTTTTTATCTTTTGCATTATATCTCCTTTTTGTTATAGCATTTATTTTCAAATTTTTCTTTTTCTACGATACATCTTTGATGAGTACCTGTACCTATTAATATATCATCATTCATATAGCAGTCTACATTAAGGTTAATTAATCTTCCATTAACAGAAGTAATTTCTGCTCTGCAAGTTATCTTTGCCCCAACAGGACTTGCTTTTAGGTGACGAATATTTACCATAGTACCAACAGTAATTTCATCATTTTCTAAAAATTGATCAATTAATTCAGTAGATGTTAATTCCATAAAGGAAATCATGCAAGGTGTTGCATAAACTTTTGCCTTTCCAGAACCCCAAATAGTTGCTAAATCATTTTCAGTTACTATCATATCTTTTTTTAAAATTGAACCAATTAATATGTTTTTCATTTAATATCACCTTCTAACGAACTAACTAAAATTGTAACATTAAAGACTATATATTGTCAAATTACAAAAAAAAGATTATACTATACGTAAGGTCGAAAAAAAGTGCTTGACAAACTTTTTTTAATTTGATAGTATAGTATTGTTCAAAAAAAGGCGCCTAGGTAGCTCAACTGGTTAGAGCATACGGTTCATACCCGTAAGGTTATCAGTTCGACCCTGATCTTAGGCACCATTTTTTTTTACAGAAAGGATGAAAGTTGGATACACGGCTAAAAAAAATCATAGATGAAAGTGATAATATTGTGTTTTTTGGAGGAGCAGGAGTGTCTGTTCCATCAGGTATACCAGATTTTAGATCAAGTAACGGATTGTATTCCAAAAATCCTGAATATCTTTTGAGTATAGATTATTTCAATGAAGATAAAGAAGGTTTTTCAGAGTTCTATAAGAAAAATTTAGTTTATCTTGATGCAAAGCCTAATAAAGCTCATATGTTTCTTACAAAATTAGAAAAAATGGGTAAGTTAAAGGCAGTTATTACACAGAATATTGACAACTTACACCAACTTGCAGGTGCTAAAAATGTAATAGAGTTACATGGTAGCTTGTATCGTCAATATTGTATAAAATGTAAGAAAAAATATACCATATATGATGTAATGAAAGATAAGGGTATTAGTAGATGTAGTTGTGGTGGTGTAATTAGACCAGATATTACCCTATATGGTGAAATGTTAGACTATACATCAAGTAGTAGAGCGATTAAATATATACAAAATGCAGATGTGTTAATAGTAGCTGGGACATCATTATCAGTATATCCTGCAGCAGGGTATATTAGATACTTTAATGGAAGAAAGCTAGTGTTAATAAATATGACTAAAACTAATATGGACTATATTGCAGACTTAGTCATATATGATGATATAGAGAAAGTGTTAGGTGAATAGTGTGGATCTCAATAGTTTGAAGGTGTTTTATGAAGCGTGTCTTGCTAAAAGCTTTACAAAGGCAAGTCAGAAGTTATACATTAGTCAATCAGCAGTATCTATACAAATAAAGAAACTAGAACAAAGTATGGATGTTCAACTAATTGAAAGAAATTCAAAATCTTTTAAATTAACAATAGAAGGTCAAAATTTATTCAAAATGGCTCAAGATATTTTTGAGAGAGTAGATAGAATGGAATGTGTTATGAAAAGATTAATAACTGAACAAAAAAAGAAGATATTAATCGGTGCAACTCATAATGTTGGTGAACCAATACTACCTACGATAGTTAAAAAGTATTTACAATTAAGACCTAATGTTGAATTAGATATATTTGTAAAAAACTCAGCAACCTTATACAAATACTTAAAAGAAGGAAAGTTAGATGTAATAATAACGGAAGACTTGTATATTAAAGACGATAGTATAAGGGTAATTAATACAGATGATTATCCTTTTGTAATAATAGCACCAAATGAAATTGAAAATTATGAAGATTTAAATAATATATATTATCTAAAGCGTAATGCAGAACAAACATTGCTATATATAAATAAATTTGAAGAAAAAATTGGAATAAATATTGAAAAAATAATGAATGTAAATGGTAGTATAGAAACAACCAAAAGATTAGTAAAAATGGGTGTTGGATATGCTGTATTACCATATTATTGCGTACATGAAAATTTAAAGTATAACGAATTTAAAGTAATGTATAGATTTACAAAGAGCTATAATAAGTTTCAAATTATGTATATGAGAGATAATACAACTAATGATTTGATAACAGATTTTGTGTCATTTGTTAGAAAAATAGATATTAGAAGTTCACTAAAAGATATTAAGAAAGTGTAAGAATATGGAAGAATTTAATTTTGATGAGATAGTTAATAGGGAAGATACAAATTCCTCAAAATATGATGAAGCATTTGACTTATACAAAAGAAAAAACTTAGATATATTATCTGTTGCTGATATGGAATTTAAAACAGCAGATTGCATTAAAAAGGCAATAATAGATAAGGTTAATAAGGGGATATTAGGTTATACAAGTAGACCTAAAAAATATTTTGAATCTTATGTGACTTGGTATGAAAAAAATTATGACTTTAAATTTGATGTAGATTGTATGGTGCACTGCCCTGGTGTAATATCAGGTATGAGAGTTGTAATAGAAACATTTACAAAAGAACATGATAAGATATTAATATTTGAGCCTGTATATGCTTCATTTAAAAGAATAGTAGGAAATACCAATAGAGATATTGTAATAAGCAAGCTAAAAAATGAAAATGGTAAGTTTGTAATAGATTTTGATGATTTTTATAGAAAAATACGAGATGTTAAGGTAGTAATAATATGTAATCCTCATAATCCATTAGGTAGATCTTGGACAAGTGAAGAATTAAAAAAGATTGCTAATATTTGTAGGGAGTATAACGTTCTGGTTATATCAGATGAAATACATGCAGATTTAACCTTATTTAACAACAAACACTATGTTTTTAGACAATATTATGAAAACACAATCACCTTCATATCTAGTACAAAAACATTTAACTTATCTGGAATACAGGCAAGTGTATGTGTTTTAAGAAACAAAGAAGAAGCTAGTATATATTTTGATGAATGGAGAAAAAAAGATATATATAGACCTAATGCTATAGCAATAGAAGCTATTATGGCAGCACATAGAGGGGCAACATTATGGCTAGATAACTTAAAAAAATATATAGAACAAAACCTATTATTCATAGATAAGTTTTTAAAAGAAAACTTACCTAATGTTAAATTCTTTATTCCAGAAGCAACATACCTTTGCTTTATAGACCTTAGAAGTCTTGGTATATCAGAAAAACAAATGCAGGACATTTTAGTGAATAAGGCCAATTTAGTGGTAGTTATGGGTAGTGTCTTTGGAGAAAGTGGAAAGGGTTACATTAGGTTAAATGCAGCCTGTAGTAGAAAGAAATTGGAAAGAGTATTAAAAAATATGTTAAAAGCCTTGGGATAGGCTTTTTTTTAACTGAAAAATAACTAAAAAAATTTTTTGTAGATAATGATAATAATATTAAAAAAAGTGTAAATATAACTAAAAAATAACTGAATAGAGCCTCTAGCAATAATGAAAATCATTTGTTATACTTCGCAGGGAGGTATTATGAAGGAGAAAATTTTTATTTTATTATTATTATCAAATTTTGTGTTTGCAAATGAGAGGAAAAATTTAAGAATAGATTTTAAGTCAAATGCAGAATTTAATATGCCAAAGAGAGGTAAGCTTTGGTTTGCACCATCAATTAAGTATACATTAGCAGATTTAACAGTTAGTAGCTTAGATTCAAAATGGAAATTTAACGTAATGTTAAAAGGTAAAAGAAGTATAATTACAAGTAAAGATACAGCTTTTGAAAGTGAAAGTTTATATGTACAAAATAAAGAGTACAAGCCAGAGGAAATAACAGAAAAGACTAGTAATTTTTTTGGAGATACTGAAATAAAATACGAGGTTTGGCATGGTACAAAATATGCAAATACATATAAGTTGCCAACACCACGTTTAGGAAATACTAATTCAGTAGAACAGGCAATATTTAATGATGAAAAACAAATTCATCAACATAGTCATGAAGACCCTGATCATGATCATGAACATACTCATGAACATACTCACGAACATACTCATGAACATAATCATTCAAATGTTGAAAATAGACAAGATTTAAATATATTGTCATCTAGATACAAAAAATTAATAAAGAAAACAAATGATTTACAAGCAAAAGCTTCTGTGCAATATTTTAATGGATTAAATGGATTTAAGTATACACAATATTTAACATCATTTTTAGAAAAAGATGACGAAGTAAGAAGATATGGTGGAGATGGAATATTAGAACTAAAAAATACCAATGTTTTTAATGATAAATACTCATTATCATTTATTCCAAGACTTTATACAAGAAAAATTTTCAAACCACTAGCAGTAGAACTAGACACAGATTTTAGGTATAAGTATAATGATGATACAGTTATAGGGGCGTATGTGTATAATGGAATGCAATTAAATAATATTAGTGAAAGATTAAATTTTAAAAATAGAGTTGAATTATTTTATGATAAAAATAAAGAAACCAAAAGATTCCATAAATTTTACGAAATATTAGATCATGAACATGAAAAAATAGATCAAATTAAATTATCTGTTGCATACACTCACAAAGGGAATTACTTAAAAAATCAATTTTTAAAACTTACAGGTTTACAATTTAATAAAAAAGATGATAAACATCAAGTAGATATAGGTTTAAAATATAAGAAGACTAATTTATTAATAAAAGATTTAGTATTTGAAAATGAAACTAAATTTAAATATAGATATGAAACAGAAAAAATAAGTGATGGTACATATTCTGTAAGTAATGAGTATAAATTTGAAAATACAATTGATAGAGATATTATGATAAAAAATGGAAAAATAAATGGAGCATCACCACATGAATTGGTTGATAAGAAGATATATAAGACAAAAGATGGATATGAAGTACATAGAGTTTTTGAAACTATAAGAGAATACAAAGAGAATGAATTTGAAAATAAAGTATCAAAGAAAAAAATTAGATATTTAGAAATAATTAAAGCTATACCATCAAAAAATCAAAAATTAGTTATAGACAAATCAAAGACAAAGAATAATATTAATATAAAGAATGATACTAAAATAGAGTATAAAAACTTTATGATAGAAAATAAATTAGACTATTCAACTTTATTAAGCAAAGTAGAACATAATGTTAAAAATAAAGTGAAAATTTCTTACAAAAAGGAAATAGGTAAAAACGTAATAATAACACCGTATTTAGAAGATGAGGTATCACATTATTCTAGTAAAAATGATTATTATACAATTAATAGTTTTAAACCAGGAGTAGATATAAAATATATATATGATAAAATAGAGGATATAAAACTAACATTTGGTTTAGATACAGCATATGAAATAATACAAAGAAAAGCACCTGAGAATAGACTTTTAGGTAGAAGAGAGAATAATAATTATTATAATAAATTTCCAGATTTAAAAAATCAGGTTAAAAATGAAGCAGACAAATGGGTATATGGAGCTAGTATAAGTTTTAAACCTTATGCACAAGTTGACTGGAATATAAATAATAATTTAGTGTTTAAAGTAAATACTGAAGTTCAAATGAAAAAAGAAAAAACTGTTGTAGCTACATTTGATGGATACTATCCAGCATCTAAAGAATTTGGCTATATAAATGCAAATGCAAAATTAAAGTGTTCATTAGAATATATACGTTAGTGAAATTTTTGTTTGGAATAAAAAAAATTATTATAAAATATATTGCACCATGTAATGGTGCAATTTTTTAACTTTTATATACATTTAAATAGTATTATGATATAATACAAAGAGGTGATTTTAATGAGAGTATTGGGTATAGATCCAGGTACAGCTATAGTTGGGTATTCAATTTTGGATATAGAAAGTGGAAAGTACAAGCTAATTGATTATGGTTGTATATTTACTGAACAAGATTTACCTATGCCCAGAAGATTGGAGATAATATTCCAAAGATTAGATACGATTATTAAATTATATAAGCCAAGAGAAGTTGCAATTGAAGAATTATACTTTTTTAAAAATCAAAAGACTGTAATAAAAGTAGGACAAGCAAGGGGTGTAATAGTTCTAGCTTGCCAAATGAATGGTTTAGATATATTTGATTATACGCCATTACAGGTAAAAATGGGAGTTACATCATATGGTAGAGCAACTAAAAAGCAAATACAAGAAACTGTAAAAATGATATTAAATTTAGATGAAATACCCAAACCAGATGATGCAGCAGATGCAATTGCAATAGCTATAACACACATAAATAATAGGAATATCCCAACTACAACAGGGGCTAGAGTTAGAAAGAATAATTTTAAATCTGGACAAAAAATCAGCTTAGAGGAATATAAGCTACTAATGAATAAGAAATAAGGAGAAAAAATGCGTATCGTTTTATACCAACCAGAAATTCCGTATAATACAGGGAATATTGGTCGTACTTGTGTATTAACTAATTCAGAACTACATTTAATAAAACCATTAGGATTTGAATTAGATGAAAAGAAAATAAAAAGAGCAGGACTTGATTATTGGCATGATGTCCAATTATTTGTATGGGAAAGTTTTGAAGAATTTTTAGAAAATAATAAGGGATGTAGAATATTTTATGCTACAACTAAGACTGATACTCGCTATACAGACGTCAAGTTTAATCAAGATGATTTTATTATGTTTGGTCCTGAATCAAGGGGTATACCTGAGGACATATTAATGGAAAATCCAGAAAGATGTATAACAATACCTATGTTACCTTTGGGAAGATCATTAAATCTTTCTAATTCGGTAGCAATTATTTTATATGAAGCATATAGACAAACAAACTTTAATTTTTATAACTAAGGAGGATACATGAAATACATAACAACACCTATATACTATCCAAATGCAAAGGCACATATAGGAACAGCATATACAACAATATTGTGTGATACACTTGCAAGATATGAAAGATTATACGGACAAGAAGTTAAATTTTTAACAGGTACTGATGAACATGGACAAAAAATACAAGAATCAGCAGAGAAAAATAAGGTGACACCACAACAATGGGTAGATAAAATGTCAAAAGATTTCATTGATTTATGGAAGGCTTTATCTATATCAAATGATGACTTTATACGAACAACAGAACAAAGACATATAGATACAGTGCAAAAGATACTACAAAAAGTTTATGATAATGGTGATATATACTTAGGTGAGTATAAGGGAAAATACTGTGTATCAGAAGAAACATTTGTAACTGAAAGTCAATTAGTTGATGGGAAATATATGGGTAAGGAAGTAATAGAAGTATCTGAACCATCATATTTCTTTAGACTATCAAAATACGCAGATAAGTTACTTAAATACTATGAAGAACACGATGATTTCATTATACCAAAACAAAGAAAAAATGAATTGATTGCGTTTATAAACCAAGGGTTACAAGACTTATCTATTTCAAGAACATCATTTAATTGGGGTATACCAATTAATCTTACAGAAGAAAAGAATCATATAGTATATGTTTGGTTTGATGCGTTAACTAACTATTTAACAGGTGCAAAATATGGGACAGATGAAGAATATTTCAATCATGTTTGGAATAATGGAGATATTTATCACTTTGTTGGTAAAGATATTTTAAGATTTCATGCAATAATATGGCCTGCAATGCTAATGTCAGCTGGTATAAAGTTACCTGACCATATAGTTGCACATGGTTGGTGGACAGTTAATGGTGAGAAGATGAGTAAGTCTTTAGGTAATGTAGTAGATCCTATAGAAGAAGTAGAAAAATACGGTGTAGATGCCTTTAGATATTTCCTATTACGTGAATCAACACTAGGACAAGATGCAGATTATTCAGAAAATCAAATGGTATTAAGAATAAATGCAGATTTAGCTAATGACTTAGGTAATTTATTAAATAGAACACTAGGTATGCAAAAGAAATACTTCGGAGAAGTAGTTAAAGAATCAGGAGAAAGAACAGAAATAGAAGATGGTATATATAAACTATATAACGAAGTATTAAAAGATGTATATTCTAAGGTAGAAGAAGCAAACTTTTCTAAAGCATTAGAATCTATATGGAAGTTAATATCTAGAATGAATAAGTATATAGACGAAACTATGCCATGGAGTTTATTTAAAGAAAATAATCTTGATAGACTAAGAACAGTAATGTATACACTATTTGATATGATATACAAGTGTAGTTATTTAGTTTCTCCAGTATTAATTGATTCAAGCAAAAAAATGCTAAATCAATTAGGTGTTGTAGATATTAAGACAAATATATATGAAATTGGTGACTATATGCCTAATACTAAGATAGGAAATGCAAGCCCTATATTCCCACGTATTGAAAAGAAAGAAAAGGAATTTGATGATGAATTAAAAATACAAGATGCAATAAATATAGATGATTTTTCTAAGGTAAAAATATCTGTTGTTGAAATATTAAAAGTTAGTGAAGTAGAATCATCAGACAGATTACTTAAGTTCATAGTTGATACTGGTAAGGAAAAAAGACAAATATTATCAGGTATAAAGCATTATTACAAAGAACCTAAAAAGTTAGTTGGTAAAAAAGTCTTGGCAGTTCTAAATCTAGAACCAGTTAAGTTAGTAGGGAACATTTCTCAAGGTATGTTACTTACAACAGAACAAAAAAAGAATGTTAGACTTATAGAAATTTCTGATGAAGTAAAAGTTGGTGCTAAAGTGAAATGATAAAAAAGATATTTATTTCTCTTTTATTACTTTTATGTATGTCATGTTTTGACTTTAATAATAGGGAAGGGAAATATTTAGATTATATAGAAAGTGGTATAATTTCTTTATATAATGGAGATAAAGACTATATCAAATACTTTGATAAGGCGTATTCTCAAAACCCTAGTGATGATTTATTATACAAGGTGGTGAATAATCTACTAGAGTATGATGAATTAGTTAAGTTTTATAGTACAAAAAAAGATAAGTGTTTGGGTTATGATTATTATATAAACAAGAACTTTGTAAAGGCAAAAGATAGTGGTAATGTGCTTGCTATAAAGGCCTTGTATGAGCAGTATTACTATAATTTTGAGTTTAAAAAGGCATATAATATACTTACTAAGTGTAATGTTAAGAGTGATGAATATATATATAAGGTGTTGGATAAAAATAAGGATGAGTTTTTTGAAGTTGAAGAGATATATAACAAGATGAAGGATAAAAAAGCGAGTGATGATGAAAAAGAAAAATTTAAAAACTTCGTTATTACTTATCCTGTAGACTATGAAATTGTTTATGATGTCTTAAAAGACGATATAGAAAAGAATGATGAAACGGCTTTGTTTATAAAATACCTTACCTTGGATAAGGATAGTGTAGTGTCAAATCAAATTTTAAATAAATTAGTTAGTATGAATTTTGGACCTGCAATAGAAGAGTATGTTAGTGTTAATAAGATAGATAATCCTAGTGTAGAATTGCTAGATAAGATGAATAAGTATGCAAAAAGGGCCTATGCGATTTTACTTTCAAATTGTGTTGAATCGGGTAATATATCAAATATTAACTATATTTTATCAAATGTAGATGATAATCCTAAAAATTGTATATATATTGCAGATTTTGACTATTATTACAAAGACTTAAAAACTGCGTATAATGAATATTTGAAAGCATATAGTTATGGGTTTGATATAGACTATGTAGTATATAGATTATCGGATATAGCGAAGAAGATAGGAAAAGAAAAAGAATTTCTAAAATTAACAAAGAATTATACTGGAGAAAATGAATATATCATATTAAAGATGAGATATGATTTATCAAAAGACAAGCTAGAAAAAAAGAGAATAGCATTGAATATGTGGATTACAAATCCTAAGTTAGCAGCAAGCTGTTTATTAGAATTATCTAAAAATGATAAAAATATTGCGTGCTATACTAATATATTAAAAATGTATAAGTGAGAGTGAATATGAAAAAAATTTTATTATTATTTACAATATTTTCTGTATTTTCATTTTCTAATGAATGTAGCAGGAATAAATGTATGATAGAGAATAAAGTGGTGGAAAATGAAAATAGAATTGTAAATGATCTAGATTACAATAAACTAAAGAATAAATATATTGTATATGGCTCTATACATTGTCATGTTTGTGTATCTGAATTTAAGCATATGCAAGAAATAAAGAATAAGTATAAGGATATGGCAAATATTGTAAGCGTAATATATCCAAATGAAGCAAAAGAAAAAATAGAAGAATACTTCAAAAAGAATGGATATAATTATGATGTTTACTATGACAATAATGGTGATATGGCAAATTATATGGGTATTAAATATGTACCTATGATATATAAGTATGATGGTGAGAAGAATAATATAGTAGAGCTAGATGATGAATATTTCACTACTAAGACTTTCTATAATCATGAAAAATTAAATATTGATAAAGCTGTTAGAGAAAAATTACAAGATATTAAGGTAAAGGATGATAAGGGAGAAGAGTATAGATTATTAGATATAGTCTCTAGAAATACTTTAATAATCTACGGTGCACCTTGGTGTTCTGATTGTGTAAAAGAATATGAAAGACTAAAAAAAATAAAGGGCAAGAGAAAGTTAATCTATTTGATACAACCAACTAAGTATACTTATGAAGAATATCTAAATTATTCTAAGGGTAAACCTAATGTTTACTATATCTTAAACGATGAAATAAAGAGTAGATTTAACCTAAAGTGGATACCTAGTGTACTAGAAGTTAAAGATAATTTATTTACAAATGGCTTTATTGGAAATGATGAATTTAAGGTTAAATAAGGTGTAAAAATTTTTTTACACCTTTTTTGTTGCTTTAAATAGGTATTAGATAATCTAGTTAAAAAATGCAAGAATTTCATATAAAAAAAAGATGACAAAATACATTAATTGGGATATAATATGGATATATTGTGAAAAGGTTGTGGGAACACCACAACATATAGTGAAAGGTGGATGTACAGTGTTAGTAAAAAAGCGTGATGGAAGAAAAGTCCAATATGATGAAAACAAGATAATCAATGCTATAAATAAGGCAAATGCAGAAGTTACAGAAAGTGAAAGAGTTTCACATGAAAAAATATTAGAAATAGTATCTGAAGTTGAGAAAACTCTAAAGAATAACTTGACTGTTGAAGGAATACAAGACTTTATAGAACAAAAGTTGATGGAAGATAATAAGTATGTATTAGCTAAAAAATATATAATATATAGATATAAGAGAGCTTTAGTTAGAAAGGCAAATACAACTGATGATTCAATATTAAGTTTAATAAGTAATAAGAATAAGGAAGTTGGAGAAGAAAATTCTAATAAGAATGCAAGCGTTGCCTCAACACAAAGAGACTTAATAGCAGGAGAAGTATCTAAAGACTTAAGTAGAAGAATACTTTTACCTGAAAAATTAAGAAAAGCTCATGATGATGGTGTACTACATTTTCACGATATGGACTATTTTTTACAACCCATATTTAATTGCTGTTTGATAAACATTAAAGATATGTTAGAAAACGGAACTGTAATGAATGGTAAGCTAATTGAATCACCTAAGAGCTTCCAAGTAGCTTGTACTATTATGACACAAATTATTGCAGCTGTTGCAAGTAGTCAATATGGTGGTCAATCTGTAAATATTAAACACCTAGGAAAGTACTTGAGAAGAAGTAAAGAAAAGTACTTAAAACAAATAAAGGAAAAATTTGAAGGTGAATTAACAGAAGATTTATTAGAAAAATTAGTGGATGAAAGATTAAAAGATGAATTGAAATCAGGTGTACAAACAATACAATATCAAATAAATACTTTGATGACTACTAATGGACAATCACCATTTGTTACATTATTCCTTGAAATAGATGAAAATGATCCATACAAGGAAGAAGCAGCAATGATAATAGAAGAAGTCTTAAAACAAAGATATGAAGGTATAAAAAACGAAAAAGGAGTATATATTACACCAGCATTCCCTAAATTAGTTTATGTTCTAGATGAATGTAATTGCTTAAAAGGTGGTAAGTATGACTACTTAACAAAACTTGCTGTAAAATGTAGCAGTAAGAGAATGTATCCAGACTATATTAGTGCTAAAAAAATGAGAGAAAATTATGAAGGTAATGTATTTAGCCCTATGGGATGTAGATCATTTTTATCTCCATACAAAAATGAAAAAGGTGAATATATATTTGAAGGTAGATTTAATCAAGGTGTTGTCAGCTTAAATCTTGCACAAATAGGTATATTATCAGGGCCTAATGAAGATGAATATATGAAATTGTTAGATGAAAGACTTAATTTAGCTTATGAAGGTTTAATGGCAAGACATAATAGATTGATGGGAACACTATCAGACATATCACCAATACACTGGCAATATGGTGCAATTGCTAGACTGAAAAAAGGTGAAAAAATAGATAAGTATTTACTTAATGGATACTCAACAATATCATTGGGATATATAGGGCTATATGAAGCATCAAAACTTGTTACAGGTCAAAGTCATACAACTAAAAAGGGACTTGAATTTGCGTTGAAAGTTATGCATAAATTAAGAGACGCTTGTGATAAGTGGAAAAAAGAAACTGGTATAGGATTTGGGCTATATGGAACACCAGCAGAATCTCTATGCTATAGATTTGCTAAAATAGACTTAGAAAGATTTGGAAGTATAAAGGATATTACTGATAAAGGATATTACACAAATTCATATCACGTAGATGTTCGTGAAAAAATAGATGCAATGAGTAAATTTGAATTTGAATCACAATTCCAATCTATCTCTAATGGTGGAGCTATATCTTATGTAGAAATTCCTAATTTATCAAAAAACCTAGAAGCAATAGAAGAAGTGGTTAAGTTTATGTATGATCACATACAATATGCAGAATTCAACACTAAGTCAGACTATTGTCATGTATGCGGATATGATGAAGAAATAATAGTAAATAGTGATGGTGAATGGGAATGTCCACAATGTCATAATAAGGATCATGGAAAGATGAATGTAACTAGAAGAACTTGTGGTTACTTAGGTGAAAACTTCTGGAATGAAGGTAAAACTAAAGAAATTAGTAAAAGAGTTCTACATCTATGAATTATGCTTTAATAAAAGAAATGGATGTTGCAGATGGACCTGGTATAAGAACGTCACTTTTTGTTAGTGGTTGTAAGCATAAATGTAAAGGTTGCTTTAATGAAGATATTTGGGAATTTGATACAGGTAAAGAGTTTACTTATGATACTATAGAATATATTGTTAAATTGTTAAAAAGAGACTACATTAAAGGGCTAACTCTTTTGGGTGGTGAACCATTAGATCCAGATAATCAAGAATGGGTGTATAAGCTTGTAGTTAGAGTGAGAGAAGAAGTGCCTAATAAGACAATATGGTGCTATACAGGGTACACATATGAGTTTGTTATAGGGTATATGTATAAGAAATTGCCATATACAAAAAAACTTTTAGATTTAGTTGATGTATTAGTAGATGGTAAATTTATACAAGACTTATTAGACCTAAAACTACAGTTTAGAGGTTCAGCCAACCAAAGAGTTATAGATCTTAGAAAAACTGAAAAGGAACATAAGATAATTTGGGCACTTGGTAAGGAAGAAGAAGCTAAGTATAGGAAGAGAAAACAAACAAATAATATATAATATGTGAAAACTGTATAATTAAATTTCGTCTTGATTTTATTAAACAAAATGATATAATATACTTGAAAGAGATATATAGGTCTCGCTCTAGGCTGTGCATGAGTGGTGTAGTTTTCACGCTAGAAATAAAAACATATGGCTTTTAAAAAATTTAAAAGTAGTGCAGGTTGTTTACAGTTTTTGAAACAAAGAATTGAAAAAATTCAAAAAACTATAAGACTAGATTTAAGAATTTATTGAATCTAGTTTTTTTATATAAAAATAGGAGTAATAATAATGATGTTGGATAGTAATTCTCATTCAGTATTCTTACTGTATTATCACTTAGTTCTTGTTGTAAAATATAGAAGAACAAGGACAAAGGATTAAATAATTTTGAGGGATGTGGACTGATGAAACAGCTAAAAGCAT